>CAMAYC010000137.1 GCA_945862125.1 Reyranella massiliensis 521
GACTTGGAAGACCTTTCTGCACAATCATTCGACCGGCATCGCCGCCATGGATTTCCTGGTCGTGCCGACGATTGGTTTCAAGCTGCTCTTCGTCTTGGTCATTCTCCGGCATCAGCGCCGGTGGCTGATATCGCTCACGGTGACGACCAGTCCGACGGCGGAATGGATCGCTCGCCAGATCACCGAGGCGTTCCCATGGAACGAAGCGCCCACCACCTCATCCGCGATCGTGACGGGGCTTACGGCCGCGCGGTTACCCGGCGTCTTGCAGCCATGGACATCCGGGATCACCCGACGGCGCCGCGCTCACCTTGGCAAAACGGGCATGCGGAGAGGCTAATGGGATCGATCCGCAGGGAATGCCTCGATCATATCGTCGTCTTTGGAGAGGCCCATCTGCGTCGGATCCTTGCCGCCTACGCCGTCTATTACAAAGAACTCCGAACGCACCTGTTCCTGGACAAGGATTTGCCAGGCCATCGGCTAGTCCAACGGTTCGGCCATCTCAGCGTGCGGCCAGTTCTCGGCGGACTTCATCATGAATATTGCCGGATGTAGTATTCGGCAGGCACACGCGCGACGATGCGCGTGATATAGCAACCCCCGGGACAGATCAGGGCGGATACGGATCGATGAGCAGGGTGCTGGCCTATCTCGGGCTGCGGAGGCCTTACCGTTTCGAGCGCGCTGTCCCTGTCGTGCTGGCCCTCGCGCTGGCGGCTATGATCGCGGGCACGGCCGCGGGCCTCGTGGTCGCCGGCGAACTTCGGGCAACGGGGCCGCGCGCAAACTACTTCCTCTATCTCTTGGGCCTCCTGGCGCTTGTGGTCGCCGGGGCGAAGTGGCCACGCGTTGCCTCAGTGCTGCTCGTCCTGGCGACGGTCGAGTTTGGCTGGGGCGTCGGCTCGTGGGCGCTGGCACCGGCAGGCGGTCCCTCGCTACTGCCGCCCGCCGCCGGCGAGCCGCCGCGCTTCCGCTGGCACGCGCTCCTGCAGGCTGTGCCGGTGCCGTCGCTTAACATCGTGAGCGCCACCGGCCTCGCCGTGCGCCATTCCTCGCAAGGCACGCGCGGGCGCGATCCGGCGACGGAGGATCTCGCCACGCGCGCCGTTGTAGCTACCTACGGTGGATCGGCCACCTACGACATCGGCAACGGCGAGGGCGACACCTGGAGCGACCGGCTGAACACGGCGCTGCGCAATGACGGCCTGTTCGTCGTTAACCATGGCGTACCTGGCTACACCACCTCCGAGCTGGTGGCGCAGACGGCGTTCTATGCCGATACTTTCGGCAAGGTGCCGCGCTGCGCCGTCTACTTCGTCGGCTGGAACGATCTGCGCAACGCCCGCATTCCCCGGCTCGATACGGCCTATGCCGATTTCCACCTGCCGAGTCAGGTCGATTCGCTGCGCGTGCGGCGCCTTGGCGGCTCGAACGTCACCGTCTCGCCAGTTGCCACGGTGGCGGCGCGGCTGCTGGGCGCCGAGGCCGACACGGTGCGATACACCGCCGATCCCTACGCGTTAGCGCCGGGCGCCGGCCCCGACCCGGATCCGGCGCTGATGGCGATCTATGACCGAAACCTGCGCACGATCTCAGCCATCAACCGCGGGCGCGGCACGCGCACAATCTGGGTGGGACAGGTCGTGAACCGTGCCCGGCTGAACGGCGAGGGTCTCTACGGCTGGCTGCCACTGGTCCGCGACCGCGACGTCTGGCCGATGCTGCAGCAGCTCACTGCCCTGCTGGCGCGCACGGCCGACGATCTCGGCGACGTCCATGTCGCAATCCCGCCGGAGGCGTTCGGCGCCGCCGACTTTGTCGACCAGGGCCACTTCTCTATCGCCGGGTCCCGCCGCTTCGCCGAGCTCCTCGCTCCCGCCGTCAGTGCCGCCTGCCGGTAGAGTCTTTCTATTCAGGTTGGCGACTACAATAAAGTCTCACCTGGGGGAGGCGCGTAGCGCCCGCGAGGCCATGTGTGGATGCCCGTAAGGTAAAAAGTCGTCCGTTAAGAAGCCCGATTGAGTGCTGGGTTGATAACGAACGAGGCTATCAAGTGTGCCAGGATTAAGCGCAAAAGGCTGCTCAGCCAGGCGAGGATGCGCCTGAAGTTGTAGCCGACGGCCGAGAGGACAGCGTTTGCCGCGTCGCCGGCCTGGCCCTTGAGGTAGCAGCGGTCGAGATGGCTGTCCTTGCTCAAAACGCGATTCGGCCATGGAATCGGTGTGCCGATGAAGGCCTCGGGTGATGATGTTTGGTGATCGAAGAGGCCGCCGCTCGCTCGCGGTGAGGACTCCACACGTTTGTTCTGAGCGCGCCTGCATCCGAGCGATCAAATGGCCAACGGCGACGGCGGCCGGCATCGTAGCGGCCTTGCAGGTTCGTTCGCCGCAAACAGTTCAGACCGGGCGACGCTCGTAGCGGATGGTGCAGGCTGGGGCGTTGCCGGCGCGGGACGGTTACCTGATGTTGCGGGCGACGAGTTCGAGCTCCAAGGTGAGACGACGACGAACCCGGAACGACAGCAGGGAGCCGAGGGCGGACAGAAGCGTGAGCATGCCGATGACGTTATGGCTACGGCACAAGGAACGCTACACTTGCTTGGCATTTTAGATTTTTGAGCATGCACAAGCTGCGCGACACCTGGGCAAAGATGCAGGTTTGAGGGAGGACATCGTGGCAAAGAGAATCGTTGAGAGCCCGCAGGCAATGAAGGCGCTGGTCGGTCAGGAGCTGGGAGTCAGCGACTGGCTGGTCATGACACAGGAACGCATCAACAAATTTGCCGAAGCAAGCGGTGACCATCAATGGATTCATGTCGATGTCGAGCGCTGCAAGACGGACATGCCGGATGGGAAGACCATCGCGCACGGTAATCTTACCTTTTCCGTGATCTCTACCTTCGGGAAGGATGTCCTCAAGATCGAGAATGTGCGGAACGGCATAAACTACGGCTCAAACAAGGTGCGTTACACCAGCCCAGTGCAGGTCGGTGCGCGCATCCGCGGCCGCCAGAAGCTGCTCGCCGCCGACGACATGAAAGACGGCGGCATTCGCATGACCTACCAATGGACCGTCGAGATCGAGGGCAAGGAGCGTCCGGCGTGTGTTGCCGAGACCATGAGCATCGCCTACGCCAAGACATAGGCGAATCGCGCTACGAAGCGATCAATCTGCTTCGGCCACACGCTTTATCGGCGCGCGATCCCCAGGATCTTGATCGCTGCCGCCGCGGCACCGAAGCCGTTGTCGATGTTCATTGCCATGACACCTGGGGCACAGCTTGACAGCGCGGCGTTCAGAGCCACCCCGCCGCCGGAAGCGACCCCATAGCCCACGGAGGTCGGCAGCGCGATCACCGGGGCGGCAACCAGGCCTGCAACGACGCTGAACAGCGCGCCTTCCATGCCTGCGGCGACGATGAGGACGCGGGCCTCGCGCAGCCGGCCGATCTGCGCGTTGAGCCGCCACAGCCCGGCGACCCCGACATCCGCGATCACCGGCGCGGCGTGCCCATGGAAAGCCAGCGTGCGCGCCGCCTCATGCGCCGGGCTAAGGTCTGCCGTGCCGGCAGCGACGATCAGGGTGCCCTCGACCGGCGTGCCGGGAGGCGGTCCACCGAGGATCGCCGTGCGGGAAAGCGCGTCGTAATTGAGCAGCTTGCGCAGCGCTTCCGGCAGCTCATCGTGCTGCGACGGCGAGATCCGTGTGAGCAGCAAGCGCGCGCCATTCGTCGCCGCGGTCTCCAGGATGGCCGCAATCTGTGCCGGCGTCTTCGGCTCGCAGAGTACGGCCTCGGCAACCCCGGTGCGCGCCTCGCGCTCCCAGTCGAAGACGAAGTCGCTCACGCCGATCCGTGCAGGAAGGCGGCGCCGCGGCGATAGGGGCGGAAGCCGAGGAAAAGGCGGCTTTCGCCGGCGCACAACTCATCGGCGATGCGTTGCATCGCCTCGTCGGGCTCCGGCGTCTCGACGAAGATCCCGCCATGGGTGACGCGGCAGCGGAGATCCGTCCCTTGCGGCACATGGGGCGCCAGTGCGCGCTCCATGCGCGCGACGAAGGCGAGGTCGCGGGCGCTGATAGCAATGCCCGTTTCGACGCGGCTCGACAGGCAGGGCTGCGCCGGCAGCTCGGAAATGTCGGCAAGATCGAAATGGCGGGCCAGGGCGCGTACGGCAGCCTTGTCCATGCCGGCCTCCACGAACGGGTGGCGGACACGGTGCTCGGCCGCTGCGATCAGCCCGGGCCGGTAGTCGCCAAGATCGTCCAGATTGGCGCCCGAGGCGATCGGCCCCTCGGTCACGTGCGCGATACGGTCGTAGAGATTGGTCTTACAGAAATAGCAGCGATTGACCGGGTTGGCACGGTACGCGGGATCGGCGAATTCTCCCGCGTCCACTTCCGTGAGACGCCAGCCGAACCGGCTCGCATGGTCCCGTACGCGGTCCGTCGCTTCCATTGGTACGGCAGGCGAAAGCGCATGCACGACCAGTAGGCCCGGCAAGCCGGCACGGTGCGCGGCATGGGCGAGCGTCATGCTGTCCACCCCGCCGCTGACCGCGATTGCGAGGTTCGGCAGGTTCGCCAGAACGGCTTCCAGCTTCGTCATGACTCCTCTGCCTTCCGTTTGGCGGCGCGGCGGGCGTCGAGGCCCGCGAGGGGAGCAAGGTCGTCGCTCTCCGCCTTGCGGCTGGGACCCGCAGGCCGTGTCACCGTCTTCACGCGCACTGCGCCGGCCCCCGCACTCGCCCGAGGGAGCACCGCGCGGCGGGCTGCCTGCCAGCGCAGGCCGATGGTCGATGTCTCGGTGAAGCAGGCGTCGGCGACTGAGTCGCGCGCGGTCGGCTCGACGAGCAGGCGAAACGTGTGGACCGGTCGCCCCTTCTTGCCGATGGCGGGGATGAGCACGAGGTCCCGGACACCACCCGTGGCGCGCAGCCGATCGGCGGCGACGGCGATCTCCTCGGCGGACATGTCGTCTATCTCGAAGCTGAGCACGAGGATGTCCTCTTCGCTCGGCCCTTCTACACACAGCCCGTCGGCCGCAGCCTCGAAAAGGGTCGCGCGCAGGATGTTGGGTTGGCCCGGATATTCGCGCGTGCCGGCACCGGTGCCGGTGCCCTGCAGCCGACCGACGACACCGCGCGACGACGCAGCTTCGACAAGGTGACGGAGAATGGCCGCGCCGGTCGGCGTGACACGCTCTCCCCCGATGCCATCGTCGCGCCAGATGAATCCCTCCAGCAGCCGCGCCGTTGCGGGCGCCGGCACGGGCAGCAGTCCGTGGCGCGTGCGCACGAGGCCGTC
Source organism: Reyranella massiliensis 521 (assembly GCA_945862125.1). Taxonomy (GTDB): domain Bacteria; phylum Pseudomonadota; class Alphaproteobacteria; order Reyranellales; family Reyranellaceae; genus Reyranella; species Reyranella massiliensis_A. Next base: position 5,308 of record CAMAYC010000137.1, read on the forward strand.
GCCGCGCGGCAGCGCGGAGACGCTCCAGCGCGCGCCTTCGAGCGCCGCGGCGACGCTGCCCGCCGCCGTCACATCCATCAGCGAATCCCAGTCGCCGATCTCGTGGAAATGCACCTCGTCCACCGGCACGTGGTGGATCGCGGCTTCGGCCTCCGCCAGATGGCGCAGGATGGCGATCGCGTGCGTGGCGGTGCCGGGGCTGAGCGGCGCGGCTTCGATGCGCGCCACCATGTCTAGAAAGCCGGCGTGAGCGTGGTGGTCTTGGTCGTGATGGTGATGGTGATGGTCGTGGTGATGATCGCCGGCAGGAGCCGAGAGCCCGAAGCGCAGGCAGTGCAGGCCGGCGCTGGTGCCGGGCGTGAAGACCGGGGTGCCGGTTCCGGGCGGCAGCACGGCTGCGGCATCCGCTAGCACGCGGGCCCGCAAATCCGGCAAAGCGTCAACCATGGCGGCGGCAAACATGTCGCCCGCAATGCCGCCCACCGCGTCGAGGCGGATGGCGAGAGTCATCGGCCGGCGAAAACGGGGACGACGTAGGGACCTTCGGGAATGAAGGCGACGTTTGGATCGTTGTAGCGGGTGATCGCCTCCCGCACCGCAAGATCGACATTAGGGGTGAGGGTGACGCCCGTGATGCGACGCTCCTCGCTATCCAGGCCGGTGGTATAGAGCTCGACGCGTCCCAGGCGCATCGCCTTCATCTGCATCTCGGTCTGCCACTCGTCGATCTCCGCCAGCGACTTCGCCGTCAGCGTGGCGAGAAAACGCTCCGGCCCCATGGCGACCAGGCGTGTCTGCGCCTCCCGGAATTCGGGCGAGCCGAATCCTTCGGAGCAGGAGGAGGCAATGATCAGCGTGCCGCCCGGCTCCAGGATGTCAAGCGGCGTCACCATGCCCTTCACCGTCTGGTAGTAGGTCTTGTCCAGCGGGTAGCCGGCGGAGGAGGTGACGATTGTCTTGTAGCGTCGGTCCATGCCGATCTTGCAGGACGCAGTGACGAAATCGACGGCCGCCATGTGGCTTTCGATGACCTCGCCGAACGTCACGTGCACGAGGTCACGATCCTCGTCGATCACCGTGTTCAGCGCGTAGCAGGGCCCGAGCCCGCGCACGATCTCAAGCTGCTCCTCGTGCAGCGGATTGCCAACGAGGTTGCACTGCACCGCGAGCGGATCCTCCATGAACCGGGCGGAGTGGAAGGTGCGGATCGTTTCGTGATGCGCCACGCCCGGGGCTATAACCTTCCGGCCGCCGGACCAGCCGGCCATGAAGTGCGGCTCGACCAAGCCGGTGGCGATGCGCAGCTCCGCCTCCACGAAACGGCGGTCGAGCCCGATCGGCGTGCCGCGCGTGGCGGTGCGTCCGAGACTGACGTGCATCGTCTCGTCGCGCGCGAAATGGTTCTCGACCCGCACGTTGGTCATCACCCAGGGATCGCCCACCAGTTCGGCGAGCTCCTCGCCCTCGTTCGGGCGGTGCAGGCCGGTGGCGACCAGGATCGTGATGGCACTGAGGGGTATGCCGGCGGACACCATGGTCTGCACCATCGGGCGCAGGAACAGCCGGTTCGGTACCGGGCGCGTGATGTCGCAGATGAGGATGCAGGCGCTCTTCTTGCCTTGTGCCAGCGCCGCCAGGGCGGGGGCGCCGATCGGCCTGGCGAGCGCATCTGCGATGGCGCCGCTCGGGTCCGAGAGTTTCTGCATCGCGCCCTTGCGGATGATCGTGGGATGGACGCCGGCCGGAACCGTGACCGGCAGATGGCCTTTGCCGAACAGAAGGTCGATCCGTGATTCGATCATTGCCTACCTTCGCCCGCCAGAAGGTGGGTATCGATCAAAGGCTCACCGGCGTCGAGCCATGCGCGCAAGCGATTGTGACGCATCTAGGGTTCCCCTGCAGTCCAGCCGAACAGTAGGCCCGATCTGCCGACAGCGGCAAGCTGGAGGCGCGAGGAATGCGCGACGAGGAATGTTTGCCCCCCCCGGAAGGCAGACAGCAGCCCCTTGCCGTGGCGGGAGGACCTACTGACGTGTCGTCAAGATCGTGCTGCTGCGCAGCGCTTTCGCCGCCTTCGGCAGCGCCGGGCCGGTGCCGGCCAACGCCCTGGTCAAGTCCGCACCGGGCTACGTGGCTCGCCGTCGGCTCAGAAACATCCATCGCCCGCAACTCAATACAAATATACATTTCGTACTGAGTGATCCAATTAGACTTCAGCGTCCCGGATGCCAGCCTGCCGCGGCAGCAAAGCGGGCGAAAAACTGGTCGTCGTAAGCCTGCTCGGGGTCGTCGCGCACCATCCGGTCCATCAGCTCGGCGTCCGATCCGACCAGAATGCGCCACCTTTCCGCTTTGACGCCTTCGAGGATGGCCGTCGCCGCTTCGAACGCGCTGGTCGGTGCATCTGCCAGGAAGCGCTGGGCGCGTTCGGCGAGCATGGCCTTGATCTCCTCGTCTGACAGTGCCGAGGCGTCCTTGCCCATCGAGCTGAGCCGCGCTCGTGCTTGAGTGATTTGCCGACTATTGAGCTCATCCGATTCGGTGCTGGTCTGGACCTTGAGCGAGTTGGTGCGAAAGCCGGTGCCGATATGTCCGGGCATGACGACCGAGACCTTGATGTGCGGTGCATTTAGCCGAAGATCGGTCACCAGGGCCTCGCTGAAGCCCTTCACTGCGAACTTCGCCGCCGAATAGGCTGTGTGGGGCGCGTTGGGGCCGATGGATGCCCAGAAACCGTTCATGCTGCTGGTGTTGACGATATGCCCTTCGTCGGCCACTTGAAGCAGGGGGAGGAAAGCGCGGGTGGTAAGGTAGACGCCGCCCCAGCAGATATTGAACGTGCGCTCCCACTCGTCACGGCCGTTCGCGATCATGCTGCCGCCGCCGCCGATCCCGGCATTGTTGAACAGCAGATGGATGCGGTCGGTCGCATGCTGCTGTGCGGCTTCGTCGCGAAAGCGCATCACGTCATCTTCTTTGGAGACGTCGGCGAGATGCGCGCTGACGCGCAAGCCTTGTGGCAGCCCTGTCGCCTCGCATAGTCGGCGGGTCTCGGCCATGCCCCGCATCGAGACGTCGCACATGGCGACATGGCAGCCCTCGGCCACCAGCAGGCGTACCAGCTCACGTCCCATTCCCGAGCCACCACCGGTGACGACAGCAATCCTGCCGGAGAATTCTTTCATCGCATTCCTCCCTGTACTTCGAAGGGCAGGCTACCCCTACCGCCTATAGAGATCCGGCCGGCAAGACCATGAACATAGCCAACGTTCGCCGCCCATCAATTATTATACCGCCAGGCAAAGCCACCACATCGTTCTCGATTTCGTCGGTCCGTACGAGCAGCGCGACCTTCAGATCGAGCGCTTGGCCTCGGAAGCGCTACCGCTGCTGGCTGGGCCACGCCAGCGACCTGCGAGAGCAGCGGACGCCAAAATCGGGCGAGCAGGGAGAAGTGCAGGAGAGTGCGGGCTGGAACGATGCGGGTGATTGGATGTAGGCGATTCAAAAGTTTGCGTGGGATGATCGTTTGCTCTTGAATGGATGGGGCGGAGCGGGTTTCGAAAGGAAGATGAATAGTCATGACGAATGAGCTGCAAGATCGCTCGAACGCCTCAGTTGGCGAAGTTACCGAACTTGACGCTCTAGTGATCGGAGCGGGTTTTGCCGGCCTCTACCAGCTACTTTGTCTCCGAGATCGGCTTGGCCTGGCGGTGAGGGCGTTGGAGGCTGGGGGCGGCGTGGGTGGCACGTGGTACTGGAACCGCTATCCCGGCGCGCGGTGCGATTCCGAAAGCCATGTGTATTGGTATACCTTCTCTCCTGAACTAATGCGCGAGTGGGAGTGGTCCGAACGCTATCCAGGCCAGGCGGAGATCTTGCGCTATTTGAATTTCGCCGCGGACAGGTTCGACCTGAAGCGGGACATTCGTTTCAATACCAGAGTCGCGTCGGCCCACTACGATGAAGCCGCGAACCGCTGGCGAGTTCAAACAGAACAAGGCGAAACGTACGTCGTCAAGTTCCTTGTAACCGCAGTGGGTTGTCTGTCCACGGCGAACGTGCCGAACTTTCCCGGCCTGAAGGAGTTCAAGGGAGATTGGTATCATACTGGCGAGTGGCCACATGAGGGGGTGGATTTCACCGGCAAGCGCGTGGGTATGATTGGCACCGGCTCGACCGGCATTCAGGCCGCGCCCGTAATCGCTGCGCAGGCCGAACACCTGACGGTGTTTCAACGCACGGCCAACTATTCGGTCCCCGCGCGGAACGGGCCACTGACGCCGGAGTTCAAGCAATACGTAAAGCAACATGCGGAAGACATCAGAGCCACAACTCACGAAACGCTAAACGGGATGGGTTTCAAGATCGAGGACCGCAAGGCTGTCGAAACCTCGGTTGAGGAGCGAGAGAAGATCTACGAAGCAGCCTGGGAACGGGGCGGTTTGCAGTTCCGGGCGACATTCCAAGACATGTTGATCGATAAGGCAGCGAACGATACGGCAGCCGATTTTCTCAAGCGCAAGATTCGCGCCGTCGTGAAAGACCCACGAACTGCGGCGCTGCTGTCAGACATCGATCACCCCTACGCGGCGAAGCGTCCGCCGATCGATACCGATTACTTTGAGACCTATAATCGATCCAACGTCACGCTTGTAGACGTGAAAACGACGCCGATCCAAGCCATTACGGCGGCAGGTGTCCGCACTGCCGAGGTTGAGTATCCACTGGACATTGTCGTCTTCGCGACCGGCTTCGATGCCATGACCGGCCCCCTGCTGCGGATGGATATCCGTGGGCGTGACGGCTTGGCATTGAAGGATGTTTGGGAAGCAGGGCCGAGCAATTACCTTGGTCTGCAGATTGCCGGTTTCCCGAATCTCTTCACAATCACCGGCCCAGGGAGCCCGTCCGTGCTGTGCAATATGCCAGTGGCGATCGAGCAGCACGCAGATTGGATCACGAACTGCATCGACTACATGCGAACGAAGGGCCTGGAGTGCATCGAGGCTAAGCTCGGCTCATGTGAAAAATGGGTGGCGGAGGTCAACGAGGTGGCCAACAGGACACTACTGCCGCACGCGAAGCATTCCTGGTACTTGGGCGCGAACATTCCCGGCAAACCCAGGGTGTTCATGCCCTATGCCGGAGGAATGGTCCGTTATCGGGAGATTTGCCAAGAGGCGGCGGCGCGGCACTATGAAGGGTTCGACTTGTCATAGAGCGCGCCCAAACACGCCCAACAAAAGACCTACGACACCAGAGGTGGCCCGGGGAATCTGGACAGTCGGCTAAGTGGAGTTTCTGCCTGAACGCGGCGAGGATACCGCAGATCGGGAGAGACCATGAGCAGACGAACGAGACGGAACCACACGGCGGCCTTCAAGGCGAAGGTGGCGTTGGCGGCCTTGAGGGGCGACAAGACGCTAGCCGAGCTGGCGCAGTATTTCGATGTCCACCCGAACCAGATCACCGATTGGAAGGGCCGGTTGCTCGAAGGAGCGACGGGTGTATTCGGCCCGGACGGGGCTCGGCCTGGGCCGGTGGTCGACGTAAAGACGCTGCATGCCAAGATCGGCGAGCTGACACTTGAGAACGATTTTTTAGAAGGCGCGCTCACCAAGGCCGGCATGCTGAGCGCCAAGCGATGATCGACCGTACGCACGACCTGCCGTTGACGCGCCAGGCGAAGGTTCTGAAGCTGAGCCGGAGCAGCCTGTATTACCGGCCTCGGCCGGTGTCGCCGGCCGATCTGGCGATCATGCGGCGGATCGACGAGCTGCATCTGGATTACCCGTTCGCGGGTAGCCGGATGCTGCGCGACCTGCTGCGCGGCGAGGGCGTCGAGATCGGGCGCTGCCGCATCCGCACGATGATGAAGCGGATGGGGATCGAGGCGATCTACCGGCGACCCAATACCTCCAAGGCTGCGCCCGGGCACAGGATTTACCCGTATCTGCTGCGCGGCCTCGTGGTCGACCGGCCGAACCAGGCGTGGGCGATGGACATCACCTACATCCCGATGGCGCGCGGCTTCGTCTATCTGGCCGCGGTGGTCGACTGGTTCAGCCGCCGGGTCCTGGCCTGGCGGGTCTCGATCGACATGGCGGTAGGCTTCTGCCTCGAAGCCGTCGAGGAGGCGTTGGTCCGGCACGGCAAGCCGGACATCTTCAACACCGATCAAGGATCGCAGTTCACCGGCCTGCTGGCCGACAACGGCATCGCCATCAGCATGGATGGCAGGGGCGCCTGGCGCGACAACGTCTTCGTCGAGCGGCTGTGGCGGTCGGTCAAATACGAGGAGGTTTATCTGCGGGCCTACGACAGCGTGGGCCACGCGCGCGCCTCGCTGGGTCGCTATCTCGACTTCTACAACGGCAAGCGCCCGCACTCGAGCCTTGACGCCCGCACGCCCGATCGCGCCTACTTCGGCGACATCGCGATCCTGGCGCGGGCGGCATGACTTTTTGCCGCCATGGTGCTCTCGCCGCTTCGGTCGGGCTACGCCCTCCCTACGCGGCGAGAGCACCATGGCGATACCAACCGGCAGAGGCTCCACTTAGCAAACCCGGAAATCTGTCCAAACAAACCGAGCCACCTCTGAATGGCCTTGGCTTGTTGGGGGACTTATCGCGTTTGCCTTCTTGATCGCGTCTGAAGCTGCGCTGCCAAATGTTTACGATGTTTTGTTTTGCGCGTTTTATCGCCTCTTGGCGTTCTCAGACAAAGCCGAGCCGGAATTCAAACTAGCGCAAGTGATGTTTGAGCGGCGTGCTTGGGGAAGCTATTTCAGCTTCTCAAGGATACGCAGATGCAGCTTCACGTAGGGATCTGGCATTGGAATATCTATCGCCACAGCAATGGGCGGCGGCCTTGGGGCAAATCGAGGGCTGGAACAAAGGGCATTTTCGAAGCCTTGAGCCTTGAAGGAAATGCGTGACCAAGTAGCGGAGCTATTTGCGGTATCAGCCTGATGATCGTGTCCGCTAGCCTTGATGGACACGATTACAGATGTCAGTTTTGAGAACAGGCGCTGGACGCCGGCGGCGGGTGCGCCCTGAAGACGAGAAGCGGCAGATCGTAGCGGAGACGTACGAGCGCGGGGCGTCGGTTTCGGAGGTGGCCCGGCGTCACGACCTCAATGCGAACCTGCTGTTCTCGTGGCGCCGTGTGATGGGGCGGGTTGCGCCGGTATCTGCGGACGAGCCGACCAGGTTCGTGCCGGCCGTGATCAGCACCGAAGTCGAGGCGGGCGAAACGCTACGACATGTGTGACCGACAGCGGGAACGGACGCCGGCCGCCCTAAGGCCCTGTCCGCATGACAGATCTCAGGTGCTGGCTTAGCATTGTATCAGCCGCACAACGCGTGCCGGACTAGGAGTAAGATGAAGCGTTTTTTCTCGTTCCTATTTTTGTCGCTTCTCTCTGTTGGCGCGCGCGCCGAAGGGTACAAGT
>CAMAYC010000138.1 GCA_945862125.1 Reyranella massiliensis 521
TTCTACGTGATGGGGCCCTCCGGCGCCGGCAAGGACTCGGTGCTGGCGCGCGCCCGGCAATTGCTGGCGCCCGACACCTCCGTGATCTTCGCTCACCGCTACATCACCCGGCCGGCCGAGGCGTCGGGTGAGAACCATGTGGCGCTGAGTGACCTCGAGTTCGCGATGCGCCGCACACATGGCTTGTTCGCCTTCCATTGGCAGGCCCATGGCAACCACTACGGCATCGGTCGCGAAATCCACGCCTGGCGCAAGGCCGGGCTCACCGTGGTCGTGAGTGGCTCGCGCGAGCATTTCCAGAGCGTGGCCGGTGTCGATCCGGATACCTATCCCGTGCTGATCACGGCGCCCGTCGCGCGGTTGCGCGAGCGTCTGGCCGCGCGCGGTCGCGAGGACGAGGCGGCCGCGGCCCGGCGCCTCGAGCGCAGCGACGCCTACGACGTGCACGACCCCAGGCTGATCACGATCACGAATGACGGGCCGCTCGACGAGGCGGCAATGGCGCTGGTCAGGGTCCTGGCCACGTTTCGGTCCGCACCCGCCGCCCGCCTCCGAGCCTGAAACGCGCCAGCACGGTGAACGGCCGGTCCGGCGCGGGCTGGCGGAAGATGCAGAGATCGTTCACCTGAAGCGGGCTCTCGATGACGCCGGCGAACCGCTGCCGCAAGGCGACGGCGACCGTTTCCCGTTCCGTCGCGCAGGCGATCCGCCCGGTCAGGGTGAGATGGAAGCGCCACTCGTCGAGCACGTAGGGATAACCCCAACGCAACAGCAGCGCGTCCTGCCGCGGCGTGAGACCGGGGGCGCGCCGGCGGGCGAGTTCGGCTTCATCGGCCGGGCGGCGGAATTCATCGAATTCGAGGACGCAGCGGTCGGCGAGATCCTGCAGATCGGGGCAGCGCGTCGCCGGCACCAGGGCGAGGAAATCCGACAGCTCGGCCAATTCCAGCGACGGCACGGCAAAGGCCCGTTCTCGGGCGGCAAACCGGCCGACCGCGTCGACGAAATCGCGCTCGGTAACCTCGTCCGCCAGTGCGATCGGCGCCTTCAGTGTGCCGTGGAAACCATAGAGGCGCGGCCCGGCCAGGATTTCCGCCAAGCGCTCGGGAGCCAGGCCTGGCACGGGACGCGGGGCGCGCGTCTGGCCGGTCTCGGGATTGCGGCCGAGCCACTGACTTGCGGTTGCGGCCAGCCCGTCCTCGGGGCGCGGCGCGTAATAGAGGGCGTAGCGCTGGGTCAAGCCGTGCGTCCCTGGGTACCGATGACGGCGAACCGGATCTTTCCGGAAAGCCAGTCGATCGTCGACACAGTCACAAGGATCATCAGAATCAGGAACGCGACCTGCGGCCATTCGGCCTGCGCGATTTCGTTGGCGAGATAGAGGCCGATGCCGCCCGCACCCACGATTCCGATGATGGTGGCCGAGCGTGTGTTGCTCTCGAAATAGTAGAGCACCTGGCTCAGCAGGACGGGCAATACCTGCGGCAGCACGCCGAAGCGGAATCCCTGCAGGTCGGAACCGCCCGCCGAAAGCACGCCATCGACGGGCTTCTTGTCGGCCGCTTCGATGGCCTCCGAGAACAACTTGCCGAACGTACCGAAGTCGGACGTCAAGATCGCCAGAATGCCGGCGAATGGTCCGAGGCCGACGACGTTGATCCAGATGAGCGCCCAGATCAGCGTATCGACGCCGCGGATCGTATCGAGGAACCGGCGACTGGTGAAATGGATGATCCGGTTCGCCACCACGTTCTTGGCCGCGAGCATGCTGACCGGCAGGGCCAGGATGGCCGCACCCAGCGTCCCCAGGAAGGCGATCGACAGCGTCTCGCCCAACGCGCCGATGTAGTTCCAGAGCTGGTTGCCCGGGCTGGGCGGAATCATCAGCCCGATCACGATGCCGAGCTTGCCCAGCCCGTCGATGAACTTCTCCGGCGAGAAGCCGAACCGCCACAGCGCATAGACGGCAAGCGCCGTCGCGAGCACGACGGTAGCAGGGGTCATCAGGCGCGCCTGGAGCGGGGCCCTGAAGGACGCCGGATAGCGCTGCTTCAGGCTGGCGCGATCGGCCTCGGCGCGGGCACGCAGCGGACTTGAGGGTGAAGTCATCGGACGTCCAGGCTCAACAGTCTGTGGCGCAGGATCTCGGTCAGCCAGTCGATGAGGAAGACCGTGCCGATGATGATCACCAGGATGGCGCTGACGTCTGCGTAGTAGAATTGCCGGATCGTCGAGATCAGCTCCTTGCCGATGCCGCCGGCGCCGACAAATCCCAGCACCGTGGCGCCGCGGACGTTGATCTCGAAACGCAGCAGCGTGTAGCTGACGAAATTGGACACGACCTGCGGAACCACGCCGAAGCGGACGGTCTCGACGTAGGTCGCGCCTGCGGCTGTCAGGCCCTCGACCGGCTGCATGTTCACGTTCTCGACGACCTCGGAGAACTGCTTTCCGAGGGCGCCGGCCGTGTGGATCGCGATGGCAAGAACGCCGGGCATCGGCCCGAAGCCGAAGGCGTAGACGAACATCAGGGCGAACACGATCTCCGGCACGGTTCGGCAGAATTCCAGCGTGCGGCGGGCGGCAAAGCGCAGCGGAGTCGACCGCGTCAGGTTTGCCGACGCCAGGAAGCACAGAAAGAATCCGGCAACGGCCCCGGACAAGGTGCCGAGGTAGGCGATCAGCAGCGTGTCCCAGAGCAGCGCCAGCCAGCCGTCGAGATTCCAGAACCATTCCTGGAGGTCGGCAATGAAGGTCTCCATCCGCAGCCGCGGGAGGATGTCGTAGAAGTAGCTGGCGAAGCGCGGCAGGCCCTTCCAGAGTTTCACCGGGTCGACCTGGCCGGCCCAGCCGGATAGCAGCGACAGGGCAATCAGCAGCGCGATTCCGCCGATTACCCAGCGCCGCTTCGCCGCGACGGCTGTGGCATAGGCATGTGCGAGCGGCGCGAGCTGCGGCGGCGGCAGGGTCGCGACGGTTCTCAAGGAAATGCCTCAAAAAATGGGGGCCGCCGAGACGGCGACCCCCTGGTCCGGGCGCAGACCATTAGCTCTTCTTGCGGCGCAGTTCCTCGAGGAACTTGTTGAGTTCGATGAACTCGAGATAGTCCTTGTGACCGACGGGCACGAACGCGAGATCCTTGCCGTCGGAAAGCTTGTCGAACGCCGCCTTGTCCTTCTTGTGGGCGTTGAAGAAAGCCTGCTCGATGGCCTTCTTGAGGTCGTCGGGCATGTCGTTGAGATAGGCGAACGGCGAGCCGGCGAGCAGCGGCGACTTCCAGACGATGCGGAAATCCTCGTACTTCATCGGCGTGCCGTCGGCCTTCTTGAGCATGCCCTTGTTGATCATGCGGGTGAGGTTGGAATCGGTGTCCGAGTTCCACCAGTTCGTCGCCGCATCCACCGTGCCTTGGGTCATCGCGACCACGGCGTTCTCGTGGCTGCCCGTTACCTGGGCGACGGCGAAGAACTTGTCGGGGGCCTTTCCTTCACGTGTCATGAAGAAGGTGGGTGCCTTGAAGCCGGAGGTCGACTCGACGTCGACAAGGCCCAGTTTCTTGCCCTTGAGATCGTCCAGCGTCTTGTAGGCACTGTCGGCCTTCACATAGACGACCGAGTAGTAGCCGATCGAGCCGTCCTGGTTCTGCGTGGTGCCGAACGCGACGGTGTTGCCGCCGGAGACCGCGTAGGCGCGGGCGTAGGAGCCGGGGCCGAAGAAGCCGATTTGAATCTGGCGGTTCTTCATGCCTTCGATCACCGCCGTATAGTCGTTGGCGACCCGCAGCGTGACCTTCGTGCCGAGCTCCTTCTCCAGGTACTTGGCGAATGGCGTGTAGCGGTCGACCACGCCGCTGGCATTCTCGGCCGGCACGATCGCCAGCACGATTTCCGGGTACTTGGCCTTCCAGTCCTGGGCGATGGAGGGACCGGAAGCGGTGAGGGCGAGTGCGCCCGCTGCAAGAGCCAGTATCGAGCGTCGATTGATCATGGCAAAGCTCCGATGGTTCGTTTGAACTGAGGCAGTCCTTGAGGTGTCACGCGACGGCGAGCGACGGGCGCATGTTCTGCGTCGGCAAGGGCAGGGCCGTGCCGGCCGTATCCATGACTTCGCCGGCATCGAGCCCGTAGAGTTCCCGGGCGACCGTGTCGGTCAGCGCCTGCGGGACGTCGTCGAACACCACTCGTCCCTGCGCCATGCCGACCAGCCGGTCGCAATAGACCCGCGCCGTATCGAGCGAATGAAGATTGCAGATGACGGTGATGCCAAAATGCTTGTTGATGCGCTGCAGCGCATCCATCACGACCCTGGTGTTGCGTGGGTCCAGCGAGGCGATGGGCTCGTCCGCGAGGATGAGATCGGGCTCCTGGACGAGGGCGCGCGCGATGGCGACCCTCTGCTGTTGACCGCCCGAAAGCGTATCCGCCCGTTGCGCCGCCAGTCCGGCCATGTCGAACTGGTCGAGCGCCGACAGAGCGATGGCCCGATCGTCCTCACTCCATAGCTTCAGCAAGGCCTGCATCGTGCTGACGTGGCTGAGGCGACCCATCAGCACGTTGGTCAGCACGTCGAGACGGCCGGCCAGGTTGAACTGCTGGAAGATCATGGCGCAACGCGCCCGCCATTCGCGCAGCGGACGGCCGCGCAGGTTCGTCACGTCCATGTCGCCGAACCGGATCGAGCCCTCCGACGGATCGTTCAACCGGTTGATCATGCGCAGCAGGGTCGACTTGCCGGCGCCGGAGCGGCCGATCACGCCCACGAGCTGACCGGTAGGGACCTCGAGCGAGACATTGTCCACGGCGCACTTGTCGCCGAACTTCTTCACAACACCGTCCAGCCGCAGCATCGAGACCTCAGGGGTTCGCCTGCCTTGCTGGGTAACGGCCTAGGACTGCGACTTGGCGACGATTTGATTACAGCTCCGATACAGCGAAGCGCAGGCGTAAGGTGCCCGACGATTGCTGGGGATTATTTGAAGGCTGAGGCGGTGTCCCAGTTCGGTCGCATCGTGCTGGCACTGCCAGCAGCCCGGCGGAATCCGCGATGCTGATTTGCGAAACGCGATTCACAGGTTCAGCCGGAATCGCTCGAACTTTTCGCTATCCTAAAAGGCGTCTGTGCCACCGGAACTCCCCCGGCGTGCCCCAAAGCTCTTCAGAGAGCGCTGCGCCTGGCATGGTCCTGACCATGCTTCCAACTACGAAGAACGAGACCCAAAGAGCAATCAATGCCGACGGCGAACGTCGGTCGCGGGCGACCGGTTTGCGACGCGATTCCGGACAGGTTTCCGGACAGAACGCGTTACATTCGAGCGTCCTCAAATAATCCGAGAAAGCCTTGAAAACAAGGCATCGAACGGCTCTTCGGGCCGTGAAAAAGCGTGTGGGACTCAGGATAGGACACGGGCAGGGAGTTTGCCCGCGTCACCCACACCGCGCGCGCGACAGCCATGCGGCCAGGAGTACGAATCAGCCCGCATTAGTGGGGTTTTGAGATCAATCCTCAGGGCCCGCCCGGAGTGTCATCGTATTGTCATATAACTGTCATAGGACGGTGACCGGCGACGCCTACTCCACTCGCACACACCGATGGAGAGACCTATGAAATTCGCAAAAATTGCCCTGGCGGCAACCGCACTGACCCTGACCTCGTGGACGGCGCACGCCATCGACATTTCCGGCGCCGGCGCCACCTTCCCCTACCCGGTCTATGCCAAGTGGGCCGACGCCTACAAGAAGGAGACCGGCAACGGTCTCAACTACCAGTCGATCGGCTCGGGCGGCGGCATCAAGCAGATCAAGGCCAAGACTGTGACCTTCGGCGCCACCGACGCGCCGCTCACGGGCAAAGATCTCGAAGAGTCGGGTCTCGTCCAGTTTCCGATGGTGATGGGGTCCGTGACGCCGGTCGTCAATCTCGAAGGCATCAAGGCCGGCGATATCACGCTCGACGGGCCGACGCTGGCAAACATCTTCCTCGGCCAGATCAAGAGCTGGGACGATGCGGCGATCGCCAAGCTCAACCCCAATCTCAAGCTGCCGAAGCAGGCCATCGTGCCGGTGCGTCGCTCGGATGGGTCAGGCACGACCTACAACTTCGCCTACTACCTGGCCGAGGTGAGCCCGGAGTGGAAGACGAAGGTCGGCGTCAACACCGCCCTGCAGTGGCCGGTCGGCATCGGCGCCAAGGGCAACGAAGGCGTTGCCGGCAACGTGGCGCAGACCAAGGGGTCGATCGGCTATGTCGAATACGCCTACGCCAAAGAAAACAAGATGGCCTTCACCAAGATGATCAACAAGGCGGGCAAGGCTGTCGTCCCGGGCTCGGACACGGTGCAGGCCGCCGCGGCGAGCGCCGACTGGAACTCCAAGCCGGGCTTCGGCTTGATCCTGGCCAACCAGCCGGGCGACAAGTCCTGGCCCATGGCGGCCGCGACCTGGATCCTGATGTACAAAAAGCCGGAAAAGATGGCGGAGTCGGCCGAGGCGTTGAAGTTCTTCGCCTGGGCCTACACCAAGGGCGACGCGATGGCGGACTCGCTCGACTACGTGCCGATGCCCGAAAACGTGGTGAAGGACATCATGAAAATGTGGTCGGCGGAAATCAAGGACGCCAGCGGCAAGCCGCTGTACTCGCCGACGAACTAGACGGTGATGGGGCGGGTGGCGACACCCGCCCCTCATTCTTTGGGGGGCTGATGGCTTCGGGGGAACGGGACGTGAGTGAAGTTGCACTGAAGGGCGCAAGCGCGCCGATGGCCGTAGCGGCCTCGCGGGCGGCCGTGCTGAAACGCCTGAGACTCACCGACGCGATATTCCATGGTCTGACGCGCGGCGCATCGCTCGCAGTGCTCGCCCTGCTGAGCGGCGTCATCATCGCCCTCATCTATGGCGCGGCGCCCGCGCTCGGCACGTTCGGCTTCGGCTTCCTGTTCGACGAATCCTGGAACCCGGTGACCGAGCGGTTCGGTGCGCTGGCCCCGATCTTCGGCACCCTGGTCACATCTGCCATCGCCATGCTGATCGCGGTGCCGGTCGGCCTGATGGTCGCCTTCTTCCTCACAGAACTCTGCCCGAAGATGCTGCGCCGTCCCATCGGCATCGCCATCGAGCTGCTGGCAGGTATCCCCAGCATCATCTACGGCATCTGGGGTCTGTTCGTGTTTGCGCCGTTCATGCAGCAATACGTCCAGCCTCTCTTCATCGATACGTTCGCCAACGTGCCGATCCTGTCGACGCTGTTCGCGGGCCCGCCCTACGGCATCGGCATGTTCACTGCCGGGCTCATCCTGGCGATCATGGTGCTGCCCTTCGTGACCTCGATCTCACGCGACGTGTTCGACGCGGTGCCGCCGGTTCTCAAGGAAGCCGCCTACGGCGTCGGCTGCACGACCTGGGAGGTGTTCCGCTACGTCGTCCTGCCGTTCACGCGGGTCGGCGTCATCGGCGGCTTCATGCTGGGTCTCGGCCGCGCGCTGGGCGAAACGATGGCCGTCACTTTCGTGATCGGCAATGCCCATCATATCTCGGCCTCTCTGTTCGCGCCCGGTACGACGATTTCGGCCTCGATCGCCAACGAATTCACCGAGGCGGTGGGCGATCTCTATACATCGTCGCTGATCGCACTCGGCCTCATCCTCTTCTTCATCACCTTCATCGTTCTGTCGATCGCGCGTTACCTGCTGCTCCGCCTGCAGCGGCAGGGGGGGAAGTAACATCATGGCCACCACTGCATCCAAGACGGCCGCCATGGACAGTCCGCTCTACGCGGGCCGCCGGCGCCGCAACGCTGTCGCCAAGGGTCTGGCTTTCGCCGCCACGATCTTCGGCCTGGGCTGGCTGGTCCTGATCCTCGGCGTCCTGGTTTACAAGGGTATCGGCGGGCTCTCGCTCGCCGTATTCACCGAGAACACGCCTCCCCCCGGCGCTGCGGGCGGCCTGCTCAATGCGATCATGGGCAGCATCGTGATGACCGTCCTGGGGGTGATAATCGGCACGCCGATCGGCGTCCTCGCCGGCACCTACCTCGCGGAGTACGGCCGTCACGACAAGCTCTCGAGTGTCGTGCGCTTCATCAACGACATCCTGCTCAGCGCGCCGTCGATCGTGATCGGCCTGTTCGTCTACGAGATCATGGTGGCGCCGATGGGTCACTTCTCGGGATGGGCCGGCGCCGTCGCCCTGGCCGTGATCGTCATTCCCGTCGTCGTTCGCACGACCGAGGACATGCTGATGCTGGTGCCCGACACGCTGCGCGAGGCCGCCGCCTCGATCGGCCTGCCGCGCGCCCACATGATCGTCCGCATCGCCTATCGCGCGGCGCAGGCGGGCATCGTCACCGGCATCCTGCTGGCCGTTGCCCGCATCAGCGGCGAGACGGCACCGCTCCTGTTCACCGCCTTGAACAACCAGTTCTTCAGCATGGACATGAATGCGCCGATGCCCAGCCTGCCGGTGGTCATCTTCCAGTTCGCCCTGTCGCCCTACGCCGAATGGCAGAAGCTTGCCTGGACCGGCGCGCTCCTGATCACCGTCACCGTGCTGGGACTCAGCATCCTGGCCCGTTCGCTCACCTCCGCAAGGAAGTCGTAAATGACAATGCCATCCACCGACACGCCCAACGTCGCCGTTCCGGTCGCCAGCCACGCCAAACTCGACGTTTCGAAGCTGACCCCCAAGATCACGCTCAAGAACCTCGAGTTCTTCTACGGCGACAGCCGGGCGCTCAAGGGCATCACCATGTCGCTCTACGCCAACAAGGCGACGGCGTTCATCGGGCCCTCGGGCTGCGGCAAGTCGACCCTGCTGCGTATCCTGAACCGCATGTACGATCTTTATCCCGGCCAGCGCGCCATCGGCGATGTGATGTTCGACAACGACAATCTCCTGCGCGAAGGCCAGGACATCAATCTGCTGCGCGCGCGCATCGGCATGGTGTTCCAGAAGCCGACGCCGTTCCCGATGACGATCTACGAAAACATCGCCTTCGGCATTCGGCTCTACGAGAACCTGCCCAAGTCGGAACTCGATGGCCGGGTCGAGCAGGCGTTGCGTCGCGGCGCCCTGTGGGAAGAGGTCAAGGATAAGCTCAGCGCCAGCGGGCTCAGCCTGTCGGGCGGCCAGCAGCAGCGCCTGTGCATCGCGCGCACCGTGGCGGTGAAGCCCGAAGTCATCCTGTTCGACGAGCCGTGCTCGGCGCTCGATCCGATCTCGACGGCGAAGATCGAAGAGCTGATCGACGAGCTGAAGCAGGACTACACGATCGTTATCGTCACCCACAACATGCAGCAGGCGGCCCGCGTCTCGGACTTCACGGCTTTCATGTATCTCGGCGAACTCGTCGAGTTCGGCGCGACGGAGACGGTTTTCACGACGCCGACGGACAAGCGCACGCAGGCCTACATCACCGGCCGGTTTGGCTGAGACGCGCCGAGCACAAGAAGGGATAGAACATGGCCGAACATACGCTGAAGCGATTCGACGAGGAGCTGGAGCGGCTGAGCGCCACGATCAGCGAAATGGGTGGCTTGGCCGAGAGCCAGCTCGCGCAGGCGCTGGTCGCGCTGCGCGAACGCGACACCGAGGTCGCCGAGCAGGTGATCGGCGACGATGCGCGCGTCGATGCCCTCGACATCGCCGTCCAGGAGCAGACCGTGAAGCTGCTGGCCCTGCGCCAACCCATGGCGGTCGATCTCCGTGTCATTCTGTCGTCGATCAAGATAGCCGCGGCACTGGAGCGCATCGCCGACTATGCCAAGAACACCGCCAAGCGCAGCATGCTGCTGACCCAGGGCACGGTGCCGACTGCGGCCGTGAACGGCATCGACCGGCTCGGCCGCCTCGTGCGCGCGGCGCTCAAGGATGTGCTCGATGCCTTCGCCCAGGGCGATGTCGCGAAGGCGCACGCCGTGTGGGAGCGCGACGAGGAAATCGACCAGGTCTACACCGGCCTGTTCCGCGAACTGCTCACCTACATGATGGAGGATCCGCGGACGATCACCGCCTGCACGCATCTCCTGTTCATGGCGAAGAATATCGAGCGCGCCGGCGACCATGTGACCAACATCGCCGAGCTGGTGAGCTTCCGGTCGACCGGCCACGGCTTCGACGAGGCGCGGCCCAAGGGCAGCGCCGCGCTCTACGCCACGGGTACCGCATCGTGAGCATGGCCGGCACCATGGCCTCCCGTCGCGACACCCAGGCGTCGTCGATGAAGCCGCGCGTGCTGATCGTGGAAGACGAGTCGGCGCTGGTCGAGCTGCTGCGCTACAACCTCGAACAGTCGGGGTTCAAAGTCATGGTCGCCGGCGACGGCGAGGAAGCGCTGGCGTCGGTCCAGGAGGATGTGCCCGACATCATCCTGCTCGACTGGATGCTGCCCTTGATGTCGGGCATCGAGGTCTGCCGCCAGCTTCGCCGCCAGACCTCGACCGCCAATGTGCCGATCATCATGCTGACGGCGCGCGGCGAGGAGGGCGATCGCATCCGCGGGCTCGATGCCGGCGCCGACGATTATGTTTCCAAGCCGTTTTCACCGACCGAGCTGGTGGCGCGCATCCGCGCCGTGCTGCGGCGCATCCGTCCGGCACTGGCCGACGAAGCGCTTTCCTACGCCGACATCGTGATGGACCTGGTGGCGCACCGCGTCATCCGGGCCGGCAAGCCGGTCCATCTCGGCCCCACGGAATTCCGCCTGCTGCGCCACTTCATGGAACATCCCGGCCGCGTCTTCTCGCGCGAGCAGTTGCTCGACTCGGTGTGGGGCAAGGACGTCTACGTCGAGGCCCGCACCGTCGACGTCCACATCCGCCGCCTGCGCATGGCGTTGAACGGCGAGAGCCAGGCCGATCTCATCCGCACCGTCCGCGCCGCCGGCTACGCCCTCGACTCCACCCCGGGCTGAGGGCGACCCGCCGCTCCTGTCACGGCTTTTTGAAGTAGAAGCGCGACACGCAGGGCAGGTGGTCGCTGAGGTTCTCCTTGATCTCGCGCATGACGGCGCGGACCGCCGCTGCCTTGAGATCGCCGGCCTGCGCCAAGGTGTCTTCGATCGATTTCCACAGGATCGGCTCTGCGAGCACCTCGGCCCGTTTGACCGCCGACATGGAGACGACGCCGAGGTCGATGCGGGACAGGAACTGGCTGCTCTGGTTGCGAAGCCAGAGGTAGGAGAAATCGCTTTCGTCGTTGATGTCACTGAAAGCCGCTTCTTTGGTCGCCTCGAGCGCATGGAATGGCGCCCACGATTTCGCGTCACTCGGCGGCGCGTTGAAGTCGCCCATGATCATGACATCCGAGCCGACGGGCAGGGCTTCTTCGATCATCCAGGTCGAGAGGATCTCGGCCGAGCGCTTGCGCTGCGGGAAACCGTCGCCCATCGCCTTCAGGTGGACGCCCAGTGCCTGGAACTCGAGTTTGTCGGGGCCGCCGTTGTAGGGATCGTCGGAGCCGGCATCTTCGGTGGGTATGCGCGCCGTGAAGTGGCCGTAGAGCGGCGTGCGGCCGGCGAAGGCGTCGATCGGTGGGGTGCCGAATTTGTGCGTGCCTCGCTTGAAGAGTTCCTCCACGTCACCCTTGGCGCGCAGCCAGTCGCGGTCCCACATCATCGCCACGCGCTGTTCGCCGCCGGCCTGCGTGTAGAAGACGACGTAGTGGCCGGCGCCGCGGTTGGTCAGCTCCTCGGCAACGACGTCGAGCGCTCCGGGATATCTCCCATCCGACGTCGGGCCGGCGATTTCCTGGAAGATGAACAGATCGGCGTTGAGCGCCTCCAGTGTGTCGATGACGAGCCCGAGACGGCGCTTGTCCTTGGCGACGGATTTTTGCGCGCCGAACCACTCGATATTCCATTGCACCACGTCGAGATACTTGTCCGTGCCGCGATACTTGTCGGGCACGAGGTCGGACAGGGCATCCGAGAGATTGTCATTGTCCGACGTGACGACATTGTCGCGTAAGGATACGCCCGTGCTGCGTCCTGCTGCGGCGCGCGCTCGGGACTTGACGATGCGCTTCTTGGCCATGATCGCTTCTCCCCCCAGAGACTTGTCCACTCTACCCATGAGGGTAGGGCGGTCGTGGCAGGGTGGCCATGGTTGTGTCTGCACATCACAAAAGCTTCTTGTGATCGATGCTGTCGGGTTTTCCACACTGCCAGTAACGGTTTTGTAGCGTCGGCCTCCTAAACCAAGAGTGCCCATTCCCGGTCGGCAACCCCACGCCCCGCTTCGGAATGGGCAGGTTCCCCCGGCGCGGTGACACCCCGACGCCGATTTACTTCCCCTCCTTCCCTCAGGAAGGAGGGGTTTCTTTTTCGAAGCGGCGGCGGACCACGAGTGCCAGCACCAGGGCCGGCAGGCCGAGCAGCGCGGTGTAGACGAAGAAGACCGCGTAGCCGCCGAACTTGTAGGTGACGGAGAAGTCCTCCTGCAACCGATCGACGACCCAACCCGACGAACCGCCCAGCAGCTTGCCGGGCAGGGTCATGATCGACGTGAAGAGCGCGTACTGCGTCGCGGTGTAGGCGGTGTTGGTGAGGCCCGACAGGAAGGCGATGAAGATCGAACCCGACATGCCGCCGACGAGATTGTCGATGCTGATGGCGATGGTGAG
>CAMAYC010000139.1 GCA_945862125.1 Reyranella massiliensis 521
TCATTATAGAGGCGCACGAAGTTCGCCATCGTATCGGACGTGCCGCTCGCAAATTTCTCCGCGAACCAGCCGTCATCGACAGCTACCGTTTTGACTTCGTCGAACTGCTTCGCGTGTTCGTGGATCGCCTTCCGTGCAGCTTCGCGGAAGCGGGCAATCGGGATAGGCAGGCCGGTATGCGCTTCGCGATCGTTGAAATTGCCATGCAGGCGTTCAACGACAGACCAATGGTCGGCGGAGAACGGCAATGGTTCCAATATTTTCAGCCTGGGCTGCAGGGCCGCCCATGCCTGATGACGGGATGTCATGATCGTCCCCTCCTCATCTCCGCCAACGCGCAGACAGTAGCCCAAGACGCTACATGCTACACAGCAGGGAAATGGGGGCCGGGATGTCGGCGCCGCTCCTGGTGCTGGCGGGCGTGATCGTCGAATCAGTCCTGCGCGCGCTCCTGTCTTGCACTAACCTCGTCCTTCCTCGCGCGTCCTCCGCTCCGGACCACAAAGGGATAGGATCATGAAGACTGTCAGCCGGGTCTACGACACCCACGCCCACGCCTGCGAGGCCGTGGCCGCGATGGAAGCAGCCGGCGTGCCGGACAAGGACATCAGCCTGGTCGCGAACAAGTGTGTCAGCGCGCAGTATGACGATGTCGACGAGGTCGAGGAGTTCCCCGATGCGGCCACCGGCATCGGCCTGGGCACGGCGCTGGGCGGCGGCGCCGGGCTGCTGGCCGGCCTCGGCATCCTGACCATTCCCGGCCTCGGGCCAGTGGTCGCGGCGGGCTGGCTGGCGAGCATCGCGGTCGGCGCGGCAGCCGGCGCGGCGGCCGGCGGCATCGTGGGTGCGCTGGTCGACGCCGGCCTGTCGAAGGAGCACGCCGACGTCTATTCGGAGGCCATACGCCGGGGCTGCACCCTGGTGAGCGCTCGCGTGGCCGCCAAGGACGTCGCCCGGATCCAGGCGATCCTCGACCGCTACACGCCGATCGATCCGGCGGCGCGGGCCCGCGACTATCGCCGCGACGGCTGGACGTCCTTCGACCCCAAGGCGCCCGCCTACACACCGAGTGAGACGGAGCTCGAGCGCATCCGCCGAGGCGGCACGGTATAATCCTCTTCGTCTTGACGCTGCGAACCCTCGCTGCCAGCATGATTTTGACCAACCTGTCGCGCGGATGACACAGGCACCGGCTACAGGCTCGCGGTGACAGAAGAGAGCACCGCAAGATGTCATGAGAGCAAGTCCCTTCGTTCTAGCCGCCAACAACGGATGGACTGCCCTCGTCTTTTTTCTGCTCTCCCTGGTCCTGGTGCCGGGAGCGATGACATGGGCCGCCGGTGGCGCCCATATTGTCGACGACTCCGAGGTCGTCGACCCCGGGACCTGCCAGCTCGAAACGTGGGTGACCGGCTACAGCGTGGAAGTCGGCGGCGGGTACGCCAATGCCACCAACACCTGCACGCTCTCGTCGCTGCCCCGGCTCGAATTCGGCCTGCAGTTCCAGCACGTCTGGTTCGGCGGCACGGGCAGTTCCGAGCAACTCCTCGGACCGGCGCTCAAGGTCAACCTGATCCCGGAGGAAACCGGCGTCGGCCTCGGTCTCGCCTTCAACGGCGGCGTCAACCTGGCGACCGGCACGTTCGAGTTGGGCACGCTGGTCGTACCGGTGTCGATCCCGCTCAACGACAAGGCGCGGATCAACCTCAACGCCGGCTGGCAGTATCTCAGCTTCGCCAATTCCGTGAACGGCCTCTTTTACGGCGCCCAGATCGAAACCAAGATCGGTTGGGAGGAAATCAGCCTGATGCTGGAGGTGTTCGGCCGGCAGCCCGGCTTCACCGGCACGCAGATCGGCCTGCGCTGGCGGCCGAACGACGCCGCGCTCGAGTTCGATCTCCTGGCCGGCAGCTTCCTGGACAACGTGAACGGCAAGTTCTTCACCGTCGGCGTCACCTTCCGCTACTAGCGGCAGCAGCCCGCCAGCGCCGTGCCGTCGGGCAGCGACAGGAAGACACGGAAGGGATCGTCTTGACCGCTGGGCGCGGGACAGGCCTGGCGTGTGATCACCGCCACCAACTCCGACGCGCCGCCTGTGGAGCGACCGCGCCACACGACCGTACCCGCGCTCTGGTTGGCGATGGGCGTGGCCTTGCCCGCGAAGTCGCTGCCGCCTTTCAGCAGGCCGGGCTCGGGCGCATCGAGGCGGGCCTTGCCGGCCCCGAGCGCCAGGCTCCAGAACGGCTCGCTGCCGCCACAGGCCAGCGTCGCAGGGACGGGCTGCGCCGACGTGGCCGTGCCGAGGCTCATCGCAACGACGAACAAGGCGATGCGCAGCATCAGGTACCGCAGAAGGTCTTGTAGCCGCTCTGGTCGCCGACCGGCGGCTCGGCGTAGGCCGCGAACTCCGGCCGCTCGTCGAACGGACGCGCCAGCACCGCCATCATCTCCTCGAACGGCCCATAGTCGTCACGCTCGATGGCGGCGGCCAGCACCGCTTCGACCAGGTGATTGCGCGGAATGTAGACGGGATTCGTCGCATGCATCGCGGCACGACGCGCGGCGCCATCCTGTGGTTCGGTCGACAGGCGCTGGCGCCAGCGCACCGCCCAGGCATCGAAGACGCCAGGATCGAGAAACTGGTCGCGCACGCCGGCGTCGGCGGCGGCATCGGCCGCCGCATCGCCAAGACGGCGGAAAGTGAGCGTGAAATCTGCCTGGTTCTCGGCCATCGCCTTCAGGAGGTCCTCGGCCAGCGCCGCATCACCCTCTTGTTCGGTGAAAAGACCGAGCTTGCGACGGAGCCCGCTCAGCAGGGCAGCGGCATAGCGCGGCTGGAACGTCGCGAGCACCTCGTTGGCGATGGCGAGTGCGGCGTCGCTCTCGTCAGCCAATAGCGGCAGGAGGGTTTCGCCGAACCGCGCCAGGTTCCAGGGCGCGATGCGCGGCTGGTTGGCGTAGGCGTAGCGGCCCTGGGTGTCGATCGAACTGTAGACCGTGGCCGGATCGTAGGCGTTCATGAAGGCGCAGGGACCATAGTCGATGGTTTCACCCGCGATCGAAGTGTTGTCGGTGTTCATGACGCCATGGATGAAGCCGACCAGAAGCCATTGCGCGATGAGCCTGGCCTGGCGGTCGATCACCTGTTCGTAGAGTGCGCGATAGGGCTGGGCCTGGGCGCGGGCCTCGGGGTAGTGGCGGTCGATCACATGGTCGGCCAGAAGCCGCAGCGCCTCGACGTCGTCGCGGGCGGCGAAGAACTGGAAGGTGCCGACACGAATATGGCTCGACGCCACGCGCGTGAGCACCGCGCCCGGCAGCTCGGCCTCGCGCCACACCGGCTCGCCGGTACTGACGGCGGCCAGCGACCGCGTGGTGGGAATGCCCAGCACGAACATCGCCTCGCTGACGAGGTATTCGCGCAGCACCGGACCGAGGGCCGCCCGGCCATCGCCACGACGCGAGAACGGCGTCGGGCCGGAGCCCTTCAACTGGATATCGCGGCGCACGCCGTCGCGGTCGACCACCTCGCCCAGCAGGAGGGCACGACCGTCGCCCAGTTGCGGCGAGAAGCCGCCGAACTGGTGGCCGGCATAGGCGAGTGCGATCGGCGTCGAGCCTGAGGCCACGCGGTTGCCGGCCAGGATCTCCACGCCCTCGGGCGAGGCGAGCACGTCGGGATCGAGCCCGAGCTGGCGGGCCAGCGTAACGTTGAGTTTAAGCAACCGTGGTGCTGCGACGGGCGTTGGCGCGAGGCGCGCGTAGAAGCGCTCGGGCAGGCGGGCGTAACTGTTGTCGAACGGAAGGGAAAGACCCGAGTCGGTTGCCATGGCTGTTCCCCAGATGGTGTCGGCAACTATCCCATGCAACGGGCCGGCCGGCCAGTTCTGTGGCATACTCTTGCGATGCTGCGCTCCATGGTCGGACTTTCCTTGTTGCTGGCTTTCGCCATCGCCCCGCCCGCCGTGGCGGCGCCGATCGACGATGCCAACGCCGCCTACCAGCGCGGCAACTATGCCGCGGCCGAGAAGCTCCTGCTGCCGCTCGCCGAGGGTGGCAACGCCTATGCGCAGTACCGGCTCGGGCAGGTCTATGCCGAGGCGACGGGTGAACTGCGGAGCGTCGAGGAAGCCGCCAAGTGGTTCGAGTCGGCGGCGCTGCAGGGACAGCCTCACGCCCAGTACAAGCTCGGAATCCTCTATGTGAACGGTAACGGCGTCTCGAAAGACTTCGTGCAGGCCTATCTGTGGCTGAGCCTCAGTGCGCGCAGTATCTCCGGCAGCGGCTCCGAGGCCGTGCGGCAGCGCGACCTGGTCGCGGCGCGGATGAGTGCCTCGCAGCTCGCCGACGCGAAGAAGCTGGTGCGAGCCTGGCGGCCGATGAAGTTCGAGACCGAAGCGGCGCCGCAGCGCTAAAAAGCATCAGGCCAGCGCCGCGCAAGCGCCTCGACCATATCGTCGACCCGTGCCGCGAGCAGGCGCTCGCCCTTGAAGGCCGAGGCGCGCGAGGCGTCGCCGGTGGCGGCCGTTGTCTCGAAATTACCCTCCGGTACGAGGCGGTCCATACGCACGCTGCGTGGGTCGAGGGCCAGCATCACCGAGGTCTCGCGCTCGTCGGCGTGGCCCCCGTCGGGATTGTCGAATAGCGGCTCCGCCTTCGAACCGAGGAGCCGCATGTGCAGCACCGCGACCTCGCCCGACTCGCCCGCCACCTGATCGAGCGGCGCCTCGGTCGAGACGCCGGTGTTGAGGATCGCGATCCGCCGCACGCCGTGGCCGCGGAGATTGCCCAAAAGCTCGCGCATCAGCGCCTTGAAAGTATCGGCGCCGAGATGCTGGCTGCCGGCAAACGCGGTGAAGGCGGGATAGAAGCCGAAGCCCACGACCGGTGCAGCCACCACCGGCAACCGCTCGATCAGCCGCTGCGCCAGCGCCCGCGCGGTCAACGCGTCGGTCTTGAGCGGCAGGTGCGGGCCATGTGCCTTGGACGCCGCGCCCACCGGCACCACGACGATGGCGCCCGCATCGAAGCGCGCCTTGGCTTCCTGCCAGGTGAGATCTTCCAGCCACGCGCCGCTCTGCATCGTCATGGCCGGATGCTAGCATGGGTCCGGAAAACAAGGAGGCCCCGATGAAGCATCTCGCGCTCGCTCTTGCCCTGTCGATCGCCGCCATCACCCCCGCGCACGCCGATCCAGAAGCCAACAAGAAGGTCGTGCTCGACTTCTACGAAAAGGGCCTCAACCAGAAGGACTTCGACGCCGCGGCAAAACACTTCGGGCCGAAATACATCCAGCACAATCCCACCGCGCCCGACGGCATCGAAGGCTTCAAGGCCTTCATCGCCTTCCGCAAGGACAAGTTCCCCAACGCCAAAAGCGAGATCAAGCGCGCCTTCGCCGAGGGCGACTATGTGATCCTGCACGTCCACGGCGTGCGCGAGCCGGGTGAGCGCGGCGTCGCCATCGTCGATATCTTCCGGCTGGAGAACGGCAAGATCGTCGAACACTGGGACGTGGTCCAGCCGATCCCGGAGAAGGCCGCCAACGACAACGGGATGTTCTAGGGTCCCCACGGCAGCGGTACGCGCTTCGGCGGCCGGCCGGGAGGACCCATGACGATCATCTTGCGCCAGCGCGCATCGGGCGCGGAGTCGTCGAATGCGATGCGACCGCCCGCCATCGCGACGCCGAGGTCGCGCCAGACCGTGCCGAGATCGACGGGGCGGGCGCTCACGACATAGCGGTCGATCAGGCTGCGGAGCGCCGGCGTTCCGGTGGCGCGGTCGCAGATCGCCGCATAGGCGTCGAGCGTCGCCCGCTGCGAGCCGTCGAGTCCGCTCCACAACACACCGCCGAGGCAATCCTCCAGCCCCTTGGCGCCGTCGGTGCCGCGCCGGATCTCGACGTCGGCCAGCAGCATGAAGATGGCGCCGCCCCAATAGTTCTCGCGGCCCGATGCGTCACCCAGGCCGCGGGCGAAGGCCGCCACGCCTTGCGGCATGTTCGTCACCCATTCGCGCCACACCTCTTGCTCGGTCTTCCAGCCGGCGCGGGCGCGAATGATCGGCTCGACGTAGGTGGCGGCGCCCTCCATGAACCAGGTGCCCCGGCCGCGGATGAAGGCCATGCCGGTATGGATCAGCTCATGCACCAGCACCCAGTCGTCGAACAGGCGGGGCTGGTCCATGTCGGCGCCGACCTCGACCATCACCGTCGGACCACCGCCGGGCACGGTGCGGCCATAGCCGATGCCGCGCCGTTGCCGCACCGGCACGAGGACCAGCAGCATCTGCCGGGCCGTGAAGCCCTGCCAGTAATTGGCCTCGGCCTCGGCCGTACGGCGCACCCAGTCCAGCAGCTCGCCGTGCTGCCCGGCACCAAAACCATCGAGCATCGCGAGCCGCAACACGCCCTGGCCTCGTGGTGCTCCAGGCCGCAGGGATCCCGGCAGCGGCACGGCGATATCCTGCAGGTCCAGGCGCCCCAGTACGGTGTAGCCCGCGAAGCGCGTGGTCGTGCCGGTCAGGCGCCAGGCATCGCCGACCCTGGGCAGGCCCGACGCAAACACCAGGCCCGGTGCCGTGGTCATGCGGATGTCGATGGTCGGCAGATGGGTGTAGCCGAACGGTTCGAGCAGCCACCCCTGGAGCAGAGAGATCGCGCCCTCGCCGCGCTGCTGCGCCCTCGACGGCGCATCGACGGCGCGGGCATAGCCCGTGAGATCGTAGCGATAGCGCGCCTCGACGAGGCCGTTCACCGGCTCGACCCGCCAGCCACCCGGCGCAATCGGTTGCGACACGCCCGCCCCGTCGCGGAACGACAGGACCTTGGAGACCATGAGATCGCCGTCAGCCTGGAAGGTGAGCGCCCCGGCCGAGCGGCAGCGGTAGACGATGTCGAGTTTCAACCCGTCGCTTTGCGTGAGGCTGCCATCGACGGTGCAGTCCGGCGCGCTCGACGGTTGAGCCCACGCCGGCTCGGACAGCAGCATGGCGACGAGCACGATCCGCAGAAGCATGGAAGACGCTACCATGTGCTAGGGTCGCTGCAATGAACACTGTCGTTCACGTTTTGCGGCGCATGGGCGGCCGCGCCACGACGCTGCTGCCCTTCTCGCTGTTGCTGGGCCTCCTCTTCCAGGATTTCGCCGCCGCGATGCGGCCGTTGCTGATGCCGCTCGCGGTGATCCTGCTGATGCTGGCGCTCGCCCGCACCGACTGGGACCGGCTGCGCGAGCTGCTGAAGCGACCGGGCCTCGCGATCGCGCTGTCGCTCCTGAACCTGATCGCCGTGCCGCTGATCGTCTGGCCGATCTGGCAATCGCTCGGCCTGTGGCCGGGCCTGATCGCAGCCCTCTGCCTCAGCGCCATGGCGCCCGGCATCATCTCCGCGGCCACGACCGCCGCGTTCCTGCGTCTCGATTCGTCATTGGCACTCCTGATCTCGCTGCTCACCAATTTTCTCGTGCCCTTCACCCTGCCGCCGCTGGCGCTGTGGCTGCTGGGCCTCGACCTCAAGATCGGCCTGCTCGACCTCAGCCTGCGGCTGGCGCTGATCGTGACGCTGGCCCTTGCCGGCGCCGTCGCGATCCGTCGCTGGCGGGGCCGCCGTATCGCACCGGATGGTGCGACGCTCGATGGGCTGTCGGTGATCGTCCTCATGGTCTTCGCCATCCCGCTGATGGACGGCGTGGTGGCCCGCGCGCTGGCCGAGCCGGTGAAGCTCGCGGGGTTCATCGCCGGCGCCTTCGGCGGCATGCTCCTCTGCAACCTCGTGATGGCCCTGGGCACGCTGCCGTTCCTCGATCGCCGCACCGCGCTCACGGCGGGCTATTGCTCGAACGGCCGGCACAATGCGCTCCTGATGGCGGTGCTGCCCGTCACTGCCGACCCCGACATCTTCCTGTTCATCGCCGCCGTGCAGTTCCCGATCTACCTGATGCCCACGCTGCTGCAGCCGCTTTATCGCCGCTTGCTCAGGTCCGCATAGAAGCCGGAGAGCAGATCGAGCACGTCGTAGACAGGCAGGCCCAGCGCTGTTTCCAGTGCCTTCCTGTACGGCGGCAGGTTGGTGCACTCGAGCACGACGGTGTCGACGTCGGGATGCTGCGCGATGAGGGTGCGTCCCGCCGCGACCACTTCGCGCTCCACGATATCGCGATCGAGTGTCAGGCCGTTGCGCAGGAAGGTGCCTGCGAAGGAGCTGTCCTCGGGCAAGCCCACGAACGGCGTATCGACCGGGGCACCGACCGCCGCGAAATGCGCGGGAGTCAGGTTCCTTGCCGAGGCGGTGATCACGCCGACCTTCCTGCCCTTCAACGCCTTGATATGCAGCAGCGCCGAGGTGGCGACCGGCACCGGCGACACGGCCGCGAGATCGTCCTGGTAGAGGGCGAGGAAACCGCAGCTCGTCGAGAGCCCGATCGCGCCTTCGGCCGCCAGCGCCTCGGCATTGGCTTTGAGCGCCGCCAGCACACGCGGCTGGTCGGGATGCGCCGTCACCGCATCCGCCGAGCCGATGCCCTGCATCGTGCGGAAGATCACCGGGAAGTCGTAGGAAGCGGCATTGCCGACATCGCCCACGATGCGCGGGAAGTGCGTCTCGAGCATCAGGATGCCCAAAGGACCCGAGAGCGGAGGTCTCTCAGACATTGCGCCTCGCGATCGCCTTGCCAGCGACATAGCCGAAGGTGAGACAGGGGCCGATGGTGGTGCCGGCGCCGACCGACTTGGTGCCGATCGGGCTCGCCATCGCGATGCCCGCGCAATAAAGCCCGCCGATCACGCTGCCGTCGGGCCGCAGCACGCGGCAATGCCGGTCGGTGCGCGGTCCGCCCTTGGTGCCGAGGCTGACATAGAGAAAGGGCGCGGCGTGAAACGGCGCCTGCTCGACCGTGCCGAGCGCGCGGTCCTTGGTATAGAAGCGCTCCCATACCGTCTCGCCGCGATGGAAGTCGCGATCGACGCCCTCCTTCGACCAGCCGTTGAAACGGTCGACGGTGGCGCGCAACGCCACGGGATCGAGCCCGATCTGCCTGGCCAGCGCCTCGAGCGTGTCGGCGGTGCGGATAAAGCCTTTCTCCTTCGAGCCGAAATGCATCGAGAGCGTCATGGCCTTCGCATAGCGCGAATCGAAGATGCGCCAGGCCGGCAGATGGAGGTGCTTCCCGTCGGGGCCGCGTTCGTCGATCGCCACGCCCAGTGCCGGACTGCCCTCGCTCACGAAGCGCCTGGCCTCGCGGTTCACCAGGATGACGTGCGGCGCGTAGGTTTCCAGCAGCGGCTGGGCGTGACGGCGGCCCTCGTAGGTGGTGAAGGTCGCGGGCGAGATCAGCGCCTGGTCCATATGCGCGAGCTCGGCGCCAACTTCGGCCGCCATCACCTGGCCGTCGCCGGTGTTGGTGTCGGGGGCTCCGGTGAGGTCGAGGCCGGGGAAATGTTTCGCCATCAGCTCGCGGTTCCAGTCGAAGCCGCCGGTCGCCAGCACGACGCCCCGCGCCGCGCGCACGGTGCGGCGCTTGCCATCGATCGTCGCCTCGACGCCCGCGACCTGGTCGCCCTCCATCACCAGCCGGTGGACCGGCGCGTCGAGTTCGATGCGGCAGCCCTTGTCGAGGCACCCGCGCACGAGGCCGGTGGTCAGCGCATTGCCCGCGCCGACACGCGCCGTCAGCAGCCGCCACAACAGGGTGGGCGCCATCGAGAGCGCGCCGCGCACCGGGTTCTTCAGGACACCGTCGACCAGCTCGCGATAGGTGAAGAGCTGCGTCTTCACCGAGGGCCGCACCCGGTTCCACCAGCGGCCCAGGAGAAAGCGGCTGATCGGCAGGGTCGACACCATGCGCCCAAACGGCTTGCCGCCCGGCGTCTCGGCATAGGGGTCGGGATGGTTGACCAGTTCGAAGCGGAGCGGCGTCTCGTCCTCGAGGAACTTCAGCATCGGCGCCGACTGCTCGGCCAGCACTTGCCAGAGCTCGTGCTCGCCCGCCTCCCAGCCCGGCGGCGCATTGCCGCGAATATAGTCGATCGTCTCTTGAGCTGAATCGGCGATGCCTGCCGCCTTCATGTGATGGTTGCCCGGCACCCAGGTGCCGGCGCCCGACATCGCCGTCGTGCCGCCCAGCCAGCGCGACTTCTCCAGCACGAGGACGCGCGCACCGTCGTGCGCCGCGGCCAGCGCTGCGGAGAGTCCCGCCGCGCCGGAGCCGACGACGATGACGTCGCTGTCCATCGCTACTTCTTGGGTTCCGGCCACTTCTTCTGTTCGCTGCGCGCGGACTCGAACCACCGGGACAGGCGCATGACACCGAGATCGTCGAAGCGGTGGCCGGCGATCTGCAGGCCGATGGGCTTGCCCTCCCTGGTGTAGCCGCAGTTGATCGAGGCGGCCGGCTGTTCGCTCATGTTGTAGGGCATGGTGAAGGAGATGTGCTCCAGCGGGCGGTTCACGTCGTTGGTCGGCGTCTCCCACTCCGCGTTGTAGGTCGGCACCGGCGACACCGGCGAGATCACGAAGTCGAAGGGCTGTGTGGCGCGCGTCGTGGCCGAACGGATCGCCATGTAGTTGTTCACGCCCTTGATGACCATCGAGCCCGAGACGTCGGCGCCGCCGCGGCACCAGTCGGCGATGAACGGCAGCACCTTGGCCTGGCGCGCGTGGGAGAGCGCGGAGAAATCGACCCAACTCCGGACCCGCCAGAAGAGATCTTGCAGATGCAGCATGTCGGGCGAGAGGAAGGGCTGCACCGGTTCGATCACGGCGCCTGCGAGCGCGAACAAACGCGCCGCCGCCTCGATCGCGTCCTTCACCTCGGGATCGACCGGCAGGCCCGAACCGGCATCGAGATGCAGGCCGATCTTCAGGCCCTTCGGGTCGAGCGGACCTGCGTTCCAGTCGATGGTCGCGGGCGGCAGGTTCATGTGATCGCGCGCATCGGGCTTCGAGAGCTCGGCCATCAGCAGGCACGAGTCCGCGACCGTGCGGGTCATCGGACCGATGGCGCGGCCGAAGAACGGCGGATCGACGGGGACGCGGCCGAGGCTGGGCTTCAGCGTAAATATTCCGTTCCAGCAGGCCGGCAGCCGCACCGAGCCACCGATGTCGGTGCCGAGATGCAGCGGTCCATAGCCCGCCGCGGCGGCCGCACCGGCGCCGGCGCTGGAGCCGCCGGGATTCCAGGCGAGGTTCCACGGGTTGCGCGTCAGCGGATGGAAGGAGCTGCGGCCCGAGGAGAGCATGCCGTAGTCGGGCATGGTGGTCTTGGCCAGGATCACCGCACCCGCTTCGCGCACGCGGGCGGAGGCCGGCGCGTCCGCCGCGGCCGGGATCAATTCGGTGGCGGCGGTGCCGAGCGGCACGGGCACGCCCTTGGTGGCGATATTCTCCTTGATGGTGATCGGCACGCCGTCGAGCGCACCCTGCGGCGCCCCCTTCTGCCAGCGCTTCGCCGATTCGGCGGCGGCCTTGCGCGCGCCGCCGAAGTCCGGCGCGTAGAGCGCCTTCAGCTTCGGCTCCCACGCCTCGATGCGGGCGATCACGGCCTCGACGGCCTCGACCGGCGACAGCTTTTTGGATTTGTAGGCGCCGAGCAGCTCGCCGGCGGTCATGTCATGGATCTTGGTGGGGATCTGGGTCATGCGGGGAACTTACACGGTTTTCCGTTTGAGATTCTCCTCCCCCGTTATCGGGAGAGGTGGCCCCGGCGCTGACCTCCACGACCTGTGGAGGTGCGATGTCCGCCGGAACGGGGTCCAAGTCCTTGATCGGTCCGGCGGATTCAGCCTCGACGGGAGCGGCCGGTTGCGCGGCAGAAGCGGGCGTTTTCGGAATCTCCAGTTCCTTCATCCGAAGCTCGTGCGCGCGCTGCTCGCGGCGTTCCTCGCGCGCCTCGGCGCGGGCGCGCTGGCCGTCTTCCAGCTTGAGCAGGAACATCAGCGCACGGTCGTCGTGCGTCACCTGCTCGCCGATCTGCTTGCCACGAAAGAAATACGGCCGCGTGCGCGGCTCTCCGGCCCGCAGCTTGAGGTCATGGCTGCTCTCCAGGTAGCGCTCCGCCACGATGTCGTCGCAGTGCTTGGCAAAGCGCGGGAACTTGTGCCGCCAGCGCCGCACCGTGCTTTCGTCGACGCCGATGCGCGCCGCCGCCTCGCGATAGGTGCGGCAGCGGCGGAAATGATTGAGAAACCGCACCCTGAGGCGCCAGCCGCGCTGCGCCGGCATGGCCCGCTTCGACGACGGACCATCCAGCAGCGCCCGCTCGATCGCCTTGGGCGCATTCTCGATGCGCGCCGCGCTCTCCTTGGCCTCCTGGGCCTCGCGCTGCTCCCGCGTTTCCTCGCGCGCCCTGGCTTCGATCTCGGCCAGGCTCATGCCGCGCATCTGCGCGGGCGGGTGAAAATTCTTGCCGTGGATCCGCATGTAATAGGCCGCCTCGGTCCAGCTCAGCCCCTCGACCGGCGGCGCTTCACGGGTCCCGAACGGCGCCCCGAACGGGCGGTTCTGATCGTAAAAGGACATCCA
>CAMAYC010000140.1 GCA_945862125.1 Reyranella massiliensis 521
TTCCATCATGCCGGCGGCCGTCCAACGTAAAGCCATCCCGGCATTACGCCATCGTTTGACGTTGCGGCAGACGCGGCGAATGGTGCCGTTCATATTCTCGATGATGTTGGTGCAGGCGAGCGACCGGCGCAGCTCGGCAGGAAGCCTGATACGGGTGACGGTGAGG
Source organism: Reyranella massiliensis 521 (assembly GCA_945862125.1). Classification (GTDB taxonomy): domain Bacteria; phylum Pseudomonadota; class Alphaproteobacteria; order Reyranellales; family Reyranellaceae; genus Reyranella; species Reyranella massiliensis_A. The sequence continues at coordinate 167 of CAMAYC010000140.1, forward strand.
ATCTCGTCGATGCCCTCCAGGATGCTGCCGGAGACGCCGGGGGCCTCGTACTCGAGGCGGCGGGCCAGATTGCGGATCAGTCTTTCCGCCTTCGCCGGGTCGCTCAGCTCCCACGCCTGACGCAGCACCTTGCGGACCGAGGCATGCAGGGGCTTGGCAATCCGCCCGATGATGTTGCGAGCCTTGTGAACCTGGCAACGCTGGATCAGCGTGTCGCCGCCGAAGGTCCTGCGGATTGCCTTGGACAGCGCCTTGGCTCCATCGACGATGAACAGGCGACTGACCGTCGGGTCGAGGCCGCGGGCGATCATGTTATCGAGCAGGGCCTGCACCACGGCCGTATTCTCGGTTGCTCCTTCAATCGCGCCCAGGGGGTGCTTTTCTCCCACCCCGTCTATACCAACCGCGCCGACCAGCATCAGATCATCGTCCATGTGCATGCCGTCGATCTGGATGATCAACAGATCCAGCCCGGACAGATCGGACGACATCCACTCCTTCATCCGCGTAGCCGATAGCGCCACGAAGCGGCGCGACACCGCCGACTTGGATACGCCCGCGCCCTCAGGGGCCGGCACGTCACCCTCCGGAAGCCGGACGGCGCGGCCAAACCGGCGTGTCGAGACGTTGATCAGCATCAGGTTCATCGCCCACTTGCCGAGTAAGTCCTCGGACTGGGCCGTCGTCCAGCTCGGCAAGGCCATCTCGCCGCCATCGCAGGCGCGAACGCGAGGCCGTTCGATCTCAACCTTGCCGCCGTGGAAGCCGACCTTGCCTCGCGTCTTTCCCCACCGATGACCTTGCTTGCCCGCGCCACGCCCATAGCGTGAGCCGCAAAGATCGACCGCATCTTCCTCCAGCATGCCCGATAACGTCGCGATCCCCGCCGTCAGGCAGAACCGCTCGAAGCTGGCGCCGACGTCCTGCCAAGCATTTTCGACGATTGCCCCCGGACCACCGGCGGCTGATCTGGTAATCTTCTTCACAGCGTTGCTCTCCTTAGTTGGATTCCACACCCCGAGCCTAACAGGCTCAAGGTGAGCAACGCCTACTTCACAATTTCAACAGAGGCCGGGACATCCCCGTGGCTAGAGTCTGGCAACGGGAATTCTCCGCGCGGAGTCGTTGCCGACGGCAGCGGCAAGCCGCTTCGCCATTCCGGAGGCGACCGGATCGCCGGGATACTCGGCGAGGATCGCTTGGTAGCGTTCGATGGCCAGCGCGATGTCCTGGGCCACGAGCGCATCGTGAGCCGCACGCGTCAGTTTGCTCAGCCTGACAGTTGCTGCATCGGGCTCGAACTCGGGTCCCAGCCCATAGGCACCCATCACCTCGTAGATCGGAATCGTCGCCCGGCGGCCCTTGACGGCGACATCGTCGATCGGACGGACGCACAGCCGGTCGCCGGCTTCCTTGAAGACGGAATGGCTGATGCAGATGCGCGTGCCGTATTCCTTGTTGATGCCTTCGAGTCGCGCTGCGACGTTCACGCCATCGCCCATCACTGTGTAGCTCATCCGCTCCTTGGAGCCGATGTTGCCGACGAGAACGGCATCGCTATGAATGCCGATGCGGACGTTGAGTGGCTTCAGCCCTTCTTCCTCCCAGCGCGTGTTGAGTTCCTCCATGCCGCGCCGTATGCGAAGCGCCGAGAAGCAGGCGCGCGCAGCGTGGTCGTCGAGCAGCGCCGGCGCGCCCCAGAAAGCCATCACACCGTCGCCGATAAACTTGTCGATGGTGCCCGCTTCCTCGTTCACGGCCTTGGTGACGACCGACAGGTAAGCCGAGACGCGGAGCAGCAGCTCCTGCGACGGCACTTCCTCCGACAGCGACGAGAAGGCCTCGAGATCAGAGAAGAAGATGGTCAGGAACCGGCTGTGCCCACCCAGCTCCAGCTTCTGGTCCGATTCGAGGAGTTGCTTGACCAACCCCACCGGCACGAAGGCGGCGAACGACTTCACAGCGGCGTCGAGCGTGTCAATCGCGCGCGACAGGACGGCGACCTCGCGGATCGGCGATTCCAGCGCCGGCAGGTTTTCACCTTCGAGATCCTGGATCCGGACCACCTTGCGGGCGAGCTTCTCAAGCGGCGCCGAGATCACGCTCGACAGGAAGTAGATGATCAGGATCTGCAGCGCGATCGCGAGCAGGCCAAAAAAGAAGAGGCGCTTGTTGTGTTCCTGGAAGGCCTCGGTGAAATCGCCGAGCGGCGTCACAACGAAGAGTTGCCACCGCTTGCCAAAGTCGGACGGCAGCGTCGTCAGGCCCGCCACGTAGTCCCTGCCGTCATGGCTGAATGAGAACAATTTCTCGCTGTCGCGCGGCCGGGCACTAAAGGCGATCGCCGGGACATCGCTGCCGAGCGAAGTGATGTGCTGTAGCTCCACCCGGCCGTTGTAGTTGGTGTAGGTCTTGGCGCGTTCGGAGTTGGCGATCACCCGCCCCTGATGGTCGAGGATGTAGCTCAATGTGCCGGGACTGATCTTACGCTCAGCGAGATAATCGGACAGGCCGTCGAGCGTGATGTCGGCGCCGGCGATGCCCAGCAGCTTGCCTTCATGGAAGATCGGCGCGGCCACTGTGAAGCCGATGAGGCCGAGGGCAGCAAAGACATCGGGGTCGGTGATGACCGGCGCTCCGGCCTGCTGGGTCATCCTGTACCACAGCCGCGCGCGTGGGTCGTAGGCGGTGACCTGCTCCGACTTGCCGACTTCCTTCCGCCGGGCGTCGAGGAAGAGGTAGTGGTCGGTCGGCGCCGTCCCGCGCGGCACGGCGTCGATCCAGCGATCGGCATAGCGCGCCTCCGGCGGCGGCAGCTTGCCCTGCACCTCGACCGTGGCCTCGATCTGGCGGGCCTGCCGAAACGAACCGTCAGCAAGACCGACATACATGCTGACGATCTTCTCGCTGTGCTGGATGATGCTGAAGAGATATCCGAGCGAGCGATTATCGGAATAGAAGTCGGGCTGGGCGGCGCCGACGGCCGCCGCGCTGCGCACCAGCGACTTGATGGGGTCGAAATCGTGCTGGATGTTCTGGATGGCGTCGGTGCGAAAGCGCTCGACGAGCTGGTCGGCATTGGCGCGCGCGATCTTCTCGTTCGAGATGTAAGTGACGCCGACGATCGCGAGGAATGCCGGCACCGTCAGCAGCACGAACAACGTCAGAATGCTCGGCCGCAGGCGCAAGTTCTTCACGAGGCTGTCTTTCATGCGCCGGCTGTTGAGGAATGTCGGCCACTATACGTGAAGAAGGCTTCACCGTCCACGCAGGCAGCCAGTCGACTCAGGGCAGTGGACGCCTCGAATGCCAGTCGGTGGCCTGCTGATAGGCATGTCCGGCGGCGAGAATGGCCACCTCGTCGAAGGCCCGGCCGACGATCTGGAAGCCGGTCGGGACGCCGTCTGGTGTCATGCCGCCCGGCAGGGTCAGCGTCGGATGACCGCTCAGGTCGAACGGCGCCGTGTAGCGCAGGCGCGCCGCCACGCTGTCGAGATCGCGCCCCGCCTTCTGGATTGCCTCGAGCGACCATGCCGCCGTCCCCATCACCGGCATCAGCAGAACGTCGACCGACGACATCAGCGTGTCGAGCGCACCGGTCAGCGCCGCACGGCGGAGCTGCAGCCTGGCGAGATCGACGGCGGACATACCGCGACCGAGGTCGAGCAACCCGGCCAGGACTGGGCCGTATTCCTTCGCGTGCGCCGGATAGGTCGCCTCGTGGGCGACCGCGGCTTCGACACCGCAGAGCGGCACCCAGTCGTAGCCCGCCTGGTCGAACGAGGCCGGCAGCTTCACATCGACGAGCGTGGCGCCGGCCTGCTTCAAGGTCGCGGCCGCGCCATCGAAGGCACGTTGCGCATCGCTGTCTAGTCCATGCAGATTGGTCGGCACACCGATGCGCCGGCCGCGCACGCCCGTGCCGATCGAGCCGGCATAATCGGCAACTGGCAGGCTGACCGCCGTCGGGTCGTCGGCATCGGCGCCGGCGATCACGCCCAGCACGATCGCGGCGTCGAGGGCGCTCCGCGTCATTGGCCCGATATGATCGAGCGATTCGGCCAATGCGAAGACGCCGGCGCGACTCACCCGGCCCCAGGTCGGTTTCAGGCCGGTGAGGCCGTTCATGGTCGAAGGAAAGCGGATCGAGCCGCCGGTGTCGGATCCCAGCGAGGCAAAGCAAAGGCCAGCGGCGGTTGCCGCTCCGGAGCCCGACGACGACGATCCCGTCCAGTAGGCCGCATTCCACGGATTGAGCGGCGCGGGAATGTCGGGATGGTGGGCGCCGTAGGCACCCTCAGTCATCTGCAGCTTTCCCAGGATCACCGCGCCGGCGTCCCGGAGCTTCGTGACGACGGTGGCGTCCTTGGCCGGAACATTGCCGCGATGGATCGCCATGCCAGCCGCGGTGGCAATGCCCGCGGTGTTACAGAGATCTTTTACGGCGATCGGCACACCGTGCAGCGCGCCGCGCGACTTTCCGGCGGCGGTCTCTACGTCGAGCCGCGCCGCATCGGCCAGCGCGCGTTCGGCCGTCACGGTGGCGTAGGCTCTTAGACCAGGATCGAGCTTTTCGATGCGTCCGAGGATCGATCGGGTCGCGTCGACCGAGGAAAGCTTGCGGGCCTTCAGGCGCCGCGCGACTTCGTCGAGCGACAGATAATGCAGATCGTCCGGCATGGGCATTTCCTCACAGAGTCCTGTCCATCACCTGGATGTGCTCCCCGCGGTAGTCCTGCCGCTCGAGCGGCCGCCAGCCGAGACCGGCGTAGAGGTCGGGTGCCGTGGAGGTGAAAAGATAGAGCCGCGAATAGCCGAGGCGGCGGGCTGCTTCCTCGACGGCGCGCACCAGCGCCGAGGCGATGCCCTTCTTGCGATATTCCGACGGCACATAGACGCTTGCCAGCCAGGGATTGCGCGGATCGCCTTCGAGATCGTCGAAGATGAGCGAGGCGGTGCCGACGATGCCGCCATCGGCGCCGAGCGCCACAAACGCTACCGGAACACGATCGGTGTTCATCTTGCCGCGGATCCGGATCACGCGTTGCGCGAGCGTCTCGCCGGGATTGAGATGGCCCCACTCGGCGAAGCCCCAGGCCGCAACCTGCTCGGCAAGGTCGGGACGCTCGAGGAGCGGGACGATCGTCGCCGTCACATCGTGGCTCCGATTTTCCATGGTTCGAATTCGTCGTCGCCGATACCCAGCGCCTCGGATTTCGTCTTCTGTCCCGACGCGGTCGTGAGGATCAGCTCGAAGATGCGCTTGCCGTTTTCCTGGATCGTTTCCTCGCCATCGACAATCGTGCCGCAGTTGATGTCCATGTCGTCGGTCATGCGCCGGTAGAGGGCGGTATTCGTCGCGAGCTTGAGCGAGGGCGTGGGCTTGCAGCCGAAAACGCTGCCGCGGCCGGTCGTGAAGCAGAGCACGTTGGCGCCGCCCGCGACCTGGCCCGTGGCCGAGACCGGGTCGTAGCCGGGCGAGTCCATGTAGACGAAGCCCTTGGCCGTGATCGGCTCGGCGTACTTGTAGACATCGACCAGGTTGGTGGTGCCGCCCTTGGCGACCGCGCCCAGCGACTTCTCGAGAATGGTGGTGAGACCGCCCGCCTTGTTGCCGGGCGAGGGATTGTTGTTCATCTCGCCGCCGGTCTTGGCGCAGTGATCCTCCCACCATTTGATGCGCTCGACGATCTTCTCGCCGACTTCGCGGCTCACGGCACGGCGGGTCAGCAGATGCTCGGCGCCGTAGATCTCCGGTGTCTCCGACAGCACCGCCGAGCCGCCGTTGCGCACCAGCAGATCGACCGCGGCCCCCAGCGCCGGATTGGCCGAGATGCCAGAGTAGCCGTCCGAGCCGCCGCACTGCAGCGCCAGGATCAGCTCGCTGGCGGGGATCGCCTCGCGCTTCACATTGTTGGCCTCGGGCAGCAGCTCCTTAAGGAAGCCCACGGCACGCATCACCGTCTTGCTGACGCCGCCCTCGTCCTGGATCGCCATCGGGATCAGCTTCGGCCCTTCCTTCAGGCCCTCGGCATTCATCAAGCCCGAGATCTGGTTGGTCTCGCAACCGAGGCCCAGCACGACCACCGCCGCCATGTTGGGATGGCGCGTGTAGCCGGCGAGCGTGCGGCGCAGCACGTCCATCTCGAGGCCAGAGGCCGCCATGCCGCAGCCGCCACCGTGAGTGAGCGGCACCACGCCGTCGATGTTGGGAAATTGCGCGAGCAACGGCTCGATGTGACGGGCGATCATGCGGCTGGTCGCGGCCGAGCAGTTCACCGTGGTCACGATGCCGAGGTAGTTGCGCGTGGCCGCGCGGCCATCGGCGCGGCGGTAGCCCTGGAAGGTTGCCGGCGGCACGAGGTAGTCGGTCGGGTGGGCGTCGGCGCAGAAGGCGTAGTCGCGCTCGAAATCGCCCATGACGCAGTTGTGCGTATGAATGTGCGCGCCCGGCGCCATGTCCTCGGTGGCGAAGCCGATGATCTGGTTGTACTTGCGCAGCGCCTCGCCCTTCTTGACCGCACGGGTCAGGATCTTGTGGCCGGGCGGCACGCGCGTGGCCGCCACCACTTCGCCCTCGACCTTGGTACCGGGAAGGATATCCATGCGCGCCACGATGACGTTGTCGCCGGGATGCAGGCGGATGGTGAGCGGTGCGGTCATGATGATCTCCTACGCCGCACGCCTGGCGCGGATGTTGTCGACAGCGGCAAAGAGTTTCACGCACTCGGCCGCGGACAGCGAGCGCAGCGGCGCGCGCATGCGGCTCCAGGCCACGGGATCGTTGCGGCGGTGACCGACCAGCGCCTTGCAGGCGGCCGTGAAAGCGAAGGGCACGAGTTCGGCGATGATTTCGGCGATGCGCGGCTCCTCGATGCCGGCGACCGGCGCCTGCATAAGGTCGGGCGCGATGTTGGCGAGACCGCAGATCGTGCCCGAGGCGCCGAGGTTCATCGCCTTGGCCAGCAGCCGCTCGTCGCCGATCAGGATGTGCAGGTCGCTGTGCTGCTTCAGCAGCGCCTGGCTGTTGGCCCAGTCGCCCGACGAATCCTTCACGCCGGCGACCTGCCCGGGAAAGGCCTTCTTGAGCCGGTCGATCAGCTCGACCGAGAGACCGACCGAGGTCACCTGCGGGATGTGATAGAGGATGACGTTGCTGGCCTTGGGCCCAAGCCCCGTGAGCACCGCGGCGAACCAGTCGAACAGCCCCTCGTCGCCCGCGCCCTTGAAGTAGAAGGGCGGCGCCAGCAGGAAGCTCGGACACCCCAGCATCAGCCCGGCGCGGCCCTGAGCGATCGCGTCCTCGACCGAGGCGGCGGCGATGCCGACCACGAGCTGTGTTGCGGGATCGACGCCGGCGCCCACCAGGGCGCCCAGTGCGCGCTGACGTTCGTTGAGGCCGAGCGAGGCGCCCTCGCCCGTGGTGCCGAACACCGTCAGGCTGTTGCAGCCGTCGGCCAGCGACTGGCGGCCGTGCGCCACGAAGCGCGGCAGGTCGATCAGCCACTCATCGGTGAAGGGCGTGGCGAGGGCGACGGACAGTCCGAAACGATTTTGGCGCATGCCCCATGATAGGCCGGCGCGGCCGAAAAGAAAGCGGGCCCACTTGCGCGAGCCCGCTTCCTCATTCCGCTGAGCCGGTGGCTCTAGCGCCGGTTGTTGTTCTGGCCGTCGATGAAGTTCGGGATGCCATCGCGGTCCTTGTCGCCCAGGGGATTGTTCGCATTGTTGTTGCTGCGGCTGTTGTTGTCGTAGCGATTGTCAGTGCGGTCCTGGTTGTTCGGGATGCCGTCGCCATCCTTGTCCCAGCGGCTGGGCTGATAGCGCCACTGGTCGCGGCCATCGACTGTCTGGCGGTCCCAGCTGTCGGGCATGTAGCGGTAGCCTGCCCGCGCCTGCTGCCACTGGCCGGGCTGCCAGACGTACTGGTCGTTCACCAGCTGCCATTGGCCCGGCGCCCAGACCTGTCCGGCACGCGGTGCCGGAACGGCCTCGTAGCGCACCGGCGGCGGCGGCGAGCCAAAGGTGATGTTGACCTGCGCGGAAGCCGGCGCGAAGGGAGCCGTGGCCATCGACACCGTCCCGAATGTGGCCGCAGCGACAAGGGTCGTGAGAGCGATACGCCTGAACATGAGGTCTCCGTTCTGCGCAACATGATGTCTGCGCCTGAGGGAGATACGCTTTGGCAGCCCCATTGGTGCCCGGCGCAATCAAGGTCATTGCAACGCTTCACGGCCTCTATTCGAACACCGTCAATTTCCGACCAGCAGCAGGATGACGCCGGCCACGCTCACCACGATGCCCAGCAGGCCGATGGCATGGAGCTGCTCGCCGCGCAGGAAGAAGTAGCTCAGCACCACCGCAAACAGCGGGAACAGCGCCACCAGCGGCGCCACCAGCGCGATCGAGCCCAGCCCCAGCGCGGCATAAAGAAGGAAGGTCGCCGTGCCGTTGGCGAAGCCGACGCCCAGGAACCATCGCACGCCCGCCGGATGGGCCGGGCCTTCGCGCCAGGCCCGGCGGCCGACCAGGGACAGGATCACGACCGCCGACAGCGCGTAGCCGATGGCCGCCGCCGCCAGCGGCTCGTGCCACAGCGCCAGGCCGGTCTTGATCGCGGGCTGGATCGCGCCGCGCACCAGCGCCGCCGCCAGCGGCAGGCCCAGCACCCAGACCGACCAGCGTCGCCCGCCCGCGCCACCCCGCAAGGCGAGCAGCGCCACGCCGCCCACCACCATGGCCAAACCGGCCACCTGGCTGAGGCCCAGCCGCTCGTCCAGGAACAGCACCGCGCCCAGCACGGCGAACACGGGCGTGACATTGCCGACCGCGCCCGACACCGCGGGGCCCAGAGCCTCGTTGGAGCGCACCGCCAGGATCGACACGACCACGGGGAAGATGCAGCCCACGGCGCCGAAGATCAGCGCGGCTTCCGGGTTGAAGCTCGACCAGTCGACGAACACGAACGACAGGACCCACGCCACCACCAGCGCCCCGCCGATCGAATAGAGCGGCGAGCGCCAGGACGGCATGGTCCGCAAGCCGTACTGGGTGAGAATCAGGGCCAGTGCAAAGCAGAAGGCCGCCCCTAAAGCGAGGATGGCAGCGCCGCTCATCGTCTGCTAGAAGCGCCCGCTTCCGCAGCGGAGAGAAGAATGGACACGCTCACCTACTGGAACGGCACGTGGCACGAGGGCAACCCGGCAATCCTGGGCCCGCGCGACCACGCCATGTGGCTGGGCTCCATCGTATTCGACGGCGGCCGCGCCTTCGAGGGCTGCGGCCCCGACCTCGACCTCCATGCGGAACGCGCCGTGCGCTCGGCCCGCGCGCTGGGACTCAGCCCCAAGCAGACGCCGGCAGAGATCCTGACGCTGATGCACGAGAGCGTGCGCCGCTTCGGCCCCAAGGCGGAACTTTACGTGCGGCCGATGTTCTGGGCCGGCAAGGGCGGTGCCGGTCCGATCTCGGTCGATCCCGACTCGTGTCAGTTCCTGCTCTGCACCTACCTCTCGCCAATGCGCGCCGGCACGCCGCTGACGCTCGGCCTCTGCCGCACGATCCGCCGCCCGACGCCCGAGAGCGCGCCGACCGACGCCAAGGCAAGCTGTCTCTATCCCAACTCCTCCCGCGGCGTGGCCGAGATGCTGAAGCGCGGCTTCGGCAACGGCATCGTGCTCGATGCGCTGGGCAACGTGGCCGAAACCTGCAGCTCCAACGTGTTCCTCGCCCGCAACGGCGTGGTGGCCACGCCCGCGCCCAACGGCGCGTTCCTGGCCGGCATCACGCGCAACCGCACCGTAAAGCTGCTGCGCAACGCCGGCATCACCGTCGAGGAGCGCACGATCAAGCCGGCCGAGCTCGACGAGGCCGACGAGATCTTCACCACCGGCAATGCCGGCAAGGTGCAGCCGGTCAGCCGCTACGAGGACCGCGACCTGCAGCCCGGCCCGATCGCCGCTCGCGCGCATGACCTCTATATGGCGTTTGCACGGACACAGCGGATCATCTGACTTGTCATCCTGAGGTCCAGCCGAAGGATCCTTCGCTTCGCTCAGGATGACAGTGCGCGATTTCCGGACCTGATCCGCAATTGTCGTTTGCCGGAGACGCATCGCCGCTGCAGGCTCGCGGCTACGACGCACTGCTGGATGAAAGTTGCAGAAGGAGAAGGACATGTCCTCATCGACGGATGTCGAGCGGGAAGCATTGGCGGTCGTCGACCGCTATCTCGTTGCGCTGAATGCCCGGGATACCGAAGCGATCCGGGACGCCTTCAACTTTCCGCACGCCCGCATCGGCGCCAAGGGCACGCTCGTCCGCTACGAGAAGCCGACGGACTATCGCTTCGAGAACTTCCTCGGCACCGTCTCGTCGGACGGCTGGGACCATACGAAGTGGGATCGCACGCAGGTCGTCTTTGCCACGCAGGGCAAAGCGCATGTCGCCGTCGACTTCACCCGCTACCGCAACGACGGGTCGGTCATCGGCAAGTATTTCTCGCTCTACGTCGTCACCTGCAAGGATGGCCACTGGGGCATCCAGTTCGGTTCCGGCAACGGCGGCTGACCGGCCCCGTGGGTTACCGGAGCGCGAACCCTTCATAGCCGTTGGCCGCGATCTCCTCGCACTTCTGGCGGTATTTCGGCGCGCCGCCGGCATAGGCCATGAAGGTGCGCTTGAGGCGGCCGGGGACGTTCTTGTTCACGCCGGTCATCCAGGAATCGACTTTCATCAGCAGCAGGCGTGAGGCGGTGTCGTGGACATGCGCGGTCCAGGTCTCCTCGGCCTCCGGTGTCGCCTCGATCCGCGTCAGGCCCTTGTCGCGCATGTAGCCTAAAAGGTCGCTGACGAACTCGACGTTCTGCTCGATGCAGCGCGGCAGGTTGCAGAAGGTGGCGGCGTTGTGCGGTCCCACCAGGGTCAGCATGTTGGGGAAGCCCGCGACGTTGAGGCCGAGATAGGTGTGCGGCCCGTCGGCCCATTTGTCCCTGAGCTTCTCGCCGCCGCGGCCCTGGAAATCGATGCGATCGAAGGCGCCGGTGATGGCGTCGAAGCCGGTGGCGTAGATGATCATGTCGAAGTCGTAATCGGCGTCGCTGGTGCGCAGGCCCGTCTCCGTGATGCGCTCGATCGGCGTCTCGCGCAGATCCACGAGCTTGACGTTGGGCTGGTTATAAACCTCGAAGTAGCCGCTCTCGAGCGGCACCCGGCGCGTGCCGTAGCCATGGTTGGTCGGGATCAGCTTGTCGGCGATCTTCTGGTCCTTCACGCGGGCACGGATCTTCTTGATGACGAACGCCGTCATGGCGTCGTTGGCCGCCTGGTCCATCAGCACGTCGCGGAAGTTGCCCTGCCAGAAGGCGAAGCCCGGCATGGCGTAGAGCTTCTCGAAGAAGGCCTCGCGCTCCTCTTCCGAAACGTCGGTCGAATGGCGCGGGTCGGCGGCATGGACGAAGCAGCCCCAGTTCTCGCGGCACTGGGCGAAGATCTCCTGATAGCGGGCGCGGATGTCGGCCATGGTTTCGGGTTCGATCCGGCTGTTGCGCAGCGGCGTGCACCAGTTGGGCGTGCGCTGGAACACGGTGAGATGGCCCACGGTCTTGGCGATCTCGGTGATGGCCTGCACCCCCGAGGCGCCGGTGCCGATCACGGCCACGCGCTTGCCGGCAAAGCTGACGGGATGATGGGGCCACAAGCCGGTGTGCCAGGACTCGCCCTTGAAGTCGGCGATACCGGGGATCGTCGGCATGGTCGGCGACGACAGCGGGCCGATGGCGGTGATCAGGAAGCGGCTGCGGGCGCGGCTGCCATCCTCGAAGGTGACTTCCCATTCATTGTCGGCGTCGTGCCAGTGGGCGGCCTTCACGCGCGCATTGAAGGTGATGTCGCGGCGCAGGTCGAACTTGTCGGCCAGGAATTCGCAGTAGCGCAGGTTCTCGGGCTGGCCGGAGAAATGCTCCTTCCAGTCCCATTCCTTCAGCACCTCGGGCGAGAAGGAGAAGCCGTAGGTCCAGCTTTCCGAATCGAAGCGCGCCCCGGGATAGCGGTTCCAGTACCAGGTGCCGCCGACGCCGCCGCC
>CAMAYC010000141.1 GCA_945862125.1 Reyranella massiliensis 521
GGCTTCCGGCCTTCGATGCGGCCCAGCCATCCAGGCAGCCGGACGCGGAGGCGTGAACAAGGGGCTCATTGCCGGCGCCGTGGCCATCGGCTTGGTTGCCACCGGTGCGATGGCGGTGCCGGTCGTCGAGCGCTATGCGGCAATACGGATCAAGGCCGAAATCGAGCGCGACGGTTCCAGCACGGTAGGCGGCGTCGAGGTCGGACTCCTTGCGCGTACCATCGCGCTCACCGATCTGAAGTCCAGCCGGCAGGCTGACATGTCCATCGGCCGTTGGCGCGCCTCAGGACTGGGATGGCCGATGGCGGAGCTGATGCAGGGTCGCACACCGCTGGCGGGTCTCAAGTGGGGTGACCCGCTGCAGGCCGAGCGTCTCGAACTGAACGATCTCCGCATCGGCAAAGCCGAAGAAGGTGGTGCCTGGAAGGTGGAGTCGCTCGTCCTCGACGGAGTCGACCTTGCCCGCTTCGACGCAGGCGACATCGGCCCTTACGGCCCCCTGACTCTTGTCGCCCGCACCCTGGAGGCGCTCTCGGTGCGTCGCCTGGAGCAACGGGGCTCCCGTTTCGTCATGCCCGGCAGTGGCGACACGTTCGGCGTGGCGACGATCGTCATCGGAGGCTACGAGGGCGGGCGCGTGTCGACGGTGACCGTGGGCGACATCGATGCGACCGCGAAGGACGGGCGTGCGCCGCTGTTCAAGGTGGCGGACCTCACGCTGAGCGGCCTGGACATCCGTCGAATCCTTGCCGCCTTTTCGTCGGCCGACTGGCTCCCCGGCCTCCCGATCGGTCAGGTCAGGGTCGAACGCGGCAGCGCCACGGGGTTCAGTGGCGATACGATGGCTCGCTATGGCGTGTCACTGGGATCGATCACAGTCGAGACGAAGCGGGAAAGCGCCACGGTGAGCCGCTCCACGGCCCGCATCGACGGCTTCGTTCTGGCGCCGCCGCTCCGCAGCATGGAGAGCCTGAAGTTGCGCCTGGCTCTGCAGGCGATGGGGCTGCGTGACCTCAAGCTGGGCTTCGAGTGTACCGGCGCGGAGGATCGTGCACGCGGCGAGGTCACGGTCGATCGCTGTGCCCTCTCGGGTCCCAGTCTCGCCGAGGTCAATTTTACCGGCCGGGTCGTGGGCGCCGACGAGGCTTTCTGGCAGGCCGTCGACGAGGGCGATCCGGTGGCGTTCTACGATTCGAAGGCCGTGTTCGACTCTGCGAAGCTGGTGCTGGCCGATGCGAGCCTGCTTGAGCGAGGGCTGAAGGCCCTGTCGACGACGACGGGACGGCCGTTGGCGGCAACCAGAGCCAATCTGGCGCGCGACATCAGGCGGTATCAGCCGGCAGATGTGCTGATCACGCCGCGTCTGACCCAGCTTCTCGACACGGTCGCACGGTTCATCGAGCAGGGCGGCACACTCACGCTCGATGCGCGGCCCGAGCCGCCGCTGGCGATCAACAGGATCGACTATCTGATGAGCCCGGGCGCCGATCTCGTGGATGCGCTTGGGCTGTCGGCCACCTTGTCGCGCTAAAGCGACAAGTTACCCGTCAACGCCTGCGGGCGTCGGCGATCAGCTGTTTTAGCGCTGCAGCGTCGACTGCTCCGGGAACGAACTGATCGCCAATCACGAAGGCAGGGGTGCCCCGGACGCCCAAAGCGCCGGCCAGCGCCATGTTGCGGTCGATGAGTTGTTTGAACTTGGGGTCTTCCATGTCCTTTTCGAGCAAGGCCACGTCGAGGCCGACCGAGGCGGCGAGTTCGAGGATGCGGGCACGGTCGAGCTTGCCGCCGAACTCCATCAAGGCATCGTGGAGCGGAGCATGCTTGCCCTGCTTGGCGGCGGCCAGGGCGGCGAGGGCGGCGATGCGCGACGGCTCGCCCAGGATCGGCAGGTCCTTGTAGACCACCTTGACCTTGCCGTCGGCGGCGACCACCTGTTTCACCGCTTGGTGCGCGCGCTTGCAGTAGGGGCACTGGTAGTCGTTGAAGTCGACGACGACGACATCGCCGTTGGCATTGCCGCTGAACGGGCTGTCCGGATCGGAGAGCAACTCGGTCTTGTGCTGGCGGATCGCTTTCTGGGCCACCGCGTCGCGCTGTGTGTCCTGCTTGCGTTCCAGTTCCTGCATCGCCTCGACCAGCACTTCCGGATTGGCGATCAGGTACTCGCGGATCTGCCTGCCTATGGCTCTCGGCTCGCCGCTGTCGGCCGCCGCTGCCGGCGTGGCGATGCGGCCAGGCGCCGTGAGGCCGGCGGCGAGCAGGGCGCCGCCACCGATCAGGGCCGCACCAAGTACGAGAAGGACTGAACGCATTGTCGTGAACTCCGAAGGGAGAGATTGAGGGGCCGGCGGCGTGACCGGAGCAAACGTCAGCGGCGCGGACGCGTGCTGATATAGGCCTTGATGTCCTGTGCGCGCTGCCAGGCCGGCGTTCCAGGCTGCAGACTGCGTTCGGCGGCGGCGGCGTGCGACTGCGCCTCGGCGCGCTGGCCGCGCAGGACCGCCATCTCGGCGCGCGCGAGCGAGGTCATGCCGGCGTTGTTCTGCTTGGAATATGCCGACGCCAGAAGCCGCCACAGTTCGAATGAGCCGGATTCCTGTTGAACGGCGAGTTCGAGGTTGCGGATGGCCTCGCGGTCGTTCTCGACACTGTTGGTGTCGAGAAGCGCGCGGGCGAGGTCAATTTTGAGGATGCCTACCGCCGGCAGGAACTGGACGGCGCGGCGGTAGGAGGCGATGGATTCGGCGGCGCGGCCGTTCTCGTAGAGCATCTGCCCCTTAACTTCGTTGAAGTAGGGGTCGTTGGGATACTCCTTCAGCAGGCCGTCGATGGTGAGCAGCGCCGAGCCGAGGTTGCCTTTGCGATAGAGCGCGATGGCACGGGCATAGCGCGCCGGCACCGAGCGGTCGGCCTCGCTGAAGCGCTGCAGGGCGACGTCGGGCATGATGAAGCCGTAGAGCTTGGCGACCATGCGGTGGTGCATGCTGAGGGCTTGCGGCGTATCGGGTGTATTGACGTAGGGCGAGCGCGCCGCGGCTTCCTCGAAGGCGGAGATGCGGTCGGGTGTAAGCGGATGGGTCGACAGATAGGGGTCGCGCTGGGCGATCGCCAGACGCTCTTCCTTGTGGAGGATGCGGAGAAATTCGATCGTACCCTTGGGCGACTGGCCGGTCTTCTGAAGATAGCTGATGGCCGCCTGGTCGGCGGCGAACTCCTGCGTCTGCGAATACTTGAGGAAGGACATGATCGATCCCGGCGCCTTGGTGGCGCCGCCGGTCGGGCCGCCCCGGCCGGCGCCGGCACCCGACGCGGCGCCGCCTGCGACCGCGCCGCCGGCCAGGAGCGTCTCCAGGATCTGCATCGTCGACAGCGATCGCAGCTCTTCGTGCATTCGGGCCAGGTGGCCGCCGGCGATATGGCCGCTTTCATGCGCCAGGACACCGATGAGCTGGTTCGGCGTTTCGGTCCGCATGATGAGGCCGGTATTGATGAATATCCGTTGTCCACCCGCCACGAAGGCGTTGAGGGAATTGTCCTGGACGATCATGATCTCGACCGCATTCGGGTCCAGACCGGCCGCCTTCCAGATTGGAATGACGAAGGTTCGGATAGTGTTTTCGATCTCGGCGTCGCGTATGAGGTTTAGTCGCTGGGCGTAGGCGGCATGAAGCGGCGCCAGCCAGAGCAGCGAGAAGAAAATGAGGATGGTGATGCGTCTGAACACGGGCGGCACGGGTTGTGAGCAGGCTAGGAACGCGCGGCGGCCACGTCAATTGCGCAGCTTGGCGGTGGTTGGTGTTCTTTTGCTGTCGGCTTGTGGCAGAAGTGAGACGGATCGGACTACCGAGCAGGCCGCGAACGCCGCCAACCCGGCTGGCAAGGCAGCCGGGCAGAGCGGCCTGTCGGGCATGTTTCGCGGGGCAGCCTTCGCCGCCGTTTCGGCCGACGAGAGCCGCGCGGCCGAGGCCGGCCGCGAAATCCTGTTGAATGGCGGCAACGCCGTCGATGCTGCAGTCGCCATGTATTTCGCGATGGCGGTCACGTTGCCGTCGGCGGGCGGGCTCGGCGCCTCCGGCGTCTGCATTGCCCACAACAGCAAGACCATGGCGGCCGAATCTTTCGTATTCGCGCCCGTCGCAGCGCCCGGTGCGGTCAAAGGCGTGTCGTTCTCGATACCGACCGGCGTTCGGGCCATGACGCTGATGCACGTCCGCCACGGTGAGGGCCGCTGGGAACAATCAGTGGCCGCAGCCGAGCGGATGGCCCGGTTCGGCGTCCCTGTGTCGAGGGCTCTGGCCCGGGATCTCCTGGCCGGCGGAGCCCTCTTCGGGGGCGACCGCGAGGCCCAGCGTATCTTTGGCACGGGATTGTCGGAGGGCAGCAACCTGGTGCAACCCGAACTTGCCGGGACCTTGGCAGTGATCCGCTCGCGCGGCGGCGTCGACTTCTTCCAGGGAACATTCGCCCGCACCCTGTCCGATCAGATCGCGCAGATGGGCGGCAGCATGCCCCTCGAGGCATTGCGCAACGCAGCACCTCAGGCAGGTCCGCCCGCCGGCGAGAACTACGGCACCTTCGGGCGCCAGCGTGTCTATGTCGCACCGCCGCCGATGGCGGGTGCCGCCGCCTTGGCAGGTTGGCGCGGCCAGGCGCCGGGCGGCGGGACGCCGGCCGATTCAGGCGGGTTTTCCAGTCTGGTGGCGGTCGACAGCAAGGGCGGCGCTGCTGCCTGCAGCCTGTCGATGGGCCAGTTGTTTGGAGCCCGGATGGTCGTTCCGGGAACCGGCATCCTGCTCGGCGCCCCGACGCCTGAGGCCACGTCCGTCAGCCCGCTGATCATCGCCTATCCCAGCAGCGGCGAATTCATCTTTGCCGGCGCCGGCGGCGGTGCGCCCACGGCGGCGCAAGCGACCGGGGCGGTGGCGCGTGCGACGATCGAGGCCGGACAGAGCGTGGCCCAGGTGCTGGCCGCACGGCGCGGACAAGGTGGTTACGTCAATGCTATTGCCTGTCCGAGCGGGTTGCGCAGCAGTGCGGCAACTTGCGAAGGCGCCATCGATCCCGCTGGCGCCGGGCTCGCGCTGATCGCTGTTCCCCGCTAGGGCCGGCATCATGTCGGGTAAGCTGTCGCGGCGCTCCGGCGCCGTCGATCCGTTCATCGTGATGGATGTGATGGCGGCGGCTGCGGCAAAGGAAGCCGCCGGTGACACCGTCGTCCATCTTGAAGTGGGGCAGCCCAGCACACCAGCGCCGAAGGGCGCATTGGAGGCTGCCCGTGCTGCGCTGGACTCCGATCGCATCGGCTACGTCGCGGCACTGGGCATTCCGGCGCTGCGCGAGCGCATCGCGCTTCATTATCGCGAATTCTATGGCGCGGATGTGCCGGCGGAACGCGTGATCGTGACGACCGGTTCGTCGGGCGGCTTCCCGCTGGCCTTCCTCGCGAGCTTCGATGCCGGCGATCGCGTGGCACTGGCGGCGCCGGGCTATCCCGCCTACCGCAACATCCTGGCGGCACTCAATCTCGAGGCCGTCGACCTGCCGACCTCGGCTGCCGATCGCTTCCAGCCGACCGTGGCGGCGCTGGAGAAGGCCGGAAAGATCGATGGCCTGATCCTGGCCAGCCCATCCAATCCCACGGGCACGATGGTCAACCGCGCCGAGCTCAAGGCATTGGCGGACTGGTGCACCCGCAACGGCGTACGCTTAATCTCCGACGAGATCTATCACGGCATTGTCTACGAGGGCGAAACGCACTCCGCCGTCGAAGTGTCGAACAGCGCCATCGTGGTCAACAGCTTCTCGAAGTACTTCTCGATGACTGGCTGGCGGATCGGCTGGCTGGTTGTGCCGCCCGACCTCGTGCGGCCGATCGAGCGCCTGACGCAGAACTTTTTCATCTCGGTCCCGACTCTCTCGCAGCACGCGGCCCTTGCCGCCTTCGAGTGCCGCGATGAGCTCGACGGCCACGTCAAACGCTATCGCACCAACCGCGACCTGCTGATGTCGGGCCTGCCGACGGCCGGCCTCGATCGCCTGACACCGGCGCAGGGGGCCTTCTACATCTATGCCGACGTCTCGCACCTCACCAACGATAGCCACGAATTCTGCAGCCGCATGCTGCGCGAGACGGGTGTGGCGACGACGCCGGGAGTAGACTTCGACCGCGCAAGGGGCACTGGCACGTTGCGCATTTCCTTTGCCGGCTCGACCGCCGAGATGGAAGAGGCAGTGCGCCGTCTCAAGGCATGGCGTCGGACGTGAAGGGGCTTTTGGCATCGGCGGCACTCCTCGCCGTTGTGGCGGTGGCACCGGCATTTGCGCAGGGTGGCCCGAGCTTCGACTGTGCCAAGGCCGCTACGCCGGTCGAACGCACGATCTGCAAGAGCCCTGAGCTGGCCAAGGCCGACCGCGACGTGGCGGCGGCCTATGCCGCGCTGGTCGCCAAGTTGGCCGCACCGGCCAAGGATCATCTGACAAAGGATCAACAGCGCTGGGTCGGCAATCGCAACCGTGCCTGCACCGGCGAAGATGCGGCGACATGCCTGAAGTCGCGCTATGACAGTCGCCTGGCGCTGCTAAAGCAATTCGGCGTCGGCGCCTATCCGTTCATCAGCGAGCAGGCGATCGTCCGGGCCGGCAAGGTGAAGGCAACGGGCTATCGCATCGATGCGAGCTATCCTCAATTCGATGGGCCGTCGGTCAATTTTACCGCGCTCAACGCCAAGTTCGCCGACACCACAAAGGAAGCGGCGCGCGAATCTGTCCCGGCCGCCGATATCGGCGGCGACATCGACCAGACCTGGAGCTACGAGCAGAATTTTAGCCTGTATCGGCCCGGTTCGGCGGCGGTTTCCGTCGAGATGAACCTCTATACCTTCACGGGTGGTGCTCACGGCAATGGCAGCACCTACGCCGTGCTGGTCGATCTGCGCACCGGCCGCGAGTCGAAGCCGGAGAGTGCCTTCATTGCAGGGGGCGAATGGTTACGCACGGTGACGGCCATCGTCGCGGCCGATCTCAAGAAGCAGTTCGTCACCAATCCGGGTTTCGATGATGCCCTGGAACCGGCCAAGCTGGCCGAACTGATGGCCGAACCGGGGCGCTATCTCTTCAAGCCCGATGCGCTGGAGATCATTTTCAACCAGTACGACGTCGGTCCCTATTCGTCGGGGAGCTACCAGGTCACGATTCCGTACAGCCGGCTGCGTTCGCTCATTCGCCCGGACGGGCCGCTCAGCCGCTAGTGCAGCCGTCGCCGGTCGCGCGTCGGCGTGGATGATGTGGCGGGCGTCGCTCGCTGCGTTTCGACCGGGGGCACTGGGCCGGCATGGTGGCCAATGATGTGCCAGCCATCGTTCAGCCGCATAAAGCTGTTGGTCGCCATGAGCTGCCCATTGGCCAGGATCTCGCGGCAGACGACGATGGCCAACCCCGGGCGGCCCACCACCCATTCCTCGGCGCAGCTTACTCGAGGTGCGTCGGGGTGGCGCATGATGGCTCGCCAGCTCGCCATGATCTCCGATCGGTCGTGCAGGGCGGCCTGGCCGGGGTGGAGGCAGACCAGCGATCCGGTCGGCGCCCAGAGCACGTCCATCGCGGTGGCGTCGCGATCGTTGAAGGCGCGATAGAATGCCCGATTGGCCGTCAGCACGGCCTCGCGCTCCTCGTCATCGAATTCCGCCAGGAGTGGCGGCAGGCGGGGTGGACGGCGCGGCATTCGACCCTCGAAACTCCCTGGTTGCGCGGCCTAGGATTAGCCGACACAGAGGAGGCATCCAACAGCAGAGAACGACGATGTCCATTCCCAAGCTCGAATTTCCGCCGTTTCATCTGCCGCCCGAGGCCGAAGCCTTGCGAGGCGAAGTCCGCGAATTCCTCAAGAAGACGCTGCCCGGTCTCAAGACCGAGGATCGCTTCGCGAGCTGGAACACGCGTTCCTCGGAATTCAGCAAGGCATTGGGCAAGCGCGGCTGGATCGGCATCACCTGGCCCAAGCAGTATGGCGGCAGCGAGCGCAGCTTCCTCGATCGCTATGTCGTCACCGAGGAACTGCTCGGCAACGGGGCGCCCGCCGGTGCGCACTGGGTAGCGGACCGCCAGTCCGGTCCGCTGCTGCTGCGCTTCGGCAGCGAGGAGCAGCGCCAGGCCATCTTGCCGAAGATCACCGCGGGCGAGTGTTACTTCTCGATCGGCATGAGCGAGCCGGACTCAGGTTCGGATCTCGCCTCGGTGCGCACCCGCGCCGAGCCGGTGCCGGGCGGCTTTCGCGTCAATGGCACCAAGGTTTGGACCTCGGGCGCCCATCACAATCACTATTGCATCACGCTCGTGCGCACGTCCGGCCAGCACGGCGATCGTCACAAGGGCCTGAGCCAGCTTCTGGTCGACCTCAAGACACCGGGCGTCACGATCCGGCCGATCATCAACCTCGCCGGGCGTCATGACTGGAACGAGGTCACGTTCAGCGACTGCTTCATCGCCGAGGAATGCCTGATCGGCAACGAAGGCGACGGCTGGCTGCAGGTGACCAGCGAGCTCGCTTTCGAGCGCAGCGGTCCCGAGCGCTTCATGCAGAACTTCCACGTCCTGCGCGAACTGGTGCGCGTGCTCGGCCGCCAACCGGCCAGGCGGGCAGGGGCCGTCCTCGGCCGCATCGTCGCCCGGCTCTGGACGTTGCGCCAGATGTCGGTCGCGGTGGCCGGCATGATGCAGGGCGGCAAGTCACCGGCCATCGAGGCGGCGCTGGTGAAGGATCTCGGCACGATCTACCAGCAGGACCTGCCGGAGATCGCCCGCGTGCTGGCCGAATCCGACGCCACGACCGAGGAGGACATGGCCGATTTCCTCGACGTCGCCCAGTACGCCACCATGATGGCGCCGTCGTACACGATCCAGGGCGGCACCACCCAGGTCCTGCGCGGCATCGTCGCCCGCGGCCTCGGCCTGCGTTGAGGAGACAGACCATGGATCAGGACACGCGCGACATGCTGCTCGACACCGCCGGCCGCTTCTTCGCCGAGCGCTGCGGCAAGGATATCGTGAACGGAGTCGAGAAGGGCGTGTGGCCCGCCGACTTCTGGACCGAAATCGAAGAGATGGGCCTGCCGCTCGTCGCCGTGCCCGAGGACAAGGGCGGTGTCGGTGGCAGCCTTGCCGACATGATGGCGGTGCTTCGGCTGGTCGGCGAGAACGCCGTGCCGGTGCCGCTCGCCGAGACCGCGCTCGCGAACTTGCTGCTGTCTGCCGCTGGCGGCACGCCAACGCGGGGGCCGGCGACCGTCGTGTTGGGCGGTCTGGCACTCAGCAACGGGCGTGTCACCGGCAAGGTCGATCGCGTGCCCTTCGCCGGCGCCGCTGAGCGTTTCGTGGGCGTCGCGACCTCAGGTGGCAAGCCTGTCGTGGTCGTCGTTTCCAAGGCCAATGCCAAGGTGACGGCGGCGCCCAGCCACGCCGGCGAGCCCTACGGTTCCGTGGTCTTCGACAAGGCTCCTTGTGAATTTTCCGGCGACTCGGCCGTGAGCGCCGATCGCGCACTCGAACTCGCCGCCTTGGCGCGCGCCATGCAAATGGCGGGTGCGGCCGACAAGGTACTGGCCACGACCGTCGAATACTCCAAGCAGCGCGTGCAGTTCGGCCGCTCGATCTCGACCTTCCAGGCGATCCAGCACATGCTGGCCGAGTTGGCGAGTTGCGTGGCCGCTACGATTGCCTCGGCCGAAGCGGCATCGCGCGACGCCGACGAGGGCGGATTGGCCGACGGCGGCAGCTTCTCGATCGCCGCCGCCAAGACGCAGGCGTCCGACTTCGCCCAGCGCATCGCCGCGATCTCGCACCAGTCGATGGGGGCCATGGGCTTCACCCACGAACACATCCTGCATCACTACACGCGCAGGCTCTGGGTGTGGCGGCGCGATTTCGGCAGCGAGAGCTTCTGGGGCGAGAAGATCGGCGCTGCCGTCGCCAAGGCCGGCCCGCAGGCCCTGTGGCCCTCTCTGACGTCGAGCAAGTACGCGGCCTAGCGGCGTCCGCCTTCACGATTGCGGCAAAACCGGCTAGAGACGGCATGGCATGGCAGGGGCGGCCCTGCCGTTGAGGGGGAAGCCGATGTCTGCACTGCGCTCGATCATCCTGGCGATTGGCCTTGTGTGCGCGACGATCGCGACGGCAGGCGCCCAGGCGCCGGCGCCGCTGCCTCCGGGCATGACGCAGGAGCAGTTCAACGCGCTGGTCGACGCCATCAGCAACTCGGTCACCGAGAAGCTGAAGGCCGAAGGCGCCACCTCGGCTCCCGCGGCACCTGCCGCAGCGCCCGCGAGTTCCGCCGCAAATTCCAAGTCCAAGGCCAAGCCACCGGCGCCAACCGTCGTGCGCACGCCGATTCCCGAAGGGCCGAGCCCCTTCGCCGTTTTCTTCGAGCGCGCCGGCAAGGTGGTGCGTGCCATCCCGGTGCTCGGCACCCATCTCGCCTCCATTCCCGGTCTGCTCGATCAGAGCGCGACGGGGGGCCGCGGCACGTCCGGCTTCCTGCTCCTGCTGGGCCTCGTCGCCGTGGCGGCGGTGGTGGCCGAAGCGGTCCTGCGTGCCCTCATGGCCCGGTTCCGCCATCGCCTCGCCGATGGCGCCCGACCCGAGCAGGGCCTGCGCTCGCTCGGGCATCTCGGCCTGCTGGCGCTACTCGACGGGGTGGGCGTCTTCGCCGTCTGGGTCATCTGCAATGCCGCGATCGGCGCCTGGTTCACCGGCCCGATCGGCCAGGACAGGCTCGCCGCCGCGGTCCTGGAAGGCATCTTCCACTGGCGCCTCTACGTCTTCCTGTTCCTGATCGTGCTGAGGCCTGCGCTGCCGCAGGCCAGGCTCTGCGACGCCACGGACCGCGACGCGCGCGCCATGTATGGGCGCATCGAGGTGGTGATGCTGCTGATCATCCTGGGACGCATCCTGGGCCAGGTGCTGATGGCCATCGGCACGCCACCGAGCGCTTTCGCCGCCTACCAGGTGATCGGCGCCGTAATCTATGTCGCGGCCTTCATCTGGCTGGTGCGTGGCTCGCGCGATGCCGCCGCACAGTGGTTCGGCGGCCTCGGCAAGGTCGCTCCCCTGGTCGGCGCGCTGGGCCGCAACTGGGTGCCGGTCGGCGTCTCCTTCTTTGCAGCACTTGGCCTCACCCTGATCTACGGCGCCGTCTCGGGCCTCACCCATGTCGGCAATGCCATGCTGCTGACCGTCGTCCTCGTGGTCGGCGTACTGCTGTTCGAGACTTTCATGCAGGCTTTCGTGCGGCGGCTCGATTCGCAGCTCGAGGGCCGTACGCCGGCCGGTGACTCCCCAAAGCTGCCCGACGTCGTCGCGCGCTGCATCCGCGTGGCCGTGCTGATCGGCGTCGTCGTCACCATCGCCGAGAGCTGGGTCGTCCAGGTGCTGGCGCTGGCCGACGAGGACCAGTGGGCCACGATCACGCGGTCCTCGCGCACCGCGGGCTTCACCCTGTTCCTGGCCTTCGTGCTGTGGGAGCTCTTCAAGTATTCGACCGATCCCTACATGGCGCGCAAGAACAAGGACGCGGCCGCCGCGATCGCCGACGGCGACGCCGCCGGCCCGCCGGCTTCGCGCATCAGCACCATGATGCCACTGATGCGCATGACCGCGGCCGTCCTGATCGGCGTCATCGCCGTCATGGTGGCGCTGGAGAGCTTCGGCGTGAACATCACGCCGCTGATCGCCGGCGCTTCGGTCTTTGGCATCGCCATTTCGTTCGGCAGCCAGACCCTGGTGAAGGACATCGTCTCGGGCATCTTCTACCTGTCCGACGACGCCTTCCGGGTCGGCGAGTACATCGACTGCGGCAAGGCCAAGGGCACGGTCGAGGGTTTTACGCTGCGCTCGATCAAGCTGCGTCACCAGAACGGCCAGGTTCACACCATCCCGTTCGGCCAGTTGGGCCAGATCACCAACTTCAGCCGCGACTGGATCACGGTGAAGTTCAACATGCGCTTCGCCGGCGGCACCGACATCGAGAAGCTGCGCAAGGCAGCCAAGAAGATCGGCACCGACATCGCCGAGATGCCGGCCTTCAAGAACGACCTTCTGGCGCCGTTCAAGATGCAGGGCGTGGCCGACGTCGCCGAGAACGCGCTGCTGGTCCGCTTCAAGTTCACCGCCCGGCCCGGCAATCCCGC
>CAMAYC010000142.1 GCA_945862125.1 Reyranella massiliensis 521
GGCTCTCTGCGCATCGAGGCCGACAACGACGACGTCATGAAGATCCTCAAAGGCAATATGGGCTGGCATTGCGACAGCACCTACATGCCGGTTCAGGCCAAGGGCGCGGTTTTCAGCGCGGAAGTCGTGCCGAGCATCGGCGGCCACACCGGCTTTGCCGATATGCGCGCGGCCTGGGATGCGCTCGATGGCGCGCTCAAGGCCAAAGTCGAGAAGCTCGCGGCCTATCACTCGCTGCATCACAGCCAGTCCAAGCTCGGCCACCAGACCAGGAAGCGCGACGGCGAATACAGCGGCTACGGCCTGCATGATGGGCCGGTGCCGCTCCGGCAACTGGTGAAGGTCCATCCCGAGACCGGCCGCAAGTCACTGCTGATCGGCCGCCATGCCCACAACATCACGGGCCTAGACAAGGAAGAGTCGGAAAAGCTGCTGCAGGAGCTGGTCGATTTCGCCTGCCAGCCGCCGCGCATCTACCATCACGACTGGACGGCCGGCGACGCGGTGGTATGGGACAACCGCTGCCTGCTCCACCAGGCGACTCCCTGGGACATGAAGCAGCCTCGCGTGATGTGGCACAGCCGCATCGCCGGCGATCCGGCGAGCGAAGCAGCACTTCACTGATCTCTATTAGTGCGGCGGCATCGGGATGAAGAGCGGCGGCGGTGACGCGCTCCCGGGCGGCCGGAGATAGACGTAGAAGGGCGTCCGGCGCTCCACGACATCGTCGCCCGGTTGCGCCCGCTGGCTCACCAGCAGGTCGTCCTGGATGCGGACATGCATGTAACCCGGCATGAGCTCGGCCCAGTTGGCGACGTCGGGTGTGAACAGGACGTCGTAGGCATGGTCCCTGGCGACAGTGACGACGCCCGCGCCGGCGCCATCGACGGGCTTTGACGGCACCTGTTGCCAGACCATGCCGGACTGCACGTAGACCGCCACTGGATTGAGCATGACGTAGAGCGGGCCATCGGGGCTGGTGTTCTGCAGCGCCAGAGTCATGCGAAACGACTTGCCGTCCGGTTCGGCCACGATCCGCTTCAATTCGACATAGAGCGACCTCATCGCCGTATTCTCGAGCTGCAGCCGCGCCTGGCGCTGCTGCTTGGCGAGAGAAGCCTGGTAGCGGCCGACACCGGCATCGACGGCAAAGGCCAGCATCACGGCCACGACGACGCCCAGCGTCACCGGCGAACGCCACAGGCCGAGGTTTCGCCCGAGTTTCACCGGCGCCTCGGGCGGCGCGGCCGCGGCCTTGTGTGGCGCCTCGCGCAGTTCGTCGAGCAGCTCGCGCTTCGGCGGCTGCAGAGCTGCGAGCTGGCGGCGCAGATCGCGGATCAGCACATCCTTCTGCTCGGACGACAGGAGGGCCGGATCGGGCGGCTGCTCGCTCATGCCACAAGCGCGCCGTTGGCGATGTGGACGATCTGCTGCGCCTGCCCCGCAAGCGCGAGATTGTGCGT
Organism: Reyranella massiliensis 521; assembly: GCA_945862125.1. Lineage (GTDB taxonomy): Bacteria > Pseudomonadota > Alphaproteobacteria > Reyranellales > Reyranellaceae > Reyranella > Reyranella massiliensis_A. Next base: position 1,464 of record CAMAYC010000142.1, read on the forward strand.
GACCAGAACGAGCGTGGTGCCGACCTCACGGTTTACGGCCAGCAGCACATCCATGATCTCGATCTCGGTCTGCTCGTCGAGATCGGAAGTGGGTTCGTCGGCCAGCAGGATCGCGGGATCGTTGATCAGCGCACGGGCGATCGCGGCGCGGCGCTGCTCGCCGGCGGAAATCTCGGCGGGATAGGCGTCGAGATAAGCGCCCAGTCCCAGCCGCTCGAGGAGGCCCGCGGCCCGGGCATAGGTGCCGGACGCGCCCTGCCGGCGCCCCAGCATCGCCGGCAGGGCGACATTGTCGATCAGCCGCAGCGTCGGCAGCAGGCTCGCGAACTGGAAGACGTAGCCCACCTTCTCGTTGCGGAAGGTGGCCAGCGCATTGTCCGACAAGCCCCAGATGTCCGTGTCGTCGACGGTCACCGAGCCGGCCGAGGGACGGCTGAGGCCGCCGATCATCGCCATCAGTGTCGACTTGCCCGAGCCCGAGCGGCCGATGATGGCGGCGAAGCGGCCCGCCGCCACGTCGAGATCGATGCCGGCAACGGCGGTCACGAGGCCGCGCTCGGTCGTGTAACTCTTGCTCACCCGGCGGCACGCGAGCATCGCTCAGCCCTCGCCGCGAACGAGGTCGTAGGCGTCGCGGCGGCTCGCCCGCCATGCCGGATAGAGCGCACCCAGCGCGCCGATCGCCGCGGCCAGTCCGATCGCTGCCGCCGCAAAGGCCACCGTTCGCGGCAGATCGAGCCAGACAAAGGGCACGCCGATGTTGTCCAGGTAGTAGACCAGGGACCGTTCGTAGAGGCGCATCACCAGCACACCCAGGGTGACACCCAGGACGCCGCCGATGCCGGTGGCGATCACCGCCTCGACGACCATCATGCCGACGATCTGCAACCGGCGTGCCCCGATCGCCTTCAGCATGCCGAGTTCGGTCCGCCGTTCCGTGACGATCGCCGAGAACAGCACGCTCACCATGACCGCCATGCTGGCAAACATCAGCACCATCAAGGCGAGGATGCCCTTCAGCAGAGCCGCCAGACCCTGGCGGATGCCGGACAGCGAGGACTCGCCGGTCACGACCTTGACGCCCTTGACCGCGGACAGAATGGCGAAGCGCGCCTGCAGCGTCGTGGCACCCGGCGCCAGTTCGACCAGAAAGCCGGTGACCTTGCCCGGCGCCAGCACCGCCGGCCGTTGCGGCATGCTCCCGGCCAACGACTCCAGTGTTTCGAACGACATGAAGATGCCGCGCTCGTGGGTGCCTACTCCCGTGCGGCCGAGTTTGCCGTAGACCACATGCGGCTTGCCGAAAATGAGCAACTGCGAGCCCAGTGGCGCGTCGCGGCCGGCGCCCAGGATCACGTCGCCGGGTCGGAATTCACGACCGAGCTTCTCCCTCAGCCAGGGCTGGATCGTGAAGTCGCGCACCGGATCGATGCCGATCAGGTCGACCAGCTCGTGATGGCTGCCGATGCCGGAATGCTCGACCCGCGCGATCTTCTGCGGCGCCGCCCGCGCAACGCTGGCGAGCCGCGCTTTGGCCAGGACATCGGCCTCGAGCACCAGGTCGGTGGGCTCGACCGTGAGGAGCGCTGCGGTGATGTTGGTGAGCGCGCCTTCGGGCACGACCATCATGTCGGCACCCAGCCGCGTAAAGCCCACCGTCATGCTGTCGTCGATGCTGCGCATCAGGGTGGCGCCGGTGAAGACGACGCCACTGCCGATCGCCACCGCAGCAATCAGCAGGAGACTGCGCGCCTTGCGGCGCCCCAGGTTCTGCAGCGCCAGGTTGGCGAGCAGCCTCAAAGCGTGCCCACTCAGAGCGTACAGGAGCGCGTATGCTTCATGTGCTCCAGCTTGGTCGGGATGATGACGCAATCATGATGGCCGCCGTTGCTGGGCAGGATGCCGACCAGCGTATCGGTCGAGGTGTCGATGACCGCGATGCCGCTCGACTGGCGCTGGAAGCCGCTGAACGGCGTCAGGACATACTTGCCATCGTAGGTGATGGCCGGCGTCTGCAGGTCGGGGCCGATGCCCTGGATCTCCTTCAGGATCGTCCAGGTCTTGGTATCGACCACCATGATGCCGCTGTAGGCGGGCGAGGGATGCAGGATGGACAGGTAGAGTTTCGAACTGTCCATGGAGAAGACCATGTGGAACGGGTTCGGATATTTGCCGCGCCACAGCGGATCCTCGACATGGGCAATCTTGCGCCACTTGGTCGGGTCCGGATCCTCGCAGCTGAAGATCGAGCAGTTGTTTTCCCGGAGGTTGTTCATCATCACCAGGAACTTGCCGTCGGGCGAGAAGCCGATCTCATGGCCCGGCGAATGGATCTTGTCGAAGACGACCTTCCACGTGTCCTTGTCGATCTGCTCGACCGCATACTGGGCCTGCGAGTCCTTGTTGAACTGCAGGAAGGCCACCGGGTCAAAGCCCTTCTGCGGATCGAGGATCGCGATGCCGCCGCACAGCCGCACGACGGTGGCGGCCCAGCGGCCCTCGGGATGCCAGATCGTGCCATCGGCTCCGGTAAGGGTGAGCGGTGCGTCGCCCGGCAGCGAGCCCTCCTCGACGAAGAGCTCGCCCATCGGCACCATCTCCCAGTCGATCTTGTTGCCCTTGGTGCCGCGGTAGTCGTAGAGGCCGGTCTTGGCGTCGGGATAGATCTTCCTGATGGTGAGCGTGCCGCCCTTGATCCAGGCGTCACGCAGGTCGGGCACGTTGGGTGCCCAGTCGAACTTGAGCGCCGCCTTCACCTTCGACGTCGTACGGTCGAAGCAGGCCGCGATGTCCTTCTGGCCATCGGTGACGAAGTAGGACTGCGCATCCTTGGGGTTGACGGTGACGTGGACGCCGAGCCCCAGCCCGGTGGTCTCCGAGACGTTCTCGACCATCTGCATCTGCGTGCCATCGAAACGAACGCGGTAGATGTTGGTGCCGGGTGCCGGATCGGTCGTGGCGGTGGGGATGCCGTAGATCAGCGAATTCTTGCCGCCCTGCGTCGAGTTGACGAATTCAAAGCCGTGATAGGGATCGGAACTCGGGAAGGCGCAAAGGTGATGGCTGATCGGGCTGAAATCGCCGTAGGTCCAGTACCAGATGGAAGCCAGCACGCGGTTCGAGTTGAGATCGAGCGCATAGGTGCCCCCGCCCAGCTTGGTCGGCAGCAGCGCGATCCACTGCCCGAGGCTGCGTCCTTTGATGTCGGCCCTGCTGTCGACGATCTCGCGCGTGATGTGCGATTGCTGCGGCCCCGCGCCACTGGCCTGGAAGGTGCCGGTGTCGGACGAGCCGCCGCCCAGAGCGCCGTAACCAAGGACAGCCACTTCAGCGGCGCCGGCCGTGCCGACGGCGACGTTCAGCATCGTGCGCCGGCTCATCCGCGTCTTGCGCGCGGGCTGGGGCGCCGGCGCTGCGGTGGCGGCCGCCTGCTTGGCGACAAGGTAAGCCTGAAATTCCTCGCGATCCTTTTCCAGGACTTCGGCGTTGCGCTTGAGGAAATCGTCGATCGAGGCTTTGCGCGCCGGAAGACTTGGCTCCGCGCCGTCGCTACCGAGCGGCGCGATCGACGAGGCGTCAGGAGCAACTGTCTTGGTAGGCGTTTCTCTGGTCGGTTCGACCATATGCCGTACTCCCTCGTTGCTGTTTGGCGCAAATACTAGACGCCGTCCTCTGCGAAGGACATTCCGAAATTCGAAGAACTGAAGGCTGATTTTCCGCAGCAGTACAGCTAGGTTTCGCCGATGGACTACGCCGTCATCATCAGCGCCGTCGTGCTCGGCCTTTCCGTGCTGGCGACGGCTGCGAAGTTCCTGGACTGGTTCCTCCATTCCGATCCCAAGACGATGATCCGCGTCAGCCGCTGGATGGTGTTGCTGCTCGTTCTCGCCTGCATTCCCATCCTTGTCTGGATGATCGGGAGCGGCCGTTGGTCTGGAGCGATGCTGCTCGGCGCCGGCATGCTGGCCGTGCCCACTTTCCTCAAGTGGCGGGCGATCCTGCAGCCGTTGCGCGCGGCGTTCGATCTCTTTCGGCCGAAGGCACGGCCTTTCGATATGGAAATGGCGCCCGATGCCGAAACGGTTCAGCGCGCCGCCGCCGTCCTGGAAGCCTATGTCCAACGCGCGTTGCCGGCGCCGCCGCAGGACGGCATGTCGCGTGCTGAAGCCCTCGATGTTCTGGGCCTGGCCCCCGGAGCGGACGAGGCTGCCATCCGGGCAGCGCACCGGCGATTGGCCAGTCTCGTCCATCCCGACCATTCAGGATCGACCTACCTCATGAACAAGGTCGACCTGGCGCGGGACACGCTGTTGCGCCCTGCCCGCGACTGGCCGCGCCTGTCGAAAGCCTAGCCGCCTGGGTTGGTCGTTTTGTCCGTGCAGGCGTCGTCGTAGGCCTTTTGCGCCTCGTCGGCCGCCTTGATCGCACGGTCGCGCCGCGCCGCGGCCGCCCCGTCGAGCATGTAGAGGCCTGATGCAGAAGCGAGGAAGAGCGCGCCGGCGACATAGTAGCCCCACGCCTCGATCTGCAGGCGCAGCAGCACCAGGACGAACGGCACAGGAAAGAAGACGAGGGTGAACCTGATCCAGGTATTGCGGTCGTAGGCGCGGACGGCCTTGTCGGCGGCCGCCTTCGACTGGGCGGCGTGGCGATGCAGCGACGCCAATTCCTCGGTCGGATCGGGCCTGGCCATGTCGGCCCGACCATACAGACGGCGCGATACAGGCGATACAGATTCCGCCCGTCGCGACATGGGCACGAGGCACGGCGGGCGTAAACCCCGGGCGCACCAACCGCCCACCGAGGATCCCTCCATGACACCGCATCAGATCAAGCTCGTGCAGACCAGCTTCGCGCAGGTCGCCCCCATCGCCGCCACTGCCGCCGATCTTTTCTATGGCCGGCTGTTCGAGATCGCGCCGCAGGTGCGCACGATGTTTCCCGACGACCTCTCGGGTCAGAAGAAGAAGCTGATGGCCATGCTGGGCACTGCCGTCGCCGGCCTCAGCCATCTCGACACGCTTCTGCCGGCGGTGCGCGCACTCGGCCACCGGCACGCCGGCTACGGTGTCAGCGCAGAGCAATACGTGCCGGTCGGCGCGGCACTGCTGTGGACCCTCGAGAAGGGGCTGGGCGAGGGCTTCACCTCCGAGACCCGCGACGCCTGGGCCACCGCCTATCGTGTGCTGGCCGGGACGATGATCGAGGCCTCCAGGGAGATGCCGAAGGCTGCGTGACCTTCGCTCATCAAGCGCTAGAGATAGATGACGCGCGTCTCGCGGGACAGGACCCGGGGCATATTGGCCGGATCGTCGAGCTTGATCTCGACTTCGACCAGATTGACGTTGCCTTCGCCGAGGTCGGCCTGGCTGCGCTTCAGGCGCTTCACCATGGGCGACACGCGCGAAATCGTCCCCTTGTGGACGACCGGGCTGCCGCGGAATGTGACCTCGACCTTGCCGCCGACCACGACCCGGCTGACATGTATATCGTCGATCTCGGCCAGGATGCTCACCTGGTCCAGGTCGACGATTTTGGCGATGCCGTTGCCATGGATCCGCTCGCCCTGGCGTGAGTAGAGTTCGGCGATCACGCCATCGAGCGGCGATCGGACCAGCGCCTCCTCGCGAGCGTTGCGCGCATCGTCGAGCTTGGCGGTCAAGATTTTGATCTCGGTCTCACTCTGCGCGAGGTCAGCTGCCAGCTGTTCTTTCCAAACGCGCAGCTTTGCCTGCTCTCGTTCGACATTCTGTTGCGAGATGCTGAGCTCGAGCTGCTTCTCGTCCGGCGGCATGCTCGACCGCTGAAATTGCAGCTGCTTGAGCTTGTTCGTCTCCACCTCGGTCTTGACGACCGCTTCCTGCATGGCGATTTCAGCGACCCGGAAGCCCGACACCATCGCCTCGCGCTGCTGCCGGGCCTTCAGAAGCTTGGCCTCGGCGGTACGGACTTCGGCTTCGGCGGTGGGATAGTTCGACAGCACGGCGATGATGTCGTCGCGCTTGACCTTCTGGCCATCCTTGACGCGCAGCTCGAGGACGACGGCGCCGCCTCCGGGTTCGCCGGCGATCACAACCGTGCCGGCCGGCGCCTCGGTGTAGCCACGCGAAATAAGCGGCCCCGGCGCACGTGCATCCTGGGCCTTGCTTCGCTGCCGGTCGGGGCCGACCCACAGGGCGAGCGCGACAATGACGACCATTGCCGACGCGCCCAGGGCGACCCTCAAGATTCTCGTTGTTCGCGCCATTTGAGACCGCTCAGCAACTCCACAGCGACTTTCGGCAAGTTGTTGATTCTCGTGGTATCCCGGAACCGCCCGGGGCAACAGCCGCCTACAGATACGTTCGCCAAATGTGGCCCGCAAGGGCACTGCGCCAATTTGCAGGGCCGATCGGCGGCCTAGTAGCCTTCGCGCCAGCCGGACCGCAGATAGCCGATACGGATGAGTTCTATGGCGGCAATACCCTGGGCCACCAGGGCAACGATGGGAACCCCGATCAGGGCAAAAGTGGTGATCAGCTCCGACCCGAGCAACCAATCCACGAAGCCGAAACCGATGAAGGCGGCAACGAAGATCACCGCGCTGATCAGCACCATCAGCAGGGCCAGAACCGGGAAACCATTGACGAGGACGTACACCGGACCGAACAGGGAGGCATAGAGATACGCCCGGGCATCCAGGGTCTTCGACGCGTCCGTCTCAGGGTGGTCAAATCGATAAGTCGTCAGCACTGGCCATACCTAGCCGCCATGGGGAATGCGCGCAATGACGCCGGCGCGGGAATCGGGCCATGTTGGATTGGGTATAGGCCGCCGCCCCAGCGGCGTTCGATTGCCGGCAAAAAGGCGACTCCCGTTCCGGGCGAGCTGCCGCAAGTGAATCAAATCAAGCACTTACCGGCGGATGCGACAGCAGGCCTTCCAGTGGCAGTTGCGCGGCCCGGGCTTTGCGCAGCGCTCTATCTCACGTCGGCCTTCACACCATCGAGCCGCAGCCGCAGCCGCGCCACCGAGTAGCGCCTGGGGTTCCTCTTCATCTGATCCTCGCGCCAGCTCGACCGCTTGCCGGCCGGAACGATGCAGCTGTCCAGTTCGGCCCGCGCACGAGGGTAGACACCTGCTTCCATGAAGCTGAGAGCGTGGACCAGGCAGGTCTCCTCCCAGTGGTCCGGCGCCCGCTGCATCTCATCCAGCCGGTTGAGGACAGTCTCGAACATCGCGTGCACGGCGACCTTCTTTTCGGCCGAGTATCTGGCCTCATCGATGGGCCCCGTTGCCTGAAGAATATCATCACTCTGTGTCATGCCGTCGAGGATAGCATGCCGCGGGAATTACCCTCGCATTGAGATGACGCCGAATACTCTGTAGAAGGCGACCCTGCATTGGGGGCGAAATGGCTTGGACTGACCTAGTTGCGGGTTGCTTTGGCTTCGGCACAGCACCCTTCGCGTCTAATCGACCAGATGAAGAGAGCGCCAAGGAAGCGATCGCGGCCGCCAAAGCCGAGGGAGCGACCAGAGCAGAATTCGCCCAACTGATCGCCATGTATCCTCGCAAGTACATGAAAAGCGACCAGTTGCTGCGTGAGCGCATCAGGGAAGATGCAGCTCGACTGGACAAGCTCTGGAAGGTTCCAAAGGATTCGTTCGTCTAGCCGGCCAGGGTCCGGAAGACTTCTATTTGAACCCACCTTTGTTGATGTCTCGAAAGGCGCGCCGCACCTTCCGCGATGATCACTTCTCAATTATTGTTTGCCGGTAGCCTGTAGCTTCTGGGGAGAATTCCATGTGCAATGTTTGCGATTCACGCGGCCTTTCGCGTCGCAATGTTTTTTCCGCAGGGCTCGGCGCTCTTGCCCTGACGGCAGCGGCCACAGCAACGGCCACCGTCGCGCAAGCCCAGCCCACGCGGGCCGTCGATACCCCTGATGCCGCGTTTGCCCGCTTGATGGAAGGCAATGCGCGCTATGTCTCCGGGCAGTTGAACCAGCGCGACTTCACGGCCGGGCGTGCCGCGCGTGCACAAGGTCAGGCACCGTTTGCCGCCATCCTGGGATGCGCGGATTCACGCGTGGCGCCCGAGCTCGCGTTCGACCAGGGCCCAGGGGAATTGTTCATTGTCCGCGTCGCCGGCAATTTCGTGACGCCCGACGGGCTGGGCAGCCTCGAGTATGGCGCCGCGGTGCTGGGCACCAAGGTGATCATGGTCCTGGGGCACACGAACTGTGGCGCGATCGGCGCGACGATCGGCGCCCTGCAGAAGGGCAACACCTTGCCCGGTCACATCGCCGGCCTGGTGACTGCCATGAAGCCCGGCGTCGAGGCCGTGGTGAAAGCCGGTGGACCGGATCTCGAGCAGCGCACCGTCGTGGCGAACGTGCAGGCCAATGTGCGACGGCTGCAGACCGAGAAGCCGATCTTGGGAGACATGGTCGCCGCCGGCAAGCTCAAGGTGGTTGGCGCCTACTACGATCTGCCCACCGGCAAGGTTGTTCTGGTCTAGGCTTTTGGCGTCACCGGCGATCAAGGCTGATTGGGACAGATGAAACATCTGCAGCGGTGGACATCGTCGTCGGCGATTGCGCGCGTGCTCGGCGCGACGGCGGGCGGCTCGATGCCCGCCGCCGCCCAGAGCGCCACGGAGTTGACCCCGGCGCAGCTCAAGGCGCGCTGCTCGCAACTCATCGCCTACTACGATCGCTTTGCCGTGGGCCGAAGCAACGACTCCGACGGCCGCCGCAATCACACGCGTATCGGCGCTGAAGTCGACTGTCGCGAGGGCCTCTATGCCGAAGGCATTGCGATCATGGAGGCCCTTCTGCGGCGCAAGAAGCTGACGCCGCCGCTCATCGGGTTGCCCAACGAACCTGAAGATGATGATTGATCCGGCCACGACAGGCTCGGCCGACCGGCGATGGATCAGCCCCTCGTCGAGCCCGAGGTCCAGCGGTCGGTGAACGGCGAACTCCGCACCGGCTCTGTGCCTCTCATTGGCACACGCTGAAGCTATTCCACCTCGCGCGGCAGCTGATCCCTTGCCACGCGCGTGCGCGCGCTTGCCCGTTGAAACAGCAACAGTCGGAAAGGTGATGGTGCCCCGAGACGGAATCGAACCGCCGACCCCATCATTACGAATGATAGGGTTACAGGCTTTCCGAGGGTTACTGGCAATGGCTTAAGTATGGCAGAGCTTGATTAATACAGCCATTCCGCCAATATGAGTACTCGGCGGGAAACTCGCGAAATTACCTGAATTTCCGCCGCCCTGCTTCCCCCCTGCTTCCCTGGCGAAAGGGACGCTTCTGGGGTTAGCCCATGCGGAGGCTGTCGACGTGCCCAAGATTACGAAGCGCTTTGTCGACTTGTTGAAGCCTACAGACCGCGACGTCGTGCTGTGGGACAGCGAGATGGCGCGGTTCGGCGTGCGGGTGAAGCCGACCGGCGCCATGACCTACGTCGTCCAATATCGAAATTCGGGCGGCAGGACGCGAAAGCTCGCTTTGGGACGAGTTGGAGTGCTCACTCCAGAGGAGGCACGCCAAGCGGCCCGCAAGGCCTTGGCGGCCGTGTCTGGCGGCGGGGATCCGTCCGCCGAGCGGCACGCTCAGCGAGTTGACCTGACAATTGCCGAGCTGGTCGATCGCTACCTGACCGAGGGGCCCGCCTCCAAACCGGCGAAGAAAAAGGCCAGCTGGGCATCGGACGCCAGCAACCTCCGCCGGCACGTCGTCCCCCTCCTCGGTCGGCGGCAGCTAGCGGCCCTCACGTCGGACGATATCCAGAAGTTCCAGAAGGACGTGACGGACGGCAAGACCCAGAAGGACGAGAAAACCCGTAAGCGCGGTCGGGCCATCGTAACGGGCGGTCCCGCCGCGGCGACGCGCGCCACCCTCGTTCTGTCCGCCATGCTGCAATGGGCGACGACCCGGAAATTCAGGGCCGACAATCCTGGCAAGGGCGTGAAGCTCAACAAGCCAACCAAGCGCGAACGCTTCCTGTCAGCTGTGGAACTGGCCCGCCTGGGGGAGGCCTTCGCCAAGGCTGAGCGAGACGGTCTGAACCGCAATTCGCTGGCCATCCTCCGACTACTGCTCCTGACCGGCGCCCGCCGGAACGAAATTGCCTCGCTGAAGTGGGATCACGTCGATTTCGAGCGCCGCGCCTTGCGCATGCCCGACTCGAAGACAGGGGCCAAGATTGTCCCGCTAGGGGCGCCTGCCCTTGAGGTCCTTAGCAAACTTCCTCACAAGCGAGGCTCCGCGTGGGTGTTTCCGGCTGCTACCGGCAAGGGCCACCACGTGGGCATGCCGCGGGTGTGGCGCAAACTCCGGGCTTCTGCTCGGCTCAAGGACGTCCGCATGCACGACCTGAGGCATGGCTTCGCCTCGATCGCCGTGGCCGACGGCGACTCGTTGTACTTGGTCGGTAAAGTGCTCGGACACTCGCAGGCCGAGACGACACAACGGTATGCCCATCTGCAGCTAGATCCCGTAAGAGCTGTCGCTGATCGCACGTCGCGCAAGCTTGCCGGCGCGCTCAAGGGCGGCA
>CAMAYC010000143.1 GCA_945862125.1 Reyranella massiliensis 521
GGCAACTGCCAGTCCTGCGGGCGGCTCTCCTGGCCCATCAGGCCAGGCACGCCATCAGCCCAAACCTTGAACTGCACGCCAAGGCCGCATAGGCTCAAAAACTGAGCATGCTTGCTGAGCTATTTTCAACAAAGAGCGGGACATCCCCCTAGCCACGCCATGCGCCCAACTGCACCTCCCGTGATCCCGGCGCTACGCCCAAGCGAATACACCTCCGCCCTCATCCAGGTGCTGCGTGCCGAGGCAGCCCGCGTCCGTGGAGTGCACGTGCTCGAGATCGGCTGCGGCAGTGGCGTCGTGCTCGCGGCGCTTGGTGCGATGGGTGCGGCTTCCCTGTGCGGCATCGACATTGAGCCTGATGCCATCGCCGCCAGCCGGCGTCTGCTCGGCGACCTCGGCCACAATGCCATCGCCGAACTGCATCAGGGCGACATGTGGCGGCCCGTCGCTGGTCGCCGTTTCGACCTGATCGTGGCCAATCTCCCGCATTTCCCGATGGAGCCGGATGAATTTGCCGGTCGTCTGCCGTCGTGGAGCGCTGGCGGTGCCGACGGACGCAGCTTGCTTGACCCCTTTCTCATGGGCCTCGCCGGTCATCTCACCGCCGGCGGCCGCGCGGTCATCACCCACAATGCCTTCGACGATCTCCCACGATCGCGCGAGCTGGGGGCGCAAAATGGCCTTTCGATCAAAGTCGCACTCACGACGCTGGTCTACATCTCGCCCGAAAAGCTCGCGCGCATGACTGCGGACGTTCTGCGCATCGAAAGCGGGCACACGCTATATCGCCACGGTCCCTATACATTCGGCGAGATGCACATCTTGGAAATCGCTGCTGCCGGAACGGCGATCTGAGATGCTAGTCTGGCGGATTCTGTTGTTTGTCGCAGCTGCCGCGTTCGCGGTCCTGCCGGCTGCGGCCGAGACACCCGACGTGGCGCTCTCGAAGCTCATCGAGGATGCTCGTGCCGAGGCTGCGGTGCCTGGTGCCTGTACCGCCACCAACATCGACCGGCTGGTCCGCGCCTTCTGCGAGAAACGGATCCGGCCCGGCGTGCGCGAATACTATCCGCTGTTCGGCACGCGCGAAGGCGACGTCCGCAGCGGCTACGATATCGATGTGGCGCGCGCGGTGGCCAAGCGCCTTGGTGTCGAGCCGGTCTTCACCCGTGTCAATGCGGCCACCCGCATCCCGTTGCTCGCCGACGATCGCATCGACGTCATCGTGGCCACCATGGGCCACAACACCCAGCGCGATGGCCAGGTTCGCTTCATTCGCCCGCACTACTATCAGTCCGAGACGACGATCGTGGGCCCGAGGGCGCTTTCGGTGAAGGACTGGCCGGACATCGCCGGCCGCACCGTCTGCGTCACCATCGGCAACGGCTCGAATGCCCAGATCGTCTCGCACAATGCCCGCCTGATGCTGTTCGACGAGGCGGGTGTGCTCCCCGGCCAGCTCAAGGACGAGACCTGCACGCTGGCGGCGCAGGATGACTCCTTCTTCGACTACTATTTCATCGAGCCCGCTTTTGCCGACCGCTTCGAAAAGAAGTTCGGCTTCGCCCAGGTACCGTGGGGCATGGCCGTGGCCCGAACCGCCAACAGCGATCGCCTGGCCCGGGCGCTCGATCTGATCAGCCAGATCTTCCTTCGTGACGGCGTCTTTCTCGAGATCGCCCGAGCCAACCGCGTTGGAACGACTTTTCTCGAACGCCAGCAGGCGACCTGGAAGCGGCCGGACTGCAACACGGATACCGGGAACGCCAATCCGGCTTGCGTGCTGCCAGCCCTCAACGCCGATCTCGAACCGACCCTCTTCGCCGCCCGCGTCATGGCCTTCGAGAAATGGGTTAAAGCCACGACCGGCATCGAACTCGCCTTGCCGATGCTGAAGACGGTGCCGGCCTGGTCGCTGTTCAAGGACGGCGTCGTGAATTCGCTCATCCTGGTTGCCGGTGCCCTGGTAGCGACATTGCTGTTCGCCCTGGTGCTGGGGGCGCTGCAGAGTTCGCGCTCCGTCCTGCTGCGCTGGCCGGCCCGGGCGATCACCATCACGCTCCAATCCTCGCCGGTCGTGCTCACTCTCGTCATCGCCGCCGCCGTCGCCCATACGCTGTTCCCCTATTCGTCGGCCGTGGCGATTGGGGCGGCCATCGTGGCGCTGGGGCTGATGAACGGCAGCAATGCCGGGCAAGCCATCGCCGAGGCAATGCACACATTGCGGGCGGAGCGCGGCAGCGTTCAGGGTCGGGGAGGGATCCCGACCCGGGAGCTGTTCAGCCGTGCCGTCAGCCGCTCGGCGACGCAGATCGTGTCGTTCCTGATCAATGCCGCCAAGGGCACGCCGATCGCGAGCTTCATCGGCGCCCCGGAACTGTTGAGCGCGCTCACCGACATCACGTCTTTCGCCAGCGGTCGCGCCACGACCTACTCGTTGCTTCTCATCTTCTATGTCGTGGTCGTCGTCATCGTGGTCTGGCTGTGCGGCAGGCTTCAGGCCTGGCTCGAACACCGGCAGGCGGCAGCATGATGGGTCAGCTACTCTCCGCCGACTTCATCCCCGAGCTTCTCGCTGGCATGGTGGTCAATTTCGAGATCGCGGCCATCGCGTTGGCGGTCGGGCTGGCGCTCGGTGCGCTGCTCGCACTCGCGCGACTGGGCGGCGGCGTCCTGGGCGCGGTCGCTACCTCTTTGATCGGCCTGATGCGTGCCGCACCTACCTTCGTCGTCATGTTCTTCCTGCTGAACATCATTCCGAGGGACGCGACCCTGTTCGGTATCGGCGTGGCTCCCTCTGGGATCATGATCGTGGCGCTTTCGCTGGTGCCCTATTCCGCGTCCTACGTGGCCGACAACGGTGCCGAGGCATTGAGACAACTGCGCGCCGGTTCGCCGCTGGGCGCCTTGCAGTTCCTGCCCAACGTCACGCGTGCGTTCTTCGTGCTGGTGATGTCGTCAAGCGCTGGCGCCGCGATCGGCGTCACCGAAGGCATCGCCGTGATCTTGCGCGAAGCCGTGTTGCTGCCATCGCTCGGGGGCAAGCTGGTCGTGTTTGCCATCGGCATCCTGTTCTTCGGCATCACCTTGCAGGCGGGTTTCGCCCTCATGCGCCTCCTTCAACGCCATCTCGGTCGCCTCGCCACACGCGACTCGTCCGGCCCGTGAGTTACGACTCGGTCTTCCGTCCGGGCCTGTTCGCCGGCCGCACCATTGTCGTCACCGGCGGTGGCTCGGGACTAGGCCGCTGTACTGCCCACGAGCTGAAGTCGCTTGGCGCGCGTCTCGCCCTGATCGGGCGCACCCAGGCGAAGCTCGACCAGGTGAAGGAGGAACTCGGCGATCCCGACACCTTCACTTTCGCGGCCGACCTGCGAGACGAGGCCCAGGTGAAGGCGGCCATCGACGGCGTGCTGGCCTGGGGTGGCAGGATCGACGGCCTCGTGAACAATGCCGGCGGGCAATTTCCCGCCCAGCTCAAGGATATCTCACTTAACGGCTGGAATGCCGTTGTCGCCAACAACATGACCGCGACCTTCCTGGTGTCGAAGGCGGTCTATCTCGGCTGGATGGAACGGAACGGCGGTGCCATCGTGAACGTCGGCGCCGACTTCGAGCTCGGCAATCCCGGGATGGGCCACAATGGTGCGGCCCGCGCCGGACAGACCAACTTCACCTACACCGCCTCGGTCGAGTGGGCCCATTCGGGCGTGCGCATCAACTCCGTCCTTCCGGGCTTCATCGCCTCGTCCGGCTTCGACCGCTATCCCGAGCGCGCCCACGAGGTGTTGCGCAACGTCAAGCACCGCATTCCGATGAAACGCCACGGCACCGAATCGGAGATCGCTGGTGCCATTGTCTACCTGCTGAGCGATGCGGCCGCCTATGTGACGGGCACCACGCTTCGCGTCGACGGCGGGCTGCACAATTCCGGCAAGTCGAGCTTCTACGAAGTTCCGGACCACGACAGGTCCAAGCCGTTCAACGGTTTCCCGCTCTACAAGCCGCCGAAGATGCTGGAGTAGGCTGCCCGGCCCCTAACGCGCGCCTTCGAGCCGTGTCGTGATCACGATCTCCGAGGCCAGGGTGCGGTGGACCGGACAGCGATCGGCGATCTCAAGAAGCCGCTTTTGCTGTTCGTCGCTGAGCGGGCCGTCGAGCTCGATCCACCGGTCGATCCGGTCGACCTTGCCTTCCCTGGTCTCGCAGGTCGCGCAGTCGGTCGCGTGGACCTTGTCGTGCTTCAGCACGACGCGCACCTTCTCCAGCGGCCACTTCTTCTGGCGCGCGTACATGCGGAGCGTCATCGCGGTGCACGTGCCCAGCGCCGCGAGCAGGTAGCTGTAGGGGTCGGGCCCCGAGTCGTTGCCGCCATTGGCCGTCGGTTCGTCGGCGCGCAGCACATGCGCGCCGCTGCGCACGGTCTCGGCAAACGGCCCGGCTTCATGGTCCTCGATAAGCACGATACCGGGAGGAAGAACTTCCGCCAGGTCGCTCATGGCGGGCTCAGGCAGCCTGGGTCGCCGTTTCGGCCGCCTTGATGTTGGAACGCTTGATGCGGTCGAGGTTCTCGCCCTCGATGCGCACCAGCTTGGTCAGCCCGTCGCGCTTGGGCGAGTGGACGACGCCGACGTCGTAGAAATGAGCGTCGCCGGGCCGCATCACGTAGGATTTCTCAGGTGTCACCAGGGCAGGGGCCTCGCCCTCGCCCTTCTTCACGATGCGCCAATCGGTCATCTCGGTATCGCCGACCGCGAGGCCGTAGATCGCCCAGCTCGGGCCGTGATCGTGCGGCGCGCCATGCGCCGGCTTCTCGTAGACATGGCCGCAGATGCAAAAGCCCAGCTCCGGGTCCTCGTAGAGCACCTTGCGCGGCTTGCACTGGTCGGCCGTCAGATGCTTGGCGATGAATTCCTCGTCGCGCAGCACCTTCTCGACGATCTTGCAGATCGCCTGCTTGCCTGCGAGGCCGGCGTCGGCCTTCAGGGCGGCGCGGATGTCGGTGCTCAGTTGTTCGAGCGTGATGGCCATGATCTTTCTCCTGCAAAGGGACTTGTTATGTGGGCCCCGCGTCTCGCCAGCGTCAAGTGCGCGTGACCTGGTTGGTCACGGCGCCGCCTGTCGCGGTCCTGCCGCCGTCGACGACGAACTGGCCGCCCGTGGTGTTGGCAGCGAGATCCGAGCAGAGAAACAGGACCATGTTGGCGATTTCCTCGACCGTCGAATAGCGGCCACTCGGCAGTGCCGCCTGGTAGCGGGCCCCGACCCCGCCGGGATTACCAGGGTCGATCTGCTTTTCCAGGTCATGGATCATGCGGGTATCGACGGGCCCCGGGCACACCGCGTTTACGCGGATTCCCTGGCGCGCGACTTCGCCCGCGGAGGCCTTGGTGAGGCCGATCACGGCATGCTTGGAGGCCACATAGGCCGGCATGCCGGGCGAGCCGACCAGGCCCGCGACCGAGGCGGTGTTGACCACCGCGCCGCTGCCTTGGCGGATCATTTCCGGCAGAACGTGGCGCAGCCCCAGGAACACGCCCTTTACGTTGACGCCGATCACGGCATCGAACATGGCCTCGTCATACTCGGCCGTCGGGGCCAGTTTTCCCTCGATGCCAGCATTGTTGAAAAAGCAGTCGATCCGCCCGAATTTGTCGATCGCGGCCTTCACATAGGCTTTCACGTCGTCCGATTTGGTGACGTCGGCGATGACGGCCGTCGCCTCGCCGCCGTTCTGGCGGATGATGCCGGCCGTTGCCTCCGCTGCTGCGCCATCGCGGTCGACCACCACCACCCTGGCGCCGCGCCGGGCGAAGCCCACCGATGCTGCGCGGCCGATGCCGTTGCCGCCGCCGGTGATCAAGGCGACCTTTCCGGTGAAATCCATGTTCCTGCCCCTTGTCCAATGCTTGGGGAAGTTTACCATCGGCGACCGTCATGGCCATCACCGTCACAGCTCGTCACCCCGCCCTCGGTGCGGAAGTCCGAGGCGTCGACATGCGCGAGCCGCTAGACGATGCGACAGTGCAGGCGATCGGCGATGCCTGGATGAAGCATCTGGTCCTGGTGTTTCCCGACCAGCGCATCACCGACCTGGAGCATGTGGCCTTCACCCGGCACTTCGGTGAGCCGGAAATCTTTCACCAGACGTCCCTTAGCCTCCGCTCGGACCGGGTGAAGGAAATCTTCCTGGTCTCCAATGTCGACGACCAGAATTGCCTGATGGCACCTTCGGCACCGTCGCAGAAGCAGCTCTCCTCGTCGCGGATGTGGCACACCGACTCGAGTTACCGGCCGATGCCGAGCGTCGGCTCGCTCTTGCACGGCATCGAGATCAGCCGGACCGGCGGCATCACCCAGTTCATCAACATGTATCGCGTCTACGACGACCTGCCGGACAGCCTGCGCCGCCAGGTCGAAGGCCGCCGCGCGCGGCACGACTTCAGCATGCTGCACCGGCTGGTGGGCTCGCCGCCGCCGACGCCTGAGGAACAGGCCGCGATGCCGCCCGTCTGGCACCCGATGGTGCGGCGCCATCCCGTCACCGGCGCGAAATCGCTGTATATCAGCTCGATCTACAACGACGCGATCGAGGGCCTCGACGAGGCCGCGGCGCGCAAACTGATCGAGCAACTGTCGGAATTCGCCGCTCAGCCGCAATATATGTACCGGCACGTCTGGGAGCCCGACGACGTGCTGATGTGGGACAACCGCTGTACCGTCCACGCTGTCACCCCGCACGACCCCGGCGAACGCCGCGTCATGCACCGCACGACCATCGTGGGCACCGAACCCGTCCTGGTCTGAGCGGGCACAATAGTGCTGACGCCGCCTTGAACAGCGGCTCTTTAGCCCTAACATAACGGCCGTTGGCCCGACCCGACGTGGCGGGGCCTCGCACAGGGATGCAAGAAATGAAGAACAGTCGTTGGCTCGCGGTCATCGCCGCCCTCATCATCGTGGCGCCGTCGCTGGCGCCGACCTCGGCTGACGCGCGCGCTGGTGCGGGCGGAAGTTCCGGCAGCCGTGGTGGCAAGACCAACCAGGCCCCCGAACCCACCCAGACCGCCCCGACCGCGAAACCTGTGGAGCGCAGCACGACGCCGGCGCAGAAGCCCGCGGCAGCATCTCCGGCATCGACCGCGGCTCAGCCCGGTGGCTTCATGTCGCGCAACCCGTTCCTCTCCGGCCTGATGGGCGGCATGCTGGGCGCCGGTCTGATCGGCATGATGTTCGGCGGCGGCTTTGCCGGCGGCCTCGGCGGCGCGGCCGGCATGCTGGGGCTGCTCGTGCAGCTGCTGCTGATCGGCGGCCTTGCCTATCTGGCGGTCCGCCTGTGGCGCGCGCGGAGCGGCGCCCCGGCGCAGGCGGCCGGCCCGGCTCATGCCTATTCCGCCGCGATGCCCCGGACAGCCGAACCGCCGATGGCGCGCCAGGGTCTCGGCGCCGGTCTCGGCGCGACGGCTCTTGCGGGCAGTTCATCGGCGCAACTCGCGATCGTCGCCGACGACTACACCGCTTTCGAGACGCTGCTGGCCGACATCCAGGCGGCCTACAGCAAGGGCGACCTCGCCAGGATGCGTACCCTCGTGACGCCGGAGATGCTGGGTTACTTCTCGGAAGAGCTGTCGGCCAATGCAAGCCGCGGCGTCGAGAACAAGATCGAGGCGGTGAAGCTCGAGCAGGGCGACCTGTCGGAAGCCTGGAGCGAAGCCGGTCTCGACTATGCCACCGTCGCCATGCGCTTCAGCATGTTGGACGTCACCCGGACGCTCGCCGACGGCAAGGTCGTCGCCGGCAGCGACACGGCGCGTACGGAGGCCACGGAGATCTGGACCTTCCTGCGCAGCCGCGGCGGTAACTGGATCCTGTCGGCCATCCAGCAGACCTGAAGACAGGCCCGTTTAGCGGCCTGTCGTTCTCCGGCGCCGCCGTTCGGAACAGGGCCGGCAGTATCTGCGCGAGGTTACGCCCGGCCACTTCGTCGGCTGTGACCTGTTCGAATAGGGGAAATCGTCAATGTCCGCACCGCCCAGCTCATCATCTTGGGGCCCGCTGCAGGGTGTGAAAGTCGTCTCCTGCTCGACGGCGCAGGCCGGCACCGTGCCCTGGATGCTGATGGCCGACCTCGGTGCCGACGTGATCAAGATCGAGACGCCCGACGGTGGCGATTCCTCGCGCCGCATGACCGTGTTGCCGGGCAAGGGCAGTACCTTCTTCGAGACCAACAATCGTGGCGTCAAGAGCGTCACGTTGAATCTCAAGACGCCGGAGGGCCGCGCGATCCTGCACAAGCTCGTGGCCAAGGCCGACATCTTCGGCCAGAACTTTCGCCCGGGTGCCGCCGAAAAGAACGGCTTCGGCTACGAGGAATTGCGCAAGCACAACCCCAAGCTGGTTTATGTGTCGGTCTCCGGCTACGGCACCAAAGGACCGCATGCCCATCTGCCCGGTACTGATTCGATGGCGCAGGCGCTGGGCGGTATCGCCGAGGCCTATTCCATGCCAGGCCAGAAGATGCGGACCGGCATCGCGTCGGTGGCGGACGAATCGACGGCCATGCTCGCCTTCGGCGGCGCGCTTGCCGCGCTTCTGCATGCACGGACGACGGGGGTTGGTCAGAAGATCGACCTGTCGCTGCTGGGCTCGCTCGTCCGCCTGATGGGCTGGACCTTCACGACGACAATGTGGCGCGACCAGAATCCGGTGACTGGCCAGGCCCGCATCACCGGCACGAAAGAACGTCCCGGCATCAGCGCCTCGTTCAACGATCGCGACGGCAAGCCGCTCGTCTTCCAGCTGGTCGGCCCCGACAATTGGAAAGACGCGATGAGCGCATGCGGCTTCTGGGACAGGGTTTGCGCCGCCGGCTTCGAGACGATCGGCAGCATCATAGACAGCGAAGCCAAGCGCGCCGAGCTGCTGGCGCTCCTCGACAGCCTGTTCGCCACCGGCACGCGCGCCGACTGGGTGGCGAGGCTGCGTGGTGCCGACATCGTCTCGGCGCCGATCAATACGCTCCTGGAGGCCTCCAACGACCCTGACGTGGTGGCCAACGGTTACGTGACCCATGTCGACCATCCGAAGCACGGCAAGCTGAAGGTACACGGCACGCCCTGGCAGTTCTCAGAGACGCCGGCCAAGCCCGGAATCGCCCCGGAACTGGGCGAACACAATGACGCCGTGTTGTCGGAACTGGGTTTTGGCGCGGCCGAAGTGGCCGATTTGAGGGCCCGCAAGATCATCTGAGCGCATCAGCGGGCGCAACCATAAACGCCCTTGGGTCGTTTCCGATGCCATGAAGCGCATGGCAAGAATCCTGGGTTGGGTGGCCGGCATCCTGCTGAGCTTGGTCATGGTTGTGGTTGGCGGCCTCTATCTGTTCGTCACCTCCGATTACCTGCGCGGCCAGCTCGAGGGCCGCGCCAGCGATTTCACGGGCCGCAAGACCAGGATCGCCCATATATCGATCGACTGGGGCACGACCTCGAACGTGCGGCTGGATGGCGTCGAAATCGCCAACGCCCAGTGGGGCAAGGCGCCGCATATGCTGAAGGTCGAACAGGTCGATTTCGACATCAGCCTGTGGCCGCTGCTGAAGGGCGATCTCGTCCTGCCGCGCCTCGTGCTCCGCAAGCCCGAACTCGAGATCGAGGTCGGCGACAAGGAACAGCTCAACTGGAGCATGGGCGAGACGCCGGTTGCGACCGGTGCCGCCAAGGCCCTCGAGCCCGACAATCGCTACGACACGCCGCTCATCGGCCAGCTCGAGATTACCGATGGCAAGCTCGCCTACCGCGACACCAAGCGTAAGCTCGAGCTCGACGGTGCCGTCACCACGGCGACCGGCAAGGCGGGCGACCAGCCGCAGGCCGAGCTCTCGCTCAAGGGCAAGCTGGAGGGCCAACCGCTCGAAGTCCGCTTCATCGGCGGCTCGGTGTTGGCCTTGCGCGACACCGAGCAACCTTATCCAGTCGACCTCAACATCGTCTTTGGCGCGACCAAGCTCAAGGCCAAAGGTACGGTGCAAGACCCTTTCAAGTGGACGGGAGCCAATGTCGACCTGACCCTGTCAGGGCCAAACATGTCGGATATCTATCCGCTCCTCGGGATCCCGGGACCACCAACGCCGCCCTACACGATCACCGGAAAGCTGGAGCGCGAGCCCGGCGTCTGGAAGTTC
Organism: Reyranella massiliensis 521; assembly: GCA_945862125.1. Classification (GTDB taxonomy): domain Bacteria; phylum Pseudomonadota; class Alphaproteobacteria; order Reyranellales; family Reyranellaceae; genus Reyranella; species Reyranella massiliensis_A. The sequence goes on from CAMAYC010000143.1 coordinate 10,184, forward strand.
GTCCGCTCGAAATGGCGGGTCGGCGAGAGCGACCTCACCGGTGAGGTCACGATCGACGAACGCAAGAAGCCCGAGTTCCTGACCGCCAAACTCGTCTCGCAAAAACTCGTCTTCGAGGATCTGGCGCCGCTGATCGGCTTGCCGCCGGCGCGCAAGACCAACGTCTCGGCCAAGCAGGCCCAGACGCAGCAGCAGCTGGAGGCCAGCGGCGATCTCTTCCCCAACGTGCCGCTCAATATCGAGAAGCTGCGCGCCATGAACATGGACGTGACGCTCGATGCGAAGAAGGTGATCGCACCGCCGTGGCTGCCGGTGCAGGCACTGGCCTTCCGGGTGGTCATCCTGAACGGCGTGGCGACGGTGAAGCCGCTCACCATGTCGGTGTTCGGGGGCGGCACGATCCAGGGCGAACTCGTGATGGACGCGCGCACCGACACGCCGAAGGTGCGGGCCAATCTCCGGGCCGGGGATATCGAGTTCAAGAATTTCTTCCGCGAGTCGCGCTACTTCGATGCCACGCAGGGCAAGATCCAGGGGCGCCTGGCGCTGGCCGGCAACGGCCGCTCGCTGGCCCAGGTCATGGGTACCGCCGACGGCCATGTGGCACTGGCGCTGGGCGGCGGCTCGGTCAGCAGCCTGATGGTGAGTCTGGCCGGCCTGCAGATCTTCGACGCGCTGATCCTCTATGTCGCCGGCGACAACCGTATCCCCATCAAGTGCGCCATGGGCCGGCTCAATTTCCAGCAGGGCACGGTGGCCTTCGACCGCACCCTGCTCGATACCCAGAAATCCGTTCTCTACGTCCAGGGCCAGGCGTCGCTCAAGAGCCAGACCGTCAAGGCCGAGATCGACGCCCATCGCAAGGGCTTCGACCTGCTCGACCTGCACGGCACCGTCAGGGTCGAGGGCAAGCTGCGCAATCCGCAGGTCGGCCTCGGCCGCGTCTTCCCGCTGCCCACGCCGGTGATCGGCACAGCCAAGGATGTGGCGTGCGCCGACTTGACCAACCAGCTTCTCGCGACACAGTGATGACGAACAGACCGGAGGAACTCATGAGAGTCGGCCGATTGATGACGTGCAGCCTCGTCGCACTAGCGGCGGGATGTCTGATGCCGCTTGGGGCCGAGGCCCAAACAACTCCCACGACGGCCAAGGTGGCCCTGAAGGATGCGGCTGGTAAGGACGTCGGGCGGATCGAACTCGTCCAGATGCCGACCGGCGTTCTCTTGAAGATGTCGCTGAAGGGCTTCCCCGCAGGCGATCGCGCCTTCCATATCCATGCGGTCGGCAAGTGCGAGCCGCCTTTTGCCAGTGCGGGGCCACATTTCAATCCGGGCAACAAGAAGCATGGTCTCGAGGCGGCTGACGGCGCCCACGCCGGCGACATGCCCAACCTGCATATTCCGGCGAGCGGCGAACTGGTGATCGAGATCGCCAATCCCATGATCTCGCTGGTCAAGGGCCAGCCCAATTCGGTGTTCGACGCCGATGGCTCGGCGATCGTGATTCATGCCGCTGCGGACGACTACAAGAGCGATCCTGCCGGCAACGCCGGAGATCGCATCGCCTGCGGCGTCATCGTCGAGTAATCAGGGCGCGCGGCCGCTCAATTCTCGCGCCTTCGCCAGCCGTTCGAGGCAGTCGGCTTCGCTGCCGCGTTCGGCCTGATCCTTCTCCGCGACCAGCAG
>CAMAYC010000144.1 GCA_945862125.1 Reyranella massiliensis 521
ACGCCGCGCCGTTCCTGAAGGCGACAGAAGGCGTCTATGCCGAGTTCTACGCCACGCCGGCCGGCAAGGAGTCGAAGCCAATGGTCGATTTCATCCTCAGCGTGAAATGACACGGCGACCGGCATCGTGACGGTTCCCGGAGAACAGGAGCCCGAGGGCGCACAATCCGCGCCCTCGATGGGCGCCCGACTCTATGACGGCCTCGCCAACATCGGCGGGCTGATCCTTGCCGTCATGACGGCGGCGGTCTTCCTGCAGGTGGTGCTGCGCTATCTCGGCCTCACCGGCATCGACGGCCTCGAGGAAGTACCGCGCTATCTCTTCGTCTGGCTGATCATGTTCGGCGCGGCGGCAGCGATGTGGCGCCACGAGCACACGGTGCTCGACTATTTCGTGAACCGCTTCGGCCCCGTCGGGCGGGCGCTGCTTTCGATCCTGACCAACGGCCTCGGCATCGCCCTGTTCGCCTACCTCATCTGGCTGAGTTTCACCCTGGTGCCGAATGCGAGTTTCCAGACCAGCCCCGGCCTCGGCCTGACCCTGGACTGGGTGTTCGCGGCCATCCCGGTCGGGTCGGTGATGATCATCGTGCCGATGCTTCGCAACATCTACTTCACGCTGAGGGGGCTATGGCCGAAACCCTCCTGATCGCCTTCATCATCTGCATCCTGATCGGCATGCCGATCAGCATTGCGATGGGTGTCGGCGCCCTCGCAGCGGCAATGCTCTTTCCGACGCTCAATCCGATCATCATCCCGACCCGCTTCGTCGGACTGCTGACCGACTCCTACCTCCTGCTATCGGCACCGCTGTTCATCCTGGCGGGCAACATCGCCGCCCGAGGCGGTGTCGCGCGCGTCCTGATCGATCTCGCGACGGTACTGGTCGGCCGGTTTCGCGGCGGACTTGCCTACGTCAACGTGCTCGACAGCATGTTCTTCGGCGGCATTTCGGGATCGGCGGTGGCGGACGTCTCGGCGCTCGGCACCTTCCTGATCCCGCAGATGGTCCGCAAGGGCTACGACAAGGACTTCGCGACCGCGCTTACCGTCTCGACCGCCGTGGTGGCACCGATCATTCCGCCTTCGATCATCGCCGTCATCTACGCCTGGATGGCCGACGAATCGGTGGCCGCCATGTTCGCCGCCGGGGTCATTCCAGGTCTGCTGGTCGGACTCGGCATGGCGGTTCCGGTGTTCTTCATCGCCCGCAAGCGCAACTACCCGAAGGAGCCGCCGCCGACGCTGCCGCAGTTCTGGCGCGCCCTGCGCAACGCCCTGCCCGCGTTGATGATCCCCGCCATCATCATGGGCGGCATCATCTTCGGCCTGTTCACCCCGACCGAGGCCGCCGCGGTCGCCGTCGTCTACGCGCTCGTCGTGCCGCCGATCTTCTACCGGGAGCCGGCGCTTCGCGAACTGCCAAAGATCTTCGCCGACAGCGCGCGTCTGTCCGGCGTGATCGGCCTGATCATCGGCTTCGTTGGTGCTTTCGGCTGGGTGCTCACCTACTCGAAGTTCCCCTTCCTCATTGCAGCCTCGATCGCGGCAATGTCGCCGGAGTGGTGGGTCTTCATCATCCTGGTCATCTTCCTGTATCTGATCCTCGGCACCTTCCTGACGCCGTCGGAGATCATCCTCGTCACCGTCCCGGTGCTGTTGCCGGTGGCGACCGCCGTCGGCGTCCATCCGATCCATTTCGGCATGGTTTGCGTCATCGCCTCGGCGGTTGGCCACATCACGCCACCAGTGGGACTCTGTTTGTTCGTCGGCATGGCGATCAGCGGGCTCTCCATGGATCAACTCATGAAGCCGTTGCTGCCGTTCCTGGCATCGATCGTCGTGACGCTTCTGCTGATCGCCTTCATGCCCGGCCTCGTGCTCTTCCTGCCCCGCCTGCTTGGATTCACCCAGTAGGCAGGCTTGAGAAGACAGGCGCATGCGGTAGTCTCCGCGCCGCATGCCCCTCAGCCGCCCTGCCGCCGACGTCTGGACACTGCTTGCCGACATTGCCGAGGACAAACCCGGTGCGTCGGCGCTCATCAACGGCGACACGACACTCTCCTTCGGCGGTTTGCTCGACGCCGCAGGGCGAGTCGCGCGGGGATTGGCCGATCTCGGCGTCGTGGCGGGCGATCGGGTAGCGCTGTGGCTGCCCAACGTGCCGGCCTATCCGATCTTCTATTTCGCCTGCGCCCGGCTGGGCGCCATCGCGGTCGCGGTGAACACACGCTACCGGGCCGTGGAGGTGGCCGACATCGTCGGCCGGAGCGGCGCCAAGGTGCTGGCCTGCGCGCCAGGTTTCCGGCGCATCGACTTTCTCTCGATCCTCTCGGATATCGATCCCGGCGCCCTCGACAAGCTGGCAGCCCTCGTGGTCGTGGGCGAAGAAACTGCTGTCGTGCCTCCCGCCATCGAGCGGCTGCGGCGCGTGCCGTTCGAACGGCTGCTGTCGCGACCTCCTTTGGGTGTCAATAACGCGCGGCCCAATGCGCCCTGCAATATATTTACCACCTCGGGCACCACCAGCGCGCCCAAGTTCGTGCTGCATCGGCAAGGCGCGATTGCCAATCATGCCCAACAGGTTGCGCGCGTCTTCGGCTTCACCTCGCCTGAAACGCTCTCGCTCTCCATCCTGCCTCTGTGCGGCGTATTCGGCTTCAATCAGACGCTGTCGACGCTGGCCGCCGGCAAGCCCTGCGTGCTGGTCGAATCCTACGAGATCGACGAGATCGCCCGACTTATCGCCCATCATCGGCCCACCACGCTGTTTGGCAGCGACGACATGTATGCGCGCCTGCTCGACACGGTACCGGGCGATCGGCCGTTCCCCTCGGTGAAGTGGGCAGGCTACGCGGCCTTCAACGCAGCACTCGCTGAACTGCCCGAACAAGCCGAGGCGCGCGGCCTGCTGCTGTGCGGCCTCTACGGCATGAGCGAAGTCCAGGCCCTCTACTCATCGAGATCGTCCGGCGCTGCCGTGGAGCTGCGCAAACTTGGCGGCGGCGTGCCGACGTCTCCCCTCGCCCACGTCCGGGTCCGCGACCCGGAGAGCGGCGTGCTTCTTGGTGCCGGCCAACCGGGCCTCCTGGAGTGTGCAGGACCGTCGTTGATGGTCGGCTACTACGGCAACGACGCGGCGACCGCCGACACCCTCACCGCAGACGGCTATGTTCGGACGGGCGACCTGGCCGAACTCGATGGCGACGGCGGCTTCACCTTCCTCAGCCGCATGGGCGATGTACTGCGGCTCTCCGGCTTCCTCGTCAATCCGCTCGAAATCGAGAGTCACATCCAGACGGTTCCCGGCATCTCCGCCTGCCAGACCATCGCCCTGCCCCGGCCCGAGGGTGTGCGCGCCGTCTCCTTCGTCATCCTCGAGCCAGGTGCGGCGCTCGACGAAGCCGCCGTCATCGCCCACTGCCGTCGAGGCTTGGCGAACTACAAGGTGCCGATGCGCGTTTTCGCCATCCCGGAGTTTCCGGTCACGCCCTCACCCAACGGCCCGAAAATCCAGCGCGCCAAACTGCGCGACCTGGCGACGGCGAGACTCAACGCCCCTTGAAGGGCTTTGGCTTGCGCTTCTCGGTGAAGGCGCGCGCAGCTTCGCCGAAGTCCTCCGTCAGGTAGAGCCGCTCCGGCGCCGTCATGAACATGACCTCGCGGCTCAAGCGATCCATGTACCAGCGCCGCATCCGAACGGTGGAGCGGACGCTGAGCGGCGGATTCTTGATCACGTCACGCGCCAACTCGATCGCCACGTCGAGATATTTGCCCTTGGGCGCCACGCGATTGATAAGGTTGGCCCCGAAGGCTTCCTCGGCCGTGAAGAAGCGGCCGGTGAGCGCCGCTTCCATGGTGAAGGCGCCACCGCCGCGGTAATGCATCAAGGCCCAGTATTTCCCGGCGCCCAGGCCGCGCGACGTCTCGGTGACCTGGAACTTGGTTCCTTCCTCAGCCACCACCAGATCGCACTCCAGCACGATACCGACGGACAGGCCCAGCACATAGCCATGCGCTGCGGCGATCACCGGCTTCCAGTTGACCGCCTTGGTCAGCAGATCGGAGGAATGCGTGCCACGGCCCTGCGGTCCGCCCAGCCGGAGGAATTCCTCGCGGCTGCGAAGCTGGCGCTGCTGAACGTCGGCGCCACTCGAGAAAGCGCGGCCGCGTCCGTTCAGGATCGCAATCTGCGCCTCGTCGTCCATGTCGAAGCGATGCAGCGCCTCCGAAAGCGCGCCCACCAGTTCGTCGTTGAAGGCATTCAATTTCTCGGGGCGGTTGAGCGTCAGGGTGACAATCGCGCCGTCGCGCGCGTAATCGACGAGGGAGTCCGATTTGGTGCCGGTCATTGTTCGTTTCCTCCGACCGAGACCATTTGCCAACGCCGAGGGAAATGCAATGCTTCCGGCCTTTTGCAGGGAGTGAAATCATGGCCAAGCGCAAGAGCATCAACTACCCCGGCTACAGCCACCAGAACCCGATTCCCAATGGCAGCCGGATCGGCAATATCCTGATGTCGAGCATCATGAACGGCACCGAGCCGGGCACACGCACTGCGCCTCCCGATCTCGCCGGCCAGGTCACCAATATCTTCAAGCACATCCGCCTGTGTGTCGAAGCCGGCGGCGGCACGGTCGACGATATCATCAAGATCAATTTCTGGATGAAGCAGCCCTCGACGGGTCGCGCAGCGCTGAACGACGAGTGGGTGAAGATGTTCCCGGACGAGGCCTCGCGCCCGGCGCGTCACACGCTGACGCTAGCGGCCGACAGCGCACACCTCGTGACCTGCGACTTCACGGCCGTGATCGGCTAGCGCACGCCTTTCAGCGCTGCGGCAGCCGCAAGTCCTCGACTTGGGCGCCCACGAACGTCTGCGGCAGGGAGGGCGGTCGAACCCCCATACGGCGTTCCAGGTTCTCGACGCAGGCGCGCGCGGCCACGGCAAGATCCCGCCACGTCGCGGCGCCGTCGAATTGCTGCAGCAGGCATTGGTCGTAGTAGGTGTATTGATCGCCGGCGCCGCAGCCGAAGCTGGAGCGATCTTTCGCTGCCGCGGCCAGGATCACCCGATTGGGCTTGCGCATGTCGGGCGTCAGAAAGGTCCCGCTATGACAGGCCGACACCACGACCACGGTGGGCACCGAACCGCAACCGGCGCTCAGCACTCGGTCAAGTGAGCCCGGGTCGAACAGCCGGCGGTCGGTCTTCAGGACGAATCCCTTCTCCTCACCGTGACTGGTGATAAAGACAAAGCAGGCATCGCCACCACCGGCGCGCAACGCGGTCGCCACGTTGGCCGTGCTTGCGAGTTGGGCCGGCGACGTCCCCACTGCACTGGACGAAAAGACCGAGATGTTGGTCACACCATGTGCCACGAGCTTCTCGCGCAAGGACTGCACACCGTTGTCGAAGGCGGGGCTGTTGTTATCGCCGGCGATCAGAACAGCCCGCCAGCGCCCGGCCGGCACGGTACCGTTGCTCGGGGCCGCAGCCATTGCCGTGCTGCGGGCCGTGGGCGGCGGCGTGCCCGCCGCCTCCGAGGTACAGGCGGCCGCCAGGAACGCCAGAGCAATGATGGGCAAACGTGCGAACATGCCCGGATACTCCAATATTCTTGGGCTTAATTAAGGCCGGGAGCCGACTGCGCGCAGTGCCATGTCGGCATAGAGCTGGGCCATCTCCTCTTCGGCGATCTCGCCACCGGGGCCGTACCACATCGAAACGTGAGTCCACTGGTCGAGCAAAGCCATGGCAATGGCCTTGAGATCCTGGCGACCGCCGGTCAAGGGCGGTACGAACAGGCCGCTCTCGACCCCCTGCCTCAGAATTGCGACGACAATGTCGCGAATGGCGCGACGGCTGTGGCGAATGTCGGCGACACGCTCTGCGTCGAGCCAGCCGATTTCACGGTTGGCGACCAGGGCTTCCACCCTGAGCCGGCAGTGCCGCATGACATACACACGCGCGAACGCCGCCAGCTTGGCACGCGGATCGTCTCCCGCTCCCGCCACTGCCTGGTGGCATATTCGCTCGAGTTCGCCCTGGGTCGAGGCGATGATGTCGTGCAGCAGTTCATCCTTCGACTTGAAGTGATTATAGAGTGCGCCCTGCGTCAGCCCGCAGGCCTTCATGATGTCGCGGACTGTCACCACCGGGTAGCCTCGTTCAGCGAACTGCTGGAACGCCGCAGCCCGGATCGCTTCGATGGGCGGTCGCTGCTCGCGCTCAGCCGCAGCGGGTACCCCGATGGCTGTTCGCACCGGCTTGCGCTTGGTCATCTCGTTCCTCCGCCGATGCTTTCGACGATCTTCCAGCCGAGTTCAGCGGCCGGCCGCACCAGCTTTCCAGAATCTGCCGCACGCACGTTCGATGCCGTGCCGTCGAGCGCCCGGGCATAGACGCCCTGGCGTATGCACGAGACGCGAAACAGATTGTAGGCCATGTAGAAATCCCACAGCGCCGGGTCGGGCACTGCCCGCTTCGACAGGCTGCAGTAGTAGGACACCATCTGGCGCTCGGTCGGCAGCCCGAGAGCCTCGAGATCGTGGCCGCCGAGGCCACCCCAGTCCTTGGGCGTCCGCCAGAGCATGCAGAGATAGGCGAGTTCGGCCAACGGATCGCCCAGCGTCGAAATCTCCCAATCGATGATCCCCAGCACACGCGGCTCGCTGGCATGGAAGATCATGTTGTCGAGCCGATAGTCGCCATGGACCAGCACCGTCTCGTCGTTGGACGGCAGATGCGCCGGCAGCCACTCCAGCAGCTTGTCCATAGCCTCGATCGCTTCGGTCTCGGAGGCCTTGTACTGCTTGCCCCAGCGCGAGAGCTGGCGGGCAACATAGCTGCCGGGACGGCCGAAATCCGCAAGGCCCAAAGCGACATAGTCGACGGCGTGGAGCCGGGCCAGCGCCTCGAACTTGGCGCGATAGATGGCCAGCCGTCCTTCCTTCGGCACTTCAGGCAGAAGTGGATCCCACAGCACCCGGCCGTCGCAATACTCCATGATGTAGAAAGGCGTGCCGACCACGCTCTCGTCCTCGGACACAGCATAGGCCCGGGGCGTTGGAACGTCAGTCCTGTTGAGAGCTGAGATGACCCGAAATTCGCGGTCGACGGCATGGGCCGAGGGCAGCAGCTTCCCGGGCGGCTTGCGGCGCAGCACATAGTGCCGCCCGGCGCCGTCCGTCAGCCGATAAGTCGGGTTGGATTGGCCACCGCGGAACTGCTCCGCCCTCACCGGCTGGACGTAGCCATCGACATGGGCTGCCATGAACCGGCCGAGCGATTTTTCGTCGAAACGGTGCTTCTCCTGCACATCCATCGTGCCGACGTAATCTGCGCCTTTACGTGCCAATCCGTGCCCCTGAACGGTCATTCATTTGCCGGCAGTTTGCTCGCGCGTTACAGCGCACGCAACATCGACCAATGGGGAGATTGGAGGCCGTTCTGGATCCTGTGCCGATGGACATCCGCCTGATCCCTGAGCAACGGTGATGGAACTTTGGGCACATCGACCCTGCCCATGCTCGCCTCTGTCAAATCCGTGATCGTGCTGGGTTTGCTTTGTCACTCCATGTGCATTTTGCGTGGCGGCGCTCGCCCTGCCGCGCTCTTTGTCGCGGCCGTCGCAATGCGCTGGTCGACAGACGCTTCCAGTCCCCAACAGCAAGAATTGTTCGCCCTTCCATTTTGCCGCGTCGAATTTCGGAACCTTACGACTTCCTGAACTTGGGGCTTGGGCAAAGCGGTAAATTCGTGTTTATCTAGTCCTTGTACTGGCCCGGGGGGCTTGGGCCCAAAGATACATGGAAGACGACGCGTTTCTGGGGAGGCATCGTTGAATCGATTCCTAAGCAAGGACTTTTTGTCCGGGCTGATGTTCATTGGCTTCGGCCTGATAGCGCTCTATTTCGGCCAAAAGCTGGCGCTCGGTACGACGGTTCGCATGGGCCCCGGCTATGTGCCGCGCATGCTGGCGCTGATCATGATGGGGCTGGGCGTGGTAATCTGCGTGGTCGCCCTGGTGACCAATGCCGAGCTGGTCGAGAAGCCGAAATGGAAGCCGATCACTCTGGTCACCATCGGCGTCCTCTGCTTCGCTTTCCTGTTCGAGCGCGCCGGTCTCCTGCCGGCCTTGGTCGTGCTGATCTTGATCGCATCGCTCGCGGGTGAGGAGTTCAAGCTGAAGGAAGTGATCGCCAACATGGTGGTGCTGGCGATCGTGTGTACGCTCGTGTTCAAGGTCGGGCTCGGGATGAATATCACCATCCTGCGCGGAGTGTGGTGAGATGGAACTTTTCGACAACCTGGCCCTGGGCTTCAGCGTCGCGTTCAGCTTCCAGAACCTCATGTACGCCCTTCTGGGCTGCATGCTGGGAACATTGATCGGCGTTCTTCCCGGCATCGGTCCCGTGGCAACCATCGCCATGCTGCTACCGATCACCTTCCACCTGCCACCGGTCGCCTCGCTGATCATGCTGGCGGGCATCTACTACGGCGCTTCCTATGGCGGTTCGACAACCTCGATCCTGGTCAATCTGCCGGGCGAGGCTGCATCGGTCGTGACCTGCCTCGACGGCTACCAGATGGCGCGCAAGGGACGCGCCGGCGCCGCGCTCTCGATCTCGGCAGTCGGCTCCTTCTTCGCCGGCACGGTCGGCACCATCATCATCGTGATGTTTGCAGAGCCGCTGACGCGCATGGCGCAGAAGTTCGGTCCTGCCGACTATTGCGCGCTGATGGCGCTGGGCCTCGTCGCCGCGGTCGTCTTGGCCAGCGGCTCGGTCGTAAAGGCCATCGCCATGGTGTTCCTCGGCCTGCTGTTCGGTCTGGTGGGCACCGACGTGAACACCGGCGCGCAGCGTTTCACGTTCGACATTCCGGAGCTCAGCGACGGCATCGACTTCGCGCCGATCGCCATGGGCCTGTTCGGTATCGCCGAGATCGTGGTCAATCTCGAACGACATTTGACGCGAACCGGCAATATCAAGGTGGGCTCGCTGTGGCCGACGCGCGAGGAGACCAGGCGGTCGATTCCCGCCATCCTGCGCGGCACCATGCTCGGTGCGGCGCTTGGCGTGCTGCCGGGCGGCGGTCCGACGCTGGGCGCCTTCTCGGCCTATACGCTGGAGAAGAAGCTCTCCAAGAACCCGGGCGAGTTCGGTAAGGGCGCGGTCGAGGGCGTGGCGGCACCGGAAGCGGCCAACAATGCCGCGGCGCAGACCTCGTTCATCCCGATGCTGACACTGGGCATTCCGTCCAACGCCGTGATGGCGCTAATGGTCGGCGCCATGATCATCCAGGGCATCCAGCCTGGGCCCGAGGTCATGACCAAGAAGCCGGATCTCTTCTGGGGCATGATCGCCTCGATGTGGATCGGCAACGCCATGCTGGTGGTCATCAACCTGCCGATGATCGGCATGTGGGTGAAGCTGCTGACGGTGCCCTACCGCTTCCTCGCCCCGGCGATCCTGCTGTTCTGCTGCATCGGCGCCTACAGCCTGCAGAACAGCACCTTCCACGTGTATCAGGTCGCCTGCTTCGGCGTGCTGGGCTACATCTTCTCCCGCCTCGGCTGCGAAGGCGCGCCCTTCTTGCTGGGACTCGTACTCGGCCCGCAGATGGAGGAGTACTTCCGCCGCGCCATGCTGTTGTCGCGCGGCGATGCGATGGTGTTCCTCGAACGGCCGATCAGCCTCGGCCTGCTCATCACCACGGCCTTGCTGCTGATCCTGATGGCCCTGCCGAGCATCAAGAAAGCGCGCAAGGAGGCCTTCCAGGAAGAAGGCTGACGCCGAAGGAGTATCTGCATGTCCGACTTGCCCAAGCGCGTGTCGATCGACGAGGAAGGCCCTCGCGAGGGGTTCCAGTCGGAGAAGAAGGCGATCCCGGTCGCCGACAAGGTCCGCCTCATCGAGGCGCTGGCGGACGCAGGCCTGAAGCGTATCGCCTGCGTCTCCTACGTAAACCCCAAGCGCGTGCCGACCATGGCCGACGCAGAGGAAGTAGCGGCCGCCATCCGGCAGAAGCCCGGCGTGCAGTACAGCGCGCTGTGGCTGAACCAGCAGGGCCTCGAACGGGCCTTGCGCGGCCCCCTTCATGTCGACGGCGGCGTGCGGGTCACGGCCTCGGATACTTTCTCGCGCAAGAACATCGGCAAGTCGGTGCCGGACGCGATGGTCGAGCAGCGCATGTCGCTCAAGACCTTCAAGGACCGCGGCATGCCCGTCGAATGGGGCATCATCCTTGGCGCCTTCGGCTGCAACTACGAGGGCGAGCTTTCCACCGAGTTGATCCTGCAGCGCGTTCGGCTGGCGCTCGACGAGGCCGAGTTGGCGGGCTTCGTGCTCAAGGGCATCAAGCTCACCGACGCCATGGGCTGGGCGACACCGCAATCGGTCGAACGCCTGATCGGCGCCATCCGCAGCAAGTGGCCGGAACTCGAGATCTCGCTCCACCTGCACGACACGCGCGGCACCGGCATGGCCGCCGCCTATGCCGGCCTCCGGCTGGGCGTCACCCGGTTCGATGCCTCGATCGCCGGCCTCGGCGGCTGCCCGTTCGCGGCGACAGACGGCGCTGTCGGCAATATCTGCACCGAGGACTTCGCCTACATGTGCGAGGAAATGGGCATCGAGACCGGCCTCGACGTCGACAGGCTGATCGAGGTCGCGAAAATCGCCGAGGATGTCGTCGGCCGCCCCTTGCCTGGCCATGTCATGCGGGGCGGCACGCTCAAGGCCGCAAAGCAGAGGGCAGCGGCATGAACGCCGAAGCAATGGTTCCCGACTCGACCTACGTCGATGTCGCCGAAGTGCCTTGGCAGCCGACGCGCTTTCCCGGCGTCGAATGGAAAATCCTGATGGAGAACAAGGCCACGGGTATGTCGACGGCCCTGATGCGGTGGGCGCCCGGAGCGCGCCTTCCGCTGCATGAACACGTCGCCATCGAGCAGACCTTCGTGCTCGAAGGATCTTTCGCCGACCATGACGGCGTCTGCAGCGCTGGGAACTATGTCTGGCGTCGCCCCGGCAGCCGCCACGATGCCTGGACGGACGAAGGCTGCCTGATGCTTGCTTTCTTCCTCAAGCCTAACACCTTCTTTGATTGAACCTAGCCTCCTGACTTGGCAACATGGCCGGGCGATGAGTGCCGGCTACAAGGCGCCACGCACTGGGAGGATAACATGTTCAAACGCTCTGTCGTCACGGGCGCGCTCGTCGCCTTGCTTGCCTGTGGCCCTGCCCTTGGCCAAGCCATCCCCAAGGAAATGTCCTGGACGGCCTACGATACCGGCTCCTCGGGATTCAACATAGCCGTCGCTATCGGCCAGCAGTTCAAGAATGTGCTGGGAACCGACGTGCGCGTGCTGCCTTCTGGAAATGACACCGGACGCCTTGGCCCTGTGAAGGCTAATCGAGCCGTAATCTCGCAGATGGGCATCGGCACCTACTTCGCCCAGGAAGGTGTCTTCGAGTTCGGCACCAAGAGCTGGGGCCCACAAGCCACCCGGCTGATCATGGCTGCGACGGCGTGCAACGGGCTCGGCCTGGCTGTGGCCAAGGACACCGGCGTGAAGGAGGTCAAGGATCTCAAGGGCAAGCGCCTCGGCATCGTGGTCGGTTCGCCGGCCCTGAGCCAGGGTGTCATTGCCCTGATCGCTTTCGGCGGCCTGACCGAGAAGGACATGACGCCGGTTCAGTTCTCGTCGAACAACGCCATGTGGAAAGGCCTCATCAACAACGAAGTCGACGCCGTTCTCACGTCGACGATCTCGGGCCAGTCGAAGGAAGC
>CAMAYC010000145.1 GCA_945862125.1 Reyranella massiliensis 521
CGAGACCTATCATCGACTGAGAGCCGCCGGGAAACCCGCAAAGGTCGCCATCGTCGCCTGCATGCGCAAGCTTGTGACCATCCTCAACGCAATCCTCAGGGACAAGAAACCATGGGTAACCGCTTGACCAATACGACGGTCGCTCAGGGTGAGGTTTGTGTGGCTCACCGACCTTAGCTCGGCTTGATGTTGCCCTTCTGGATGACTTCGCTCCAGCGCTTGATCTCGGAGGCCATCTTGGCCTGGGCCTCGGGCTGCGTGCTGCTGCCGACCGGCACGATGCCGAGTTTCAGCATGCGCTCGCGGAAGTCGGCGTCCTTCACCGCCTCGTTACCCGCTGCGTTCAATCTGGCCACCACCTCTCCGGGCGTCCCCTTGGGCACGAACAGCGTGTAGTTGGTGGCCGATTCGAAGCCCGGAACGCCGGCTTCGGCCATGGTCGGCACCTCGGGCAGCAGCGGCGAGCGCGTCTTCGAGGTGACGGCGAGGCAGCGCACCTTTCCCGAGGCAATGTGCGGCAGGTGCGCCAGCACATTGTCGATCGAGACCTGCACCCGCCCCTCGTAGAGATCGGCCTGGAAGAAGGACGTGCCCTTGTAGGGCACGTGGGTCATCTCCGCGCCGGTCATCTGCTTCAGCATCTCATAGTTGAGATGGATCAGGCCGCCGACGCCCGACGAAGCATAAGAGAGCTTGCCCGGCTCCTTCTTGGCCAGTGCGATCAGCTCCTGGACACTCTTCACCGGCAGGCTGGGCGTCACCAGGACGCCGATGGTGCCGTTGCCGATCTCAAGGACAGGCACGAAGTCCCTGGCCATGTCGAAGCTGAGGTTCTTGTGGAAGAACGGTGCGATAGAATAGTCGACCAGGCTGCCCACCATCATCGTGTAGCCATCCGGCGCGCTGCGGGCGAGCGCCGCCGCGCCGATGGTGGCGCCGGCGCCCGGCTGGTTGTCGACCACCATAGTCTGCCCGAGCTTGGCCGAGACCTTCTCGGCGAAGGCGCGTGACACCGTGTCGACGCCGCCGCCCGGCGGATAGGGCGCAATGACGCGGATCTGCTTGGCCGGCCAGGCCTGGGCGCGGGCCCCGGAGAAGGCGAACATCCCGACGGCGGAAGCCGCCATAAGGCGACGCCGCGACAGATGCTGATTGTTCCCTGGCTTGCCCTGCATTTTCCCGTTCCCCTTTATGGAATGAAATGGAGCTTCTGGATCGCCGTGATGACCTTGGTGAGCTTTGCAAGCTCGCCGCTGTCCAGCGGCTTGTCGTCGGGTTGCGACTGCAGCAGCAGTTCGGACTCCTCAAGCTGCTTCACGAGATCGAAGGCCTCCGTCGTCTTGTCCTTCGCACTCCCGGCCAGCAGCGGCTGGATCGTAAGGTAGAGCGAGGCCAAGCTGCGGTTCTGCAGTTCCGGGGTCAAGGGGATCGAGCTCTTGAAGACGCCGTTGAGCGCGTTCTTGGCGTCGCCGACGGTCTTCGCCCGCTTCAGCAGGAAGGTCATGCTGTCGAGCCGGTGCTGGATCTCGAATTTATGGCTCGTCAGATCATCGCGGTTCTTCAGGGCGATCTCGTGGTCGTGCTGAATATTCTGGAGGATCGCCGCGCCACCGGTCAGGACGACCGACGACAGCAGCCACATGCCGACCGAACTGTTGAAGAACTCGAACAGCTTCTTGCCGAAGCTGTGCTTTTCGGGAACGGGAGGGGCCGGTGGCTCCGGCGGTGGCGCCTGTGCCTCGATGGCCTTGCGGATGGAATGGCGATAGTGCTCCTCAGCGGCGATACGCTTCAGTTCATCGTCGGTCAGCATGTTGACGGTCTAATCCTTCATGAAGACGTTGAGGTCGGGCGTCGGCATGGTACGGTCGAGGTAGCCGAACGTGCCCTTTTCCTTCACTTCCTTGGCGGCATCCAGAAGGCCGGTCATCGCCGCGCGATAAAGCGAGGTGGCGAGGCTGATGCGCTTCACGCCCGCGGCCTCGAGTTCGGCGACGCTGAACGACTTGCCCTTGATGCCGGCCATGAAGTTGAACGGCTTCTTGAGCGAGCCGCACACTTTCTTGACCGCGGCGAGGTCGGGCAGGCCGGGCGCCATCAGCACGTCGGCGCCCGCTGCCTCGAAGGCCTGCAGGCGCTTGATCACGTCGTCCAGGTCGGGGCTGCCGCGCAGAAAGCCCTCGGCACGCGCGGTCAGCACGAAGGCGAACGGCAGGGCGCGGGCGGCCTTCGCCGCCGCGGCCACACGTTCGGCCGCGACGCCGATGTCGAACAGCGCCTTGTCCTTGTTGCCGGTCGCGTCCTCGATCGAGCCGCCGACCAGGCCGACGCTCGCCGCCTGCCGGATCGTCTCCGCCGCCGCATCGGGCGAATCGCCGAAGCCCTTCTCGAGATCGCCGATCACCGGCACGTCCACCGCCTCGGCGATCGCGCGCGCATTGGCCAGCGCTTCCTCGCGCGTGACCTTGCCATCGCTCTTGCCCAGCACGCCGGCCTTGGCGCCGCTCGACGTGGCGAGCGCCTCGTACCCGAGACCGGCCAGCATCCGGGCGGAGCCTGCGTCCCACGGATTGGGAATGACGAAGGCGCGGGGCGCCTCGTGCAGGGCACGCAACTTCTTGGCCTTGTCGGCCTGACTGACACTCATCGGACGTTTCCCCTCGCATGTTGCGGCCATCCCACTGCCGCAGGCCCAGTTTGTCGAATAAGATGCGCCCCGCGCAATACCGCCGATCTTCGAGAATCTCCTTACCAGAACAAAGGGAAACATGCTGGCCGCCATTTGCACGGCCTATGGCGCACCCGACGTCGTGCAGTTGCGCGAAGTCGAGACGCCGGTGCCGAAGGACAAGGACGTTCTCATCCGCATCCACGCTACAACCGTCTCTTCGGGTGACTGCCGGCTACGTGGCGCGAATTTTCCAATCGGCTTTGGAGTGATGGCACGCCTGGTTTTCGGCGCGTCGCGACCGCGCCAGCCCATTCTGGGAACGGAATGCTCGGGTGTGATCGAGGCGGTCGGCCCTGGAGTCACCCGGTATCACCCGGGCGATGCCGTCATCGCTTTCGCCGGCGCAGGGTTCGGATGCCACACCCAATACCGGACGATGCGCGAGGATGGGACATTGACTGCCAAACCCGCCGGCCTTGGGTTCGAGGACGCCGCCGCAATCGCCTTCGGAGGCACGACGGCGCTCCACTTCCTGCGCGGGCCCGGTCGTCTGAAGCAAGGCGAACGCCTGCTCGTCAATGGTGCTTCCGGCTGCGTCGGCGTGGCGGCCTTGCAGCTTGCGAAGCACTTCGGGGCTCACGCCACAGCCGTTTGTTCCGGCGCCAAGTCGGAGCTGGTCCGCTCGCTCGGCGCGGATGCCGTCATCGATTACCGTTCGGCCGACTTCGCCACCAGCGGCGAGCGTTGGGACGTCATCTTCGACACCGTGGGCAATGCGCCCTTCGCACGCACGCGGAACGTCCTGAACGAGAATGGACGCCTGCTGTTGGTCGCCTCCGGATTGCCCGATCTTCTACGGGCGCCATTCCAATCCATGATGAGCGGCCGGAAAGTCGCCGGCGGAACCGCTCCCGAACGCGCCGAAGACCTCGCCTTGCTCGCCAAGCTCGCCGAAAGCGGAGCGGTCAGGCCCGTTGTCGGCAGCACCTACCCGTTCGCCCGGATCGCCGATGCCCACACGCACGTGGAGACCGGGCACAAGACGGGCAGCGTCGTGGTCACTCTGGCAGAGACTTAGGCGGTTAGGTCGTCGCTACATGCTGGGTCCGTCCCACGGCCGCGGGCTCAGCTCGTCGTCACGGGCTTGAACTTTGGGCTTGTTCTCTATATGTTCTTCAGTATGTGTCGGGCAATCTCTTCCGCAAACACACGGCTCTGTCCGCCGTTTCGGCACAAAATCTTATTCCTGAAAATGCACGCTTCTGCCGCGCATCGACCGTCACCAGCAGAAGGAGGATTCTAGAAGAGTTTCAAGAGCTTGCGCGGCGAACCGTGGGACATACGACCTCCACGGGTCGTGGAGGTGTCTCGGCCGCCGCTCTAGCCGGGCCAGGGCAGCGACCAGGTCTTCACGTTGGTGAAGCTCTTCATCGCTTCCAGCACGCCTTCCTTGTAGCCGAGGCCCGAATCCTTGATGCCGCCGAAGGGCGACATCTCGATGCGATAGCCCGGCACCTCCCAGATATTCACCGTGCCGACCTGCAGTTCGTCCACGAACCTGGTGATGTAGTCGAGGCGGTCGGTGCAGACGCCCGAGGAAAGACCATAGGCGGTGCCGTTGGAAACCTGGATGGCGTGGGCGATGTCCTTTACCCGGATGATCGGGATCGCCGGGCCGAACGTCTCCTCGCGCACCAGCTCGCAGGTCGGATCGACATGGTCGACCACGGTGGGCGGAAACAGCGCGCCACGGCGGTCGTTGCCGTGCAGCAGCTTGGCGCCGTGCTTGGCCACGGCCTCGCTGACGCGGTTCTGGAAGAGCGTGGCGGAACGTTCGTTGATCACGGTGCCGACATCGGTCTCGGGATCGAGCGGATCGCCCGCCTTCAGCTTCTTCGCCTTGGCCAGCACGCGCTCGACGAATGCGTCGGCGATCTTGTCGACGACGATGATGCGCTTCACGGCGGTGCAGCGCTGGCCCGAGTTCTTGGTGGCGCCGGCGACGGCGAGGTCGGCCGCCTTGTCGAGGTCGGCATCCTCCATGACGATCAGCGGGTCGTTGCCGCCGAGTTCCAGGACGATGCGCTTATAGCCGGCCTTGTCGGCGATGTATTTGCCGACGCGGACCGAGCCCGTGAAGGTGATGAGGTCGGCGTGCGGATCGGTGATCATGGCATCGCCGATGTCGTTCGGATTGCCGGTGATGACCGACAGCATCTCAGGCGGCAGGCCCGCCTCGTAGAGCGTGTCGGCCAGGAACAGCGCCGTGAGCGGCGTCAGTTCGGTGGGCTTCAGCACGACGCAGTTGTTGGTGGCGAAGGCCGGCGCCAGCTTGTGGGCCACCATGTTGAGCGGATGATTGAAGGGGGTGATGGCACTGATGGCATTTAGCGGCTGGCGCAGCGTGAAGATCTTGCGCGGCTTGCCGTGCGGGGTGAGATCGCAGGAAAAGGTCTGGCCATCGTCGAACAGGCAGAGCTGGCCCGCGAAGGTGAAGACGTCGTAGGCGCGGCCGACCTCGTACAGCGAGTCTTTCAGGCACAGCCCCGACTCGAGGGTGATGAGACGGCTGAGTTCCTGCTTGCGCGCGACCAGCAGCTCGGCGGTCTTGAGCAGGATCTGCTGGCGCTGATAGCGCGTCAGCTTGGGCTTGTAGTCGTGGGCGATCTGGAAGGCCTGGGCTACCAGCTCGGGCGTGGCCCTCGGCACCGTGCCGACGAGGCGGTTGTCCCAGGGGAAGCGCACTTCGAGGCGCGCGCCGGTCTCGACCTTCTTGCCGGCAATGCGGAGGTATTCGTGCCGGACGTCGGAGTCGGTGCGGGTGACGGTGTCCATTTTGATCTCTCAGGCGACGAGGTTCAGGGCGAGGTCGAAGGCGTCGAAGTTGCGCCAACGGCGCGTCCCCGCTTCGCCCGCGAGCTTGCGGTTGCAGAGCAAGGGCACCTTCTGCTCGGAGATGCCGCCGTGGCTGCGCAGCGGCTCCGTCAGGCCCGAGAGGTCGTGGCGCGAGGCCGACGTCCCCAGCACCTTGTGCTTGGTCGAGACGACGATGAGGTCGCCGAGGCGATCGGCGGGCAACTCGAAGCGGGCGGCAGCCTCGTCCCGCGTGAGCACGGCCTCGATGCCCGGCAGCGCCTTAACCTTGGCGGCCCATTCCTGCGGCGATGCATCTGCCGGCAGGTAGACCACGGCGTAGGATCCCAGCGCGCCGTGATGGACCACGTAGGGATCGGTGATCGGCAGGATGACGCGCACCTTGTCGGTGCCCAGCCATTTGTCGAACAGATCCTGCAGGTACATCACGTCAGGCTGGCCATCGGCGCCGAACTTGGCGTTCATGCCGTGGTCGGCCGTCAGCACGATGGTGCAGCCCATGGCGTCGAGCTTGGCCATGTAGCCGTCCATCATGGCGTAGAAATCGTTGGCGACGGGCGTGCCCGGGGCGTGCTTGTGCTGGATGTAGTCGGTGGTCGACAGATACATGATCTCCGGCCGATCGCGTTCCATCAGCTTTACGCCCGCGGCGAAGACGAACTCCGAGAGGCCGGCGCTGTAAACGTCGGGCACCGGCATGCCGACCAGGGCATTAACGTTCTCGATGCCGTTCTCGGACAAGGTCGCCTTGTCGGATTTCTCCGAGGAAAAGCTGCAGGCCTTGCCGGCGCCGAGCGAGAGGCCCTTGCCTAAGAGGCCGCGCAGCTTGTCCTTGGCGGTGACGACGGCGATGCGCAGACCAGCGCGCTGGAAGGCCGGGAACAGCGTCTCGACGCGCAGGAATTTCGGGTCGTTCATCATCACCTCTTTCCCGGTATCGGGATCGAGGAAGTAGTTGCCGCTGATGCCGTGCACGGCCGGCGGCCGGCCGGTGACGATCGAGAGATTGTTGGGGTTGGTGAAGGAGGGAACGACGCAATCGCCGATCAGGCTGGTCCCCTGCTTGAGCACTTTGGCAAACCAAGGCGCGCGACCCGCCTCGACGGCGCCCTCGATGTAGCCGGGCTCGGAGCCGTCGATGCAAACCACGACGACGGGCTGCTTGGGCAAACGATAGGTACGGTCGTTGACCGTGATGCCGCTTCCGCCAATGTCCTTGTTGGTCGTGTTGATGCTGTCGGGTGCCATGGTTCTACTCCCTACTCCGCCGCCAAGGCGGGGCCGCCATTGGATACCCGCAGCTCGTCCAGCACCTCACGGACAGCGGCGAGCGCGCCCTTCATGTGCTCGGGATAGAGGCGGCCGATGCAGCCCATGCGGAACGAATCGGCCACCGTGAGCTTGCCGGGGTAGATCACGTAGCCGCGGTCCTTCAGCCCGTCATAGAAGCGCTGGAAGACGAACTTGGGATCGGTCGGCATGTGGAAGGTGACGATGATCGGGGCCTGCAGCTCGTTCGGCAGCAAGGTCTGGAAGCCCATGGCGCGCATGCCGTCGATCAGCAACTTGGCATTGTCCCGGTAGCGCTTGCCGCGGCCGGCGACGCCGCCCTCGGCCGCATGCTCCTCGATCGCCTTGCCCAGCGCCACGATGACATGGATCGGCGGCGTGAAGCGGTACTGACCGGTGCGGGCGAAGGCTTCGGCCTGGTCGAACAGGTCGAGCACCAGCGTGGTGGCGTTGCCCTTGCACTCGGCGAGGGCGGTGTTGCGGCAGACGACGAAGCCCAGGCCCGGTACGCCTTCGAGGCACTTGTTCGAGGAGGCGGCGAGCGCGTCGTAGTAGATGTTGCGAGCATCGATCTCGAGGGCGCCGAAAGCGCTCATCGAATCGACCAGCAGGCGGCGGCCCTGCCTGGCGACGATAGCCGCCACCTCGGCGATGGGATTGAGGATGCCGGAGGTGGTCTCGCAATGGACGGCAAAGATGTGAGTGATGGCCTTGTCGTCGGCCAGCATCTTCTCGAGTTTGGCGAGATCGGGCGGCGTGTCTTCAGGTGTTTCGAGCGAGGCCGTGGCACGGCCGGCGATCTGGGCAATTTTCAGGGCTCGCTGGCCGTAGGCGCCGTTGATCAGGACCAGCAGCTTGCCGGTCTTGGGCACGAAACTGGTGATCATCGCCTCGACGGCGAAGGTGCCTGAACCCTGCACCGGCACGGTGACATGGGTCCCCTGGCCACCGGCCAGCTCGACGATGCGGTCGAGGACCATCTTGTTGATGGCGAGGAAGCCTGCATCGCGCGAGCCCCAGTCGTGGACCATGGCCTGCTTCACGCTGGCCGAGGTGGTGAGGGGCCCGGGCGTCAGCAGCAGCGGATCGCCGGTTTCGGAAGCGGCAGGGTTCTTGGTGGTCATGGCGACAATGATCGGCTCGCGTCTTCTATCCGTCCAGTATATATTCCATATGATACCTATAGGTTTCACATATATGACGCCCACCCAGCTCCGCGCCTTTCATCTCGTGGCCGAATCGGGCTCCTTCTCCGCCGCCGCCCGCGCCTCTGGCCTCAGCCAGCCCAACCTGTCGGGCCAGGTGACGGCCCTGGAGAAGGCCTATGGCGTGCACCTGTTCGACCGCCGCGGCCGCAGCGTCACCCCGACCGAGACCGGCCGGCAATTGCACGGCGTGACGACGCGGTTCTTCGCCCTGCAGGAGGAAGCGCGCGCCCTGCTCGCCGGCGAGCAGGCCCTGACCCGGGGCCATCTCCGGATTGCCGCCGACTCGGCCCATCACGTCGTGCCGATCATGGCGGCACTCCGGAAGCGCGCCGGCGGTCTCACCTTTGCCCTCTCGATCGACAATTCCGCCGTCGTGCTCGAGCGCCTGCTGCGCCACGAGGCCGATGTGGCGGTGATGGCCAAGAGCGTGTCCGACCCGCGCCTGCACGCGGTGCGGCTGCGCACCGACCGCGTGGTGCTGTTCGCACCCACCGGCCATCCGCTGGCGAAGAAGGGCCGCGCGGCACTGGCCGCCCTCAACGGCCAGGAGCTGGTGCTGCGCGAGCGCGGCTCGATTACCCGCGAGGTGCTGGAGCAGGCGATGGCGGCGGCTGACGTTCGGCCGGGTTCCATCGTCGAGGTGCAGACCCGCGAGGGCGTGCGCGAAGCGGTGGCTGCAGGCTTCGGCATCGGCGCGGTGTTCGCCAGCGAACTCGGCGAGGACCGCCGCTTCCGCCGCATCAGCGTCGCCGACGGCGATCTCGCCGTTGCCGAATATGCGCTTTGCCTGCAGGAGCGCCGCCGTGTCGCCTTGGTGCGCGCGTTCATGGACGAGGCGACAGGCCTCGCCTCTTGAGATCGCGCCTGTAACAAAACTGTCAAATAACTTTCATCGTCGATCCGCGAGGCGTAGGATTCGACAATCATGCATGGCGTAGAGACTCTCCTGAATGTGCTGGGCAGCGTATGTTTGCTGCTGTGGGGCGTGCGCATGGTCCGCACCGGCCTCACACGCGCCTTCGGGGCGACGCTGCGCCGGGCCATCGCCACCTGCTCGCGCAACCGCGTCACCGCCTTCGCCGGCGGCCTCGCCATCACGGGCGTACTGCAGTCGAGCACCGCAACGGCGCTCCTCCTCTCCTCTTTCGCCGGCCGCGGCCTGATCCCGCTCCCCATCGCGCTCGCGGTCATGCTGGGTGCCGATGTCGGAACCACGATCGCGGCCCAAGTGCTGTCATTCGACCTCGGCTGGGTGTCTCCACTCGCCATCGGCGCTGGTGTCATCGCCTTCCTCTCGAGCGAGCAGGAGAAATCACGCCATCTCGGCCGCGTCGCGATCGGGCTCGGCCTGATGCTGCTGTCGCTCAAGCTTCTGTCCGCGGCCACGGGGCCGCTGCGCGAGGCCCCGGCCTTCATGGCGGCGCTGGGCGGCTTGCAGGATGAATATGTCATCGCCGTCATCCTGGCGACGCTCGCCACCTGGTTCGTCCATTCGAGCCTGTCGGTCGTGCTCCTGATCATGTCGTTTGCCATGGGCGGCCTGGTCGAACCCAAGCTCGCTCTCGCCCTGGTGATCGGCGCCAACATCGGCGGCGCACTGGCACCCTACATGGCGCAGGCCGGCGCTGACGTGGAGGCCAGGCGCGTGCCGCTCGGCAACCTGATCACGCGCGGCATCGTCGGCCTCGCGATCCTTCCCTTTCTCAGCCCGGTCCTCCAGGCGATAACGTGGCTCGATCCCTCGGCGACGCGGCTCGCGGTCAACTTCCATACGGCGTTCAACCTCGCCACCGCGATCCTCTTCCTGCCGTTGATCGACACCGTGGCGTGGCTCTGTCGAAGGCTGCTGCCGGCCCGCCCGGTCGCCGACGATCCGGCGAGACCCCGCCACCTCGACCCCAACGTGCTCGATTCCCCCGCCGAGGCGCTGGGTTGCGCCTTGCGCGAGACGCTGAACCTCGGCGACAGGGTGGCCGACATGCTGCGCGAGACCATGGACGTCTTCGAACGCAGCGATCCCAAAGCGGTGAAGGCGATCGAGGCGGCGGACGACGCCGTCGACCGGCTGCACGAGGCCATCAAGCTCTATCTCATCCAGGTCTCGCGCAACGAGCTAGGCGAGGAAGACGGAAAGCGCTACGTCGAGATCCTGAGCTTCACCATGAATCTCGAGCATGTCGGCGACATCATCGACAAGAACCTGATGGAACTTGCGACCAAGAAGATCCGCAACCGCTACGCCTTCTCACCAGAAGGCATGGCAGAGCTCAGGGTGTTCCATGCCCGCGTGCTGGAGAACCTGGGCCTGGCGCTGAACGTCTTCACCACGCGCGATATCGCGCTGGCCCGCCGGCTGGTCGCCGAAAAGACCGCCATGCGCGAGGCCGAAGCCCGCGCCGCCGACAGCCACTTCGCCCGCCTACGCGAGGGAAGGCCGGAGTCGATTGAGACCAGCTCGATCCACATGGACGTGATCCGCGACCTCAAGCGCATCAACGGCCACCTGACGACGGTGGCCTATCCGATCCTCGAGGCGGCCGGCGAGCTTGCCGACACCCGGCTCAAGACGGTCGATCACCCCTTGATCCGCGCTCCGCTGGGATCGTAGGGGCAGCGCAGCGATACCTTTGCCGCAAGGCGCGTGCCGGCGAGATCCACCTCGAAGCGGCCGGCGTCCAGCCAGGCGGCATCGATGCTCGCGCCGTCCACGCGCTTCACATAGCCCATGCCGACCGAAGCGCCGATCGTATGGCCGTAGCCGGCCGAGGTGAGATCGCCCACCGGCTTGCCGTCACGCAGCAGGGCCTCGCCGCCCCACAGGAGTGGTTCGCCATCCTGCAGCACCACGGACACCAGACGCCGTGCCAGCGGCTTGGCCTTGGCCTCGACCAACGCCTTCTGGCCGATGAAGCCGCCGGGCTTGTCGAGCTTCACAGCCCATCCGAGGCCGGCCTGGAAGGGATTGTCGTCGGGCGTGAGCTCGCGGCCCCAGGCCCGGTAGCCCTTCTCCAGCCGCAGCGTATCGATCGCGTAGTAGCCGGAATCCCGCAGGCCGAATTCGATTCCGGCTTCGTGCAGGGTCTCGAACACCGTGACGGCGAATTCGACCGGTACGTAAAGCTCCCAGCCGAGCTCGCCCATGTAGGTGCGGCGCGATGCCAGGACGGTGGCGTGGCCGACGCCGATCTCACGGATGGTGGCAAAGGGAAACGCCTCGTTGGAGAAGTCAGCGCGGCTCACCTTCTGCAGCAGCGCGCGGCTCCGGGGACCCATCACCGACAGCACGGTCCATGCCGCGGTCACGTCGGTCAGGGTGACATGCGCGGCCTCGGGTATGTGGCGGCCGATCCAGTCAGCATCGCGAGTCACCTGGGCTGAGCCTGTCACGATCAGGAACTTCTCGCGCCCCAGCCGGGCGATGGTGACGTCGCTCTCGAAGGTGCCGCGGTCGTTCAGCAGTCCGGTGTAGACAGTGCGGCCCACCGGCACTGCGATATCGTTGGCGCAGAGGTGCTGCAACACCTTCTCGGCGTCGCGGCCCTGCATCAGGAATTTTCCGAACGAGGTCTCGTCGACCACGGTAACGCCTTCGCGGGTGGCGCGATGCTCGGCCGCGACATGGCTGAACCACTCGCCGCGGCCCCAGCCGTACTGCATGTTCGGCATCTTGCCGGTGCCGGCAAACCAGTTCGGCCGCTCCCAGCCCATCTTGTTGCCGAACCAGGCGCCGCG
>CAMAYC010000146.1 GCA_945862125.1 Reyranella massiliensis 521
GATCGAGGGCACGAACATCATGGCGGCAGGGATCTTGAGGCCGATCACCTGCGCATCGTGGCCGGCGCCGGACGGCATGCGGACGTGCAGGTCGGGCGCGTGCGTCCCGGCCGACTCCTCGATCGCCTCGAGGAAGCGGTCGTCCATCAGCAGCGGCTGGGTGCGCGAGAGGTTCACGCACTCGATCTTGCATGGGCTCTTCTTCTGATGATCCGCCACGATCTCCATCAGCTTGGCCTCGAACGCCTGCAGCACTTTGGTGTCGGCATCGCGGAACTGCAGGATCATCTCGGCCTTGCCGGGAACGATCGCGGGCGCACCGGGCTCGATCGACATCTTGCCGACGGTCCAGACGCTGCGCGGACCGGAGACCGTGGGGAACTTGTCCATCACGTCGTTGTAGAGCCGCATCATGGCGGCGCCGGCATCCTTGCGGATCGGCATCGGCGTGGTGCCGGCATGGTTCTGGACGCCATGGAAGGTGAGACGGAACTGCATGATGCCGACGATCGCCGTGACGATGCCGATACGCTTGCCGCCCGCTTCCAGGAGACCGCCCTGCTCGATATGGGCCTCGAGATAGCCGCGGTACCGCCCCTCCTCCAGGTGCTCGCGCGGGGTCTTGTCGAGGCCGGCGGCCTTCAGCGCCTCGCGCATCGGCGTGCCCTCGTCGCGGTGTTTGGCCTTGTCGATGTCGGCCTCGGAGAACAGCCCGACGAACGAGCGGCTGCCCGTCATCTGGCCCCAGTGGCCCTCCTCGTCGGCCCAAGATGCGACGTCGACGGCGAGATGCGCCGTCTCGGGATCCTCGCTCAGCGCCCGCGCCACTTCGAGCCCGTAGATCACGCCCATGACCCCGTCGAGCCAGCCGCCCCGGGGCTGGGTGTCGGAGTGCGAGCCCATCAGCAGCCGGGGACCGGTCTTGGGACTCTTGCCGATCACCGTGCCGATGCCGTCGATCACCGGCTCGAGCCCCGCTTCCTTCATGCGGCCCGCGAGCCAGTGCCGGCTCTCGACATCCTGCGGCGAGAGGTGCGGCCGGTGCACGCCGGTTTCGTAGCGGCCGAAATCGGCGATGCGCCGCAGATCGGCCAGGAGTCGTTCACCGTTGATCCTGGGCATGGCGTGACCTCAGTCGAGATGCGCCGCGACCCACGCGGCGGTGGAAAGGAGCCGGTCGTCGGCGTGGCGCAGGCCGACCAACTGAATTCCGAGCGGCAGGCCCTTCGAGCCGGTGCCGGCCGGCAGCGTGACGCAGGGCGTATGGGCCAAGGTCCAGATCGAATTGAACACCGGGTCGCCCGTGAAGCCGATGCCTTCCGGCGCCTCGCCCGGCGCGCTCGGCGTCAGCAGCACGTCGACCTTGTCGAACAACGAGTCGACATGGGCGCGGAAGGCCACGGCCTGGCGCTGGGCCGCGACGTAGCGCTCGAAGCCGACTTCGAGGCCGCGCTTCATCGGCCCGTCCTTGATCTCGGCGCTCATCTTGTCGGGATTGCGCAGCCGCTCGTCGGCGTAGTTGCGCACGCTCTCCCAGCCGGTGATGGCGGCGTGGTCGTCGATGATGGTGGCGAAGGCCGCGGCAAAGGAGACATCGACCACGGTGGCGCCCTTGTCGGCGAGCCTGGTGGCCGTGGCCTCAAGCAGGACCTTGGTCTCGTGTTCGGCCTTGTCCCACACCGGCGAGCGGCAGATGCCGATGCGCGGGCGGTCGATGTCGCGATCGATCTTCACCGCCGGAAGCTTGAGCACGACGCCACGGAACAGGGCGATATCGTCCAAGGTGCGGGCCATCAGGCCCAGCGTGTCGACCGAATGGCATTGCATCTTGATGCCGACGCGGTTGAAGTCGCCGTAGGTCGGTTTGTAGCCGACCACGCCGCAATAGGCGGCGGGGCGGATCACCGAGCCGCCGGTCTGCGTGCCGAAGGCGAGCGGCACCTGGCCGTCGGCCACTGCCGCTGCCGAGCCGGACGAGGAGCCGCCCGGCGTGTGGGCCGGATTGTGCGGGTTGGTCGTGGCGCCGGGATGGCGGTTGGCGAATTCGGTCGTCACCGTCTTGCCCAGGATCACGGCATTGGCAGTCCGGCAGAGCGCCACGCAGGCGGCGTCGCCGAACGGCACCTTGCCTTCGAAGATCGGCGAGTTGTGGCCGGTCGGCATATCGTACGTGTCGATGATGTCCTTTATGCCGACGGGAATGCCGCGCAGCAGGCCGCCCTTCGTGGCATCGGCGGCCTTGGCCTGTGCGATCGCGAGCGCCGGATCGAGAAAGGCCCAGGCCTTCACGGTTGCATCGCGCTCGGCGATGCGGTGGAGGCAGTCGCGCACCAGTTTTTCCGAGGTGAGCGTGCCCGCTTCGAGGGCAGCAACCGCTTCGGTAGCGGAGAGCGGCTTCATGACAGCGCTCCTTTCACCCAGGCGGCCATGTCGAGCAGGCGGGCATCCTCATGCTGACGGCCGACCAGTTGAATGCCGATGGGCAATCCGGCCGGTCCCTTGGCGAAGGGCAAGGTCACGCACGGCATCCAGAGGTACGTCCACAACAGGTTGAAGGTGGCATCGCCGGTCCGCTCGAGTCCCTTGGGCGCCTCGCCCTTGGCCGGCGCCGTCAGGATGAGGTCGATATCCTGAAACAGCGCATCGACCGCGGCACGGCCGGTATCGCCCAGCTTGCGGGCCGCAACCCAGGTCGCGTAGTCGATCTTCGCACCGGCCGCGAGCTTGTCGTCCTTGAGCATGTCGCTCAACAGATGCGGGAAGCGGCGCGCTTCGTCGGCATGGGCGCGCGGTCCGTCGAAGGCGCTCAGCGTCTTCTGGCCCGCGGTCATGTCGCGCACCGGCGGCGGCAGTTCGATCTCCTTCACCTGCGCACCGGCCTTGGCCAGTGCCGCGGCGGCATCGTTCACGGCCTTCGTGCCCTCGGCCGAGAGCTCGTCACGATGATGGGTGAAACAGACGGCGATGCGCGGCGGCGCCGCGAGCCTGGCGATCGGCGTAAAGGGGATCGCCATCAACGCGGCGCGGAACAGGGCAATGTCCTCCACGCTGCGGGCATAGGCGCCGATCGTGTCGAGCCATTCGGTGTTGGCCTTCATGCCCGCCGTCGGGAAATGGCCGTAGCTCGGCTTATACCCCACGACACCGCAGAAGGCCGCGGGCCGGATCACCGAGCCGCCCGTCTGCGTGCCGGTGGCCAGCATCACCTGGAAGTCGGCCACGGCCGCTGCCGAGCCCGACGAGGAACCGCCCGGCGTGTGGGCGGGGTTGTGCGGGTTGCGCGTGGGCCCGGGAAAACGGTTGGCGAATTCCGTCGTCACCGTCTTGCCCAGCAGGATCGCGCCAGCGCCGCGAGCCAGCGCCACGGTGGCGGCATCGCTCGGCGGCTGGTGGGTCTTGTAGATCGGCGAGCCGTAGGTCGTGGGCTGGTCGAAGGAATCGATGATGTCCTTTACCCCCATCGGGACGCCGTGCAGCAGCCCCTGGCGTGGGCCACGATCGAGCAACTTGGCGCGTTCGAGGGCAGCGTCGCGGGC
The DNA here is from genome assembly GCA_945862125.1 of Reyranella massiliensis 521. Taxonomy (GTDB): domain Bacteria; phylum Pseudomonadota; class Alphaproteobacteria; order Reyranellales; family Reyranellaceae; genus Reyranella; species Reyranella massiliensis_A. The sequence goes on from CAMAYC010000146.1 coordinate 3,537, forward strand.
GAGATGCGACCACGCGAGCACGTCGGCGTCGCGTGCGTCGATGCGATCGAGATGGGCGCGCATCACGGCTTCGGCCGTGAGCGTGCCGGCATCGATCCGTTGGGCAACTTCGATGGCGGTGAGGGTATTGGGGGCGGTCATGGGTGCGATAATGGCAGCAAGAAGCATGCCGCCCTACTGCTGGCGCGCTTCATGCTTCGTGTATCGGAACTCCCCTCGGAGCTCCGGAGGTTCCTCATGCTCACACGTCGCGCCGCTCTTCTCGCCAGTGCTGCCCTACCCCTCGCCGCTGCGGCCGTGACGCGCCCCGCCGCGGCGCAACAGCCATCGACCCTGCGCATCGCCATGACGCTGGCCGACATTCCAGCCACCGACGGCGCGCCCGACCAGGGCACCGAAGGCATCCGCTTCATGGGCTATACGCTCTACGACCCGCTGGTGGCATGGGACCTCTCCTCGGCCACCGAACCGGCGAAGCTGGTGCCGGGGCTCGCCACCAAATGGTACCAGGATCCCACGGACCAGACGAAATGGATCTTCGAGCTGCGCCAGGGCGTGAAATTCCACGACGGCTCGGACTTCAACGCCGACGCGGTGATCTTCACCCTCGAGCGCGCGTTGAACGACAAGTCGCCGGCCTTCGATCGCCTCGGCCGCAGCGTGCTGATCGCCTCGCTGTGGCCGCTTGTCGGCTATCGCAAGATCGACGACTACAAGGTCGAGATGCAGACCAACGGCGTCAATACTCTGATGCCGTCCCTGCTCAACCGTGTGCCGATCGCGAGCCCGGCCAACTTCGAAAAGGTCGGCCGCGACTGGCAGGCCTACCGGAAGTCCCCGTCGGGAACCGGGCCGTGGAAGATGAAGGCGTGGACGCCGCGCGAGCGCGCCGAACTCGAACGCAACCCCGGCTACTGGAACAAGGACCGCATCCCCAAGAGCGAGCGCCTGGTCCTGCTGCCGATCCCCGACGTCTCGACCCGGACGGCGGCCCTGCTGGCCGGCCGCGTCGACTGGATCGAGGCGCCCGCCCCCGACTCGCTCGACAAGCTGCGCGCCGGCGGCTGCAAGATCGAGACGAATGCCATTCCGCACATGTGGCCCTATACGCTGAACCTCCTGCCGGGCCAGCCCACCGCCGACATCCGCGTGCGCAAGGCGATGAACCTCGCCATTGACCGCGATTCGATGGTCAAGCTGCTGGGAGGTCTCGCCGCTCCCGCCGTGGGCTGCGTGCCGTCGGACCATCCGTGGTTCGGCACACCTTCATTCAAGATCAAGTACGACCCGGCCGAGGCCAAGAAGCTGATGGCCGAGGCGGGCTATGGGCCGCAAAAGCGGCTCAAGACCAAGGTCGCCATCTCGACCTCGGGCTCGGGGCAGATGTACCCACTGATCATGAACGAGTTCATCCAGCAGCAGTTCGCCGAGATCGGCATCGACATGGAGTTCCAGGTGATGGACTGGAATGCGCTGCTCAACACGATGCGCCAGGGCGCCAAGTCGCCGGAGGGCAGCCAGTTCGGTGCCATCAACGTGAGCTGGAACACGATGGACCCGCACAACGCCTTCATGCGCTTCGCCGACAGCCAGATGGTGCCCCCCAAGGGCTCGAATTGGGGCTACATCAACGATCCCGAGTTCGACAAGCTTTGTGCCGAAGCCCGCACGACGGCCGACCCCGCGGCACTCGACAAGGTGCTGGCCAAGATCAACACGCGCATGGTCGACGAGGCGGTGTTCGTCTGGGTGGTGCACGACGTGTGGCCCAATGCGATATCGGGCAAGGTGAAGGGCTACGTGCACCCGAAGAGCTGGTACGTCGACTTCTCGCCGGTAACGGCTGGCTAAGGCGACGGCTTGCGCTGCGACAGGCCGATATAGAGGCCCGAACCGACGATGATGGCGGCGCCGACCCAGCCCAGGAGATCCGGGAAGTCGCCGAAGAAGAGGTAGCCCACGATCACCGAGCCCAGGAGCTGCATGTACTGAAACGGCGCCACGATGTTGGCAGGCGCATAGGCGAGCGCTCGGGCGACGAAATAGTGGCCCATGGCACCGAGCACGCCGAGGCTGCAGAAATAGAAGATGTCGCGCAGGCCCTCTGGCGTCTTCCACACGAACGGCAGCACCAGCAGCATGCCGAAGCCGCCGACGGTCGAGCTGTAGATCGCCGATGTCTCGGGCGAGTCGATGTTGGAGATGAGCCGCGTCAGCACCTGGTAGATGGCGTAACAGGCCGCGCTCAGCAGCGAGAGCAGCGAGGCCCAGTGGAACAGCTCCGTGCCGGGCTGGATCAGGACCAGCACACCCACGAAGCCGACGCCCAGCGCCACGATGGCGCCGCGGGTGGAATGCTCGCGCAACACGATCCAGGCGAGCGGCAGGACGAGCAACGGCGCCATCATCGTGATCGCGGACGCCTGGGCGAGCGGGATGAAGACGATGGCGAGGAAGCTCGCGGCATTCGACGTAAAGAGCATCGCCGAGCGCGCGAGCTGCGTAAGCGGGCGCCGTGTGCGCAGCATGCCGATGCCGAAGCGCGGCACGAAGAAGATCAGCATGAAGACGATATGCCCGAAGGCACGCGCCCAGGAGATCTGCAATGTGTTGTAGTCGGCGCCGAGGAACTTGGCGAAGCCGCTCATGACAGGAAACAGCAGTCCGGCACCGCACATGAACAGGATGCCGGCCAGAAGGCGCTGCGCAGGCCGCGCCTTCTCCTCGATCAATGCCGCCGGCCTACCGACGAAAGGGCTTTCCAGATGCGGGCCGGCGTCGCCGGCATGTCGAGTGCCGTCACGCCGGCGGGACGGAGCGCGTCGAGAACGGCGGCCATCACGGTCTGCGGGGCGGCGATACAGCCCGCCTGTCCCGAGCCTTTCACGCCCAGTGGATTGGCCTCGGTCGGCCGCTCGATCAGGTCGATGTCGAACGACGGCAGGTCGTCGGCGCGCGGCAATGCATAGTCCATCAGCGAGCCGCTGAGCAGCTGCCCCGACGAGACATCGTAGACGGTATGCTCCAGCAACGCCTGACCGATGCCCTGCACGACACCGCCCTGCACCTGGCCCTCGGTCAGCATCGGGTTGATGAGGCGGCCGTAGTCGTCGACGGCGGTATAACGCACCAGCTCGCAGGCGCCGGTGTCGGGATCGATCTCGACCTCGGCGACGTGGCAGCCGCTCGGAAAGGTGAAGACGTCGGTGATGTTCAGCACGTGCTCGCCCAGTCCCTTGCCGGCCTCGGGCGACATGCCTTCCGGAAGGTTCGTCGCATCCTCGGCGCTTCTCGAAAGCGCCGCGAGATCGATGCCGCGGTCGGTGCCGCGCACGACGAAGCGGCCTTGGCCATAATCGAGATCATCGCCTGATGCCTGCAAGAGATGTGCCGCCAGCCGCCGCGCTTTCTCCAGGGCTGCATCCATCGCCTTCACGAGCGCAGCGCCGCCCATGTGCATCGACCGCGCGCCGCCGTGGCCCGCGCCGCTCTTCACCTGACGCGTGTCGGCCTGGACGTAATGGAAGGAAGCGATCGGCAGGCCGAGATGCGCGGACGCGATCTGCGCGAAGGAGGTTTCGTGCCCCTGCCCGTTCGACTCGGTGCCCAGCGCGATCGTCACGGTGCCATCGGGCTGGAAGCGGACCTCGGCCCCTTCATTGGGGGCCCCGCGCGAAGTCTCGAGGAAGCAGCCCACGCCGATGCCACGCAGCCGGCCGCGCGCCCTCGCCGCCGCGCGCCGCGCCTCGAAACCGTCCATCTCCGCACGCACGACGGCGGCATCGAGATTGGCGACGAAGCCGCCCGAATCGATCGCCATCCCCATCGCGGTCCGGTGCGGGAACGAAGCAATCAGGTTCTGCCGCCGCAAGTCGGCGGGATCCCGGCCGATCACGCGCGCCGCCGCTTCGATCGCGCGCTCGGTGATGTAGTTGGCCTCGGGCTTGCCGGCGCCGCGATAGGCATCGACCGGCACGGTGTTGGTGAAGGCACCGCGCACGTCCACCGCAATCAGGGGGATGTCGTAGACGCCACCGTGCGCCGTCGAGGCGGCGACAGCCGACGCCCCGGGCCCGTTGCCCGAAAGGTAGGCGCCGAGATTGGCGACCATCGCCACGTCGAGCGCCAGGATGCGGCCTGTCGCATCGAGCGCGATCTTTGCCGAGGCCGAGATATCGCGGCCCTGGGCACCGGACACGAACTCCTCGGCGCGGTCGGCGATCCAGCGGACCGGACGGCCGAGCTTGCGCGCCGCCCATAGCAGCAGCACCCATTCGGGGTAGAGAAAGTTCTTCATCCCGAAGCCACCACCGACGTCGGGCGCACGAAGCTGGATGCGCTCCAGCGGGACCTTGAAGACGAACTCGGCAAGCTGGCGGCGGATGCCGTGCAGTCCCTGCCCGGTCAGCTCGAGATCCATCGTCCCGGTCGCCGCATCGTAGCGGGCGATGCCGGCACGCGGCTCGAGCGGGACCACGATGACCCGATTGTTCATCACCTCCACGGCAACGACGTGAGCCGCCGCTTTCATGGCCTGCGCCACCGCCTCATGGTCGCCCTTCTGGAGATGGAAGGCGAGATTGCCCGGCGCCTGGTCCCAGATCGCGGGCGCGCCGGCGGCGAGCGCCTCCTTGCCATCCACGACGGTGGGGATGGGCTCGTAGTCGACCTCGATCAGATCGGCGGCGCCGCGCGCCGCTTCGGCGCTGTCCGCCACGACGAAGGCCACCGGATCGCCGACGTGGCGTACCCGGCCCACGGCCAGCGCCGGTCGCGGCGGCACGATCAAAGGCTTCACCGCCGCCATGCAAGGCAGCGGCCCCAGTCCATCGGCCGCAAGATCGGCAGCGGTCGCGACCAGGCGAACGCCGGGTAGGGCCGCGGCGGCCGAAACATCGATCGACTGGATCAACGCATGGGCGTGTGGCGAGCGCAGGACATGGCCGTGCAGCGCGGCACCTGCATCGATGTCCTCGACATAGCGGCCGCGCCCCAGCAGGAAACGCGCATCCTCGAGACGGCGGACGGACCGCCCATTCTGATTGTCGGTCACGACCTACCCTACTTGTACTGTTGCGTTCCTGGCCGGGCCCGGCTGGCCTTCATGATCGAGCAGTGTCTGAACGAGCTTGCGGAACTGAGTCGGACCGGCATCGAGGCTGGTCGGCAACATGCGGCGCTCGGGATCCATATCAATCAACTTCTGCTGCGCCTCGATGATCGCCTTGTCTTCATTGAAGGCCGCCTCGACGACAGCATAGAGTCGGCCGACGCGATCCTCATCGAGGTCGGCGCTGCGCGCGCCGGCGGCATAGAAGTAGCGCGACGTCCGCGCCGTCATCGGCGTCACCGCCTGGTCATCGTAGCGCAGGAAGAGCGGCGGCTCCGACGGCGGCTGGTCCTTGCAGCGCTCGGCCGTGCCGACCGGATAGAAGGCGGTGCGCAAAAGGAAAATGCCGGGAAAGAGAAAGTCATAGCTGTTCCACAGGTCGAGCGCCTCGCCCCAGCGGCGCATGAAGCTGCGCGAAGGCTGGGCGCGCAACCAGCGTTCCACGCGCAGGCCCCGCTCCAGGGCAGAGATGCGCGGGCGCTCGTCGGCCCATTGCGGCATGTCGAGCCCCAGCGTCTTCTCGTGCGCGAACGACAGATGCGAGAGGTCGAGCAGGTTGTCGTCAATCAGCAGGTAGTGCGCCGCGAAGTCGAGCTGGCCACTCCGCATGCGATAGCCGGGATCGCCGAGCCGCACCGAGTCGGGGATCGATGCCGGATCGGCCAGCGTCTCGTCGCCCATCCAGATCCACATCCAGCCGCCGCGCTCGGCCGCCGGATAGCGCCGCACGAAGGCGCTGTGCGGAATGAGCTTCTGGCCCGGGATTTCGACGCAGCGCCCGTCCGGCGCGAACTTGAGCCCGTGATACATGCAGCGCAGATCGTCGTGCTCAAGCCGGCCCATCGAGAGCGGCGCGAAACGGTGGCAGCAGCGGTCCTCCAGGGCCACGACCTGTCCGTCGGCCTTGCGGTAGAGCGCCAGCGGCTGGTCGATGATGACGCGTGCCAGGATGCGGCCGGCCTCGAGCTCGTGCGACCAGCCGGCGACATACCAGGCATTGCGGACCCACGTCTGGCTCACTTGGTCTGGCTCACTTGTGCGATCCTCCCGGTCTCCTTCTGGTGACCAGCATACACCATTGACGAAGCGGGGCGACCGTCCGACGCTCGGCGCCTGCACCCCACGCACAACACCATCGGAGCAACCATGATCGATCTGCATTACTGGCCGACGCCCAATGGCAAGAAGGTCACCATCCTGCTCGAGGAGCTGGGCACGCCCTACAAGATCGTGCCCGTGAACATCGGGCGCGGCGACCAGTTCACGGACGCGTTCCTGGAAATGAATCCCAATCACCGCATGCCGATGATGGTGGATCATGAGCCGAAGGGCGGCGGCAAGCCGATCGTGATCTTCGAGTCGGGCGCCATCATGATGTACCTCGCCGAGAAGGCCGGGAAGTTCTATCCGCAGGACCTCAGGACCAAGTACGAGGTCAACCAGTGGCTGATCTGGCAGATGGCCAACCAGGGGCCGAAGTCGGGCGAATGCGGACATTTCCGCCGCGTCGACCAGGAGAAGGAAGGCAACCAGACCTACGCCATCACCCGCTTCACCGATGAGGTGAACCGTCTCTACGGTGTGCTCAACAACCGGCTTCACAAACACAAGTATCTCGCCGGCGACCAGTACACGATCGCCGACATGATCTGCTACCCGTGGACGGTGAACTGGAAATTCCAGGGCCAGGACATCGAGGAGTTCAAGCACTTCAAGCGTTGGTTCGAAGAGCTGGGTGCGCGCCCCGCCGTGCAGAAAGGCATGGCGGTCGGCGCCGACCTCTCGGTCGAGCGCGAGAAGCTGCCGCCTGAGGAACAGGCCCGCATCCGCAAGCTCCTGTACAACCAACGCGCCCGGCCCGTGCCTGCGTAAAGAGGTTGGGGCAGGTCCTAAGGCGCCGTCGACAGCGGCGGCGACACCTCCTCGAGCGGCCGGCACTCCGCCCGCACGCCGAGCCGCGTCGTTACCAGGGCAGCCGCGATCATCATGCCGGCGCCCAGCAAGTAGCCGGCGACGATGTTGCCGCGGTCTCCACTTTCGATAAGGACGCCGAACAGCCACGGCCCGCCGACGCCGCCCAGCAGCGTGCCGAAGGCATAGAACAGAGCGATGGTAAGCGCGCGAATTTCCAGCGGAAAGCATTCGCCGACGGTGAGATAGGCGGCACTCGCCGCCGCCGAGGCAAAGAAGAAGACGATGCTCCACATCACGGTCTGCGTCGTGGCATCGAGCAGCCCGGCATTGAGAAGCTGGGCCGTGACCGCGAGGAGAACGCCTGAGATCCCGTAGGTCGCGACAATCATCGTCTTGCGGCCGATCGTGTCGAACAGTGGACCGAGGATCAGCGGACCCAGGAAATTGCCGACGGCGAAAGGCAGGATGTAGAGCCCGACCTTGTCGCCCGGCACATCGTAAAAACGCGTCAGAATCAGCGCGTAGGTGAAGAAGATTGCGTTGTAGACGAAGGCCTGCGCCGCCATCAGCACGAGCCCGAGCGTGGTGCGGCCGGGATAGAGGCTGAGCAGCGTGCGCGCCACTGAGACCAGAGTGACCTTATGGGGATCACCCAGCGCCAGCGTCTTCGTGACGGGCGCCAGCACGACGCGCTCGCTGGCAGCGATGCTCGCCTCGATCTCGGCAACGACACGCTCCGCTTCCCGCGGCTGGCCATGGATCATCAGCCAGCGCGGGCTCTCGGGCAGGAAGCGGCGCAGAAAGAGGATCACCAGCCCGAGCAACGCGCCACTGCCGAAGGCCACGCGCCAACCCATGTCGGGATCGAGGAACGCCGGATCGAGCAGCCACACAGAGAGCAATGCACCCATCGCCGCGCCGATCCAGAAGCTGCCGTTGATGGCGAGGTCGACACGGCCACGCAGCCGAGCCGGCATCAGCTCGTGGATCGCCGAGTTGATCGCCGCATACTCACCGCCGATGCCCGCACCGGTGAGGAAGC
>CAMAYC010000147.1 GCA_945862125.1 Reyranella massiliensis 521
CTCCCTGTCTACCGTCCCTCAGGGAGCGCAGGGTTCAGCACAGTGAGTACGCCATGAACGTCCGGTCGGGTTTCATCGAAAGCATCGGCAACACGCCGCTGATCAAGCTGCGCGCCGCCTCCGAGGCGACGGGCTGCGAAATCTACGGCAAGGCCGAATTCCTCAACCCGGGCGGATCGGTGAAGGATCGCGCCGCGCTCGCGATGATCCGTGACGCCGAGCAGCGCGGCACGCTCCGCAAGGGCGGCGTGGTGGTCGAGGGCACAGCCGGCAACACCGGCATCGGCATCGCCCTGGTCGCCAATGCGCTGGGCTACCGATCGGTGATCGTGATGCCCGAGACGCAGAGCCAGGAGAAGAAGGACATGCTGCGCCTGTGCGGTGCCGACCTTCGGCTCGTCCCCGCCCTGCCCTACGCCAATCCAGGCAACTACGTGCGCTATTCCGAGGTGCTGGCCAAGGAGATCGCCGCCAAGGAACCGAACGGCGCGATCTGGGCGAATCAATTCGACAACGTGGCCAATCGCGACGGCCACTATCGCACGACGGGGCCGGAGATCTGGGACCAGACCGACGGCAAGGTCGACGGCTTCACCTGCTCGGTCGGCAGCGGCGGCACGCTCGTCGGCGTCGCGATGGCGCTGAAGGAGCGCAAAGCCGGTGTGAAGATCGCGATCACCGACCCGATGGGCTCGGCGCTCTACAACTTCTACGCCAAGGGCGAACTGAAGGCCGAGGGCAATTCGGTCACCGAAGGCATCGGCCAGGGCCGCATCACCAAGAACCTCGAAGGCGCGCCGATCGATCTCGCCTACCGGGTCACCGACGAGGAGGCACTGCCGGTCCTGTTCGACCTCATCCAGCACGAGGGCCTCGTGCTGGGCGGCTCGACCGCGATCAACATCGTGGGTGCGATGAAACTCGCCAGGGAACTCGGGCCCGGCAAGACCATCGTCACCATCCTCTGCGACGGCGGTTCTCGCTATCAGTCGAAGCTGTTCAATCCGGTATTCCTCCGCGAGAAGAAGCTGCCGCTGCCGCCCTGGATGACATGAGCAGAGTCGTCGTTTGCGGCAGCCTCAACATGGATGTCGTCGTGCAGAGCGCGCGGCGGCCCGCGGCGGGTGAAACGCTTCTCGGCGGCAAGGTCTCGTTCCTGCCCGGCGGCAAGGGCCTCAACCAGGCCATCGCCGCGGTCCGCCTCGGCGCCGCGACGGCCATGATCGGCGCCGTCGGCAAGGATGCGTTCGCCGATGCCTTGCGCAGCTTCCTGGCCGACAACGACGTCGACAGCTCCGGCGTCCGCGAAATCGACGGTCCGGCGACCGGCGTGGCGCTGATCCAGGTGGCCAACGGCGACAACGCGATCACCGTCGCCTCGGGCGCCAACCTGAGCCTGACGACGGAGATGGTCCGCCAGGCGCCGCACCGCGATGAAGTCTGGGTCGCGCAGTTCGAGACGCCGATTGCAGCGACCGAGGAAATCCTCCAACGCGCGCACGCCGCCGGCGCCCGCACCATCCTCAACCTGGCACCCTTCATGCGCCATCCGGCGCGCTTGATGAAATCGGTGGATGTCGCGGTCCTGAACGAGATCGAACTGTCGCAGGCCACGGACACCGACCTCACCGCCAAGAGCCCGATCGAGGCGATCGTCGCCGCCTGCGAGAAGCTCCGCCTGAAAGGCGCCCGCACCGTCGTCGCCACCCTGGGGAAACGCGGCGCTGTCGTCGTCACCGCCGAGGGCGCCACCCGCGTGCCGGCGCTGAAAGCCAAGGTCGTGGACACGACGGGCGCCGGCGACTGTTTCGTGGGGGCTCTCGCCGCCCGCCTCGCTGCCGGCGCCACGTTCGTGGAGGCCGCCCGCTACGCCAATGTCGCCGCGGCCTGTTCCGTCGAGCGGTTGGGCGCCGCGCCCTCGATGCCGACGTCGAGGGAAGTTGCGGCGCGTCTGGCGAGGGCCTAAATCCCCTCTATGGTCGAAGAACTGTTCCGTCAGGACGCCTACCTCAAGGAGGCCGACGCCACCGTGACCGCGCTCGACGAGCGCGGCGTGCGGCTGGATCGCTCCATCTTCTATCCCACTGGCGGCGGTCAGCCCGGCGACACCGGCGTGTTGCGCTGGGATGGCGGCGAGGCCCGCATCGTCGATTCGCTGAAAGCAGACGGCGGCGACGTGCTGCATGTGCTGGCGCCCGATTCGGCCCGGCCGGCGCTCGGCGCCAAGGTCCATGGCGTGCTCGACTGGGACCGCCGCTATCGCCACATGCGCATGCACACCGCGATGCATGTGCTCTCTGCCGTCATCAAGGGCAACGTCACCGGCGGCCAGGTCGGGGCGGACAAGAGCCGCCTCGATTTCAATCTCGAAGGTGAGGTGCCGACCAAGGAATGGGTGACCGAGGAGATCAACAAGCTTCTCGCGACTCCTCATCCGGTCGAAGCGCAATGGATCACCGACGAAGAGATGACGGCACGGCCCGAACTGGTGAAAACCATGAGCGTTCGCCCGCCGATGGGCGCGGGCAAGGTCCGGCTGCTCAAGATCGACGGCGTGGACCTGCAGGCTTGCGGCGGCACGCACGTCGCCAACACCTCCGAGATCGGTCGCGTCGAGTGCACCAAGATCGAGAACAAGGGCAAGATGAACCGCCGGTTCATCATCGCCCTGCCGTAAGGAAAAGCAGATGACCTACGCAAGACCCGACGCCCTCGTCAGTACCGACTGGCTGGCCGCCCGCCTGAATGCGCCCGACGTGCGCATCGTCGACGGCTCGTTCTACCTGCCGGCGCAGAAGCGCGACCCCAAGGCCGAGTTCGCGCAAGCGCACATCCCCGGCGCGGTATTCTTCGACATCGACGAGATCGCCGACGAGAAGAGCCCGCTCCCCCACATGCTGCCGCCGCCCGAGAAATTCGCCTCGCGGGTGCGCAAGCTCGGCCTCGGCGACGGCAACAAGATCGTGATCTACGACACCACGCCGATGACCGGCGCCTGCCGCGTCTGGTGGATGTTCCGCGCCATGGGCCACAAGGACGTGTCGATCCTGGACGGCGGCCTGCCGAAATGGCTGCGTGAGAACCGCCCCGTGACGGACGATCCGACGCCGCCGCGCGACCGCCACTTCACCGCGCGCCTCGACAATACGCTGGTGCGCTCGGTCGACGACGTGCTGGGCCTCATCACCAGCAAGCGCGAGCAGATCGTCGATGCCCGCGCCGCGGCCCGATTCCGCGGCGAGGCGCCGGAGCCGCGCGCCGGGCTGCGCGGCGGCCATATGCCGGGCGCTTTTAACCTGCCCTACAACGAGCTTATCGATCCAGCGACCGGCACCATGCTACCGGCCGACAAGCTTGCCGCCCGCATCGCCGCCTCCGGCATCGATCCCGCCAAGAAGGTCACGGCAAGCTGCGGCTCCGGCGTCACCGCCTGTGTCGTCGGCCTCGGCCTTTACCTGACGGGTGCGCCGGAAGCCGCCATCTACGACGGTTCGTGGACCGAATGGGGCGGCCGTGCCGACACACCCATCGTCACCGGTGCCTAAGGAGATCCCTGGGCTTTTCGCGCATCAGCCGCCGCCGCGCAGCGACGGCCGTTTGCCGATCCGCATCACCTACCTCGAGTTGAAGCAGGCGGACTGGACCCGGCGCGGCCAGAAGCCTGCGCTGGATGTTTCGATCGCCCGCATCGATCGGCCGACGGTCGCGCTCTATCGCGAGCTCTACGACCGCGTCGGCCGCCCATGGCTCTGGTACGAGCGGCGACTGCTGTCCGACGAGGCGCTGGCCGGCCTGCTGGCTGCCCCCGGCCATGAACTTCATGTCGCGCGTCATGACGGTGCGCTGGTCGGCTACTTCGAATTGGCGGGCGACGAGATCGTCTTCTTCGGCCTCACGCCCGATTACATCGGACAGCGAATCGGTCCGTGGCTGCTCGACCGCGCGATCGAGCGTGCTCTGGCGCGCGATCCCGCACGGGTGATCCTGAACACGAACACGCTCGACCATCCCAGGGCACTCGACACCTATCGCAAGGCCGGATTTCAGCCCGTGCGTAGCGAAACCAGGGACCTGCAGGACCCGCGCGTGCTCTGGCCGGAGGTCTATCGCTGGCCGCCGGCGTGAGGCCTGTGCCATAGTCGAAGGCATGACCTCCAAGAAAACTTATACCAGACCCGACACTGTTTTGGCCGTTGCCGGCCGCGATCCCGACAACAACTTCGGCATCGTCAATCCGCCCGTCTATCACGCCTCGACGATCCTCTCGCCGACGATGGACAAGTTCGAGAACCGCATTCCATTCGAAGGCTACGGCTACGGGCGCAACGGAACCCCGACGCAGAAGGCCCTGGAAGACGCCGTCGCCGCCATCGAGGGCGCGCACCGTTGCATCGCCGTGCAGTCGGGACTGGCCGCCGTCACCGGCGCCATCGTGGGCTTCCTCAAGACCGGCGACCACATGCTGGTGACCGACAATGCCTACGGTCCGGCGCGCCGCTTCGCCAACACCACGCTGAAGAATTTCGGCGTCGAGACCACCTACTTCGATCCGATGATCGGCGGCGAAGGCCTCGCCAGGCTGATGCGGCCCAACACCAAGGTCGTCTATCTGGAAGCGCCGGGTTCGCAGACTTTCGAGGTCCAGGACGTGGCCGGCATGGCCGCCGTCGCCAAGAAGGGCGGCGCGGCCGTCCTCATCGACAACACCTGGGCGACGCCGCTCTACTTCAAGCCGTTCGACCACGGCTGCGACATCTCCGTGCATGCCGGCACCAAGTACATTGTCGGCCATTCCGATGCGATGATGGGCATCATTTCCTGCGCCACGCGCGCCATGTTCGAGACGGCGAAGACGGCCTGCCAGTCGTTCGGCTTCCATGCCGCGCCCGACGACTGCTACCTCGCCCTCCGTGGGCTCCGCACGATGGGCGTGCGCCTGCGCCATCACGAAAAGAGCGGCCTCGAGATTGCCAACTGGCTGAAAGCACGGCCCGAAGTCGACAAGGTGCTGCACCCCGCCCTGCCCGACTGCCCCGGCCACGAGAACTGGAAGAAACAGTTCAAGGGCTCGTCCGGCCTCTTCTCCTTCACCTTGCGCGACGGTATCAAGCGTCCCGCGGTGGCCGCCATGCTCGACGGCATGGACATCTTCGGCATGGGCGCGAGCTGGGGCGGTTACGAGAGCCTGATGATCCCCGCCCATCCCGATCAGTACCGCACTGCCGTGCCGTGGCCGGAGGGCAAGCAGCTCCTACGCGTGCACATCGGCCTCGAAGACGTCGAAGACCTCAAGACCGATCTGGCCGAAGGCTTCGAGCGCCTCAACCGAGCCCACAACGCATAGGCGATGCGCGTCATCGATATCCGCGAGAGGTCGATCGATCTCTCGCGATACCGCGACCCGTCCATTCCCTCCGGTGGTCTAACAACCAGCATCGTGGCGCTCACGACCGACGCCGTGCGCAACGGCCGACCGGTCATCGGCTATGGCTTCGCCTCGATGGGTCGCTTCGCGCAAAGCGGCCTGATCCGTGAGCGGTTTGCCCCGCGCCTCCTGGCGGCGGGCGATGTCGATCCCATTACCGCGTGGACTGCCATGATGAAGGGCGAAAAACCTGGCGGACACGGCGAGCGTTGTGTTGCGGTGGGCACGCTCGACATGGCGCTGTGGGATGCTGCGGCGAAGATCGCCGACCTGCCGCTGCACCGGCTGCTGCGCCAAAGACTCGGCAATGAGTCTCCTGCGGACGATGCGGCGGTGCCGGCCTACGCCAGCGGAGGCTACCTTTATCCCAGTGACGACCCCGGCCACTTGCGGGACGAGATGCAGGCGCTGCGTGATCAAGGTTACGACAAGGTCAAGATCAAGATCGGCGCCGCGCCGCTCGCCGAGGACCTGAAGCGGATCGAGATCGCGCTGAAGGCATTTCCCGGGCCTCATCGGGTGGCCGTCGACGCCATGAACTCCTACGACGCCCGGCAGAGCCTCGACGCCGCCAAGGCGCTCGCGCCTCTAAAACTGATGTGGTTCGAGGATATCTGCGATCCCCTGGATTTCGATGTCCAGTCCCGGGTGGCCGAGATTTACGACGAGCCGGTCGCCGCCGGCGAAGCGCTGTTCTCCGCCGCCGAAGCCGTGCTGCTGGACCGTCATGGCGGGCTCCGGCGCGACCGAGACATCCTGCTGTTCGACCCGGTCCATTGCTACGGCTTGCCCGGCTACCTTACAATCATCGAGGCGCTGGAAGCGCGCGGATGGTCGCGCCGCTCGTTCTGGCCGCATGGCGGCCATCTCTTCTCGCTCCACCTTGCCAGTGCGCTCGGCCTCGGCGGGGTCGAGATGAATCCTCTCAGTTTTGCACCGTTCGGCGGTCTCGCCGACGGTGCTGCGATCACCGAAGGCCATGCCATGCCGCCCGACGCACCAGGCATCGGCTTCGAACGGAAGACCCACCTGGCCGCCCTGTTCGCGACGCTTTAGGTCTTCCCGCAATCGCCGCAGACGCCGGTGACCTCCAGGGTCATGTCGCGGGCGGTGAAGCCGCGCTTGGCGGCGCCGGCGGCGATCGCCTCGCCGAGATCGGCCGCCTGCAATTCCTCGGCGTTGCCGCACTCGGCGCAGATCAGGAAGAAGCCGCGGTGCGCCTCGCCCGGGTGGCTGCAGCCCACGAAGGCGTTCATGCGCTCGATGCGGTGGATCAGCCCATTTTCGATCAGGAAGTCGAGCGCACGGTAGACCGTGGGCGGCGCCGAACCGAGGTCCTCGTTGCGCAGCTTGTCGAGAAGCGCATAGGCGCCGACCGGCTTGTGGCTCGACCAGACGAATTCGAGCACGCGCCGGCGCAGCGGTGTGAACCTGAGCCCCTTCGCCTCGCACAGCTTCTCGGCCGCCGCCAGGGCATCCTCGACGCAGTGCTGATGGTCGTGGCTGTGGACAGCCGCTTTTGCCGACTTCTTCACGAGATCCCGATTTGCCCAGATTTGCCAAGCATAAACGGGGCGATTATACGCCCCCTTCCTTCCGGAGGCCATGTCTGGTCCAGAGGTGCTCGCCCCATGACCCCAGTAAGCTATTCGCCTGCCGAGATCGACGCGATGCTCGCCGAAGTCCGGTTCGATGCAAACGGCCTCGTACCGGCGATCGCCCAGCAGCACGATACGGGCGAAATCCTGATGATGGCCTGGATGGACCGCAACGCCGTCGCCGAAACTCTGCGCACGGGCCGTGTCTGCTACTGGTCGCGCTCGCGCAAGGCGCCGTGGCGCAAGGGCGATACCTCCGGCCACATCCAGACCCTGGTCGACCTGCGTATCGATTGCGATGGCGATACGCTGGTGGCGCTGGTCGACCAGACCGGCGTCGCCTGCCACACCGGGCGGCACAACTGCTTCTTCCGGGCGCTCCGCAACGGCAAGCTCGAGACCATCGCGCCCGTCATCGTCGACATGAACAGCATCGGGAAGGATTGAGTTTGTCCAACAGCGTACTTTTGCGGCGCGCGTTGCTCGGTGCCGGCCTCCTGCTCCCGCTCGGCGCCTGCCAGAGCCCAGCGAAGATCACGACCCTGTCGCCGCGCGGCGACCGGCTTGTGCGGATGATCCAGAGGACCGGCATCGACAACATGATGGCGCCGGAAGCGCCGGCGCTGATGGGCATCACCAACGAGGGCCGCGACATCCCGGTGCGCCAGCTCTCGGGCGAAGGCACGGGCGGGCGTTACGTCGTTAGCCTGGTCAACATCCGGAAGATCCACGAGTTCATCTTCCATCGCCGCCAGGGCGACGTGCTGATGCTGCATCTCGCCGACACCAAGTTCACCCGGTTACAGAGCGTGCGCTATCCGCGCACCGGCAAGCCCATGGTCATCACCGATGTGGCCGTGGCCGACGCCGATTACCAGCAACAGCTCTCCTTCTGGTACGGCCAGATCCCGGGGCGGTAAATCCTGCCTAGCTTTCCTCCCCACGTAGTGGGGAGGTGCCCGTAGGGCGGAGGGGTCATTGGTGGTGATACTTCAGTCGAAGCGCCCGTCCATCGCTCGTCGATGCAAAGCCTCGAAGATGGTGTCGACAACATCGCCGGTTCGAACGAGTACGTCGGCATTCCAGAACCTTAGCACGCGAAGGCCTTTCGAACGCAGGTAGGCATCGCGGCGCGAATCATATGCCATCTGCTCAACATGCTGGCTGCCATCAAGCTCGACGACGACGGAAGCGTCTAAACAGACGAAGTCACAGATGTAAGGACCGACTTGGTGCTGCCTTCGAAATTTGAAGCCGCTCAGCTGTCGCCCGCGCAGACGACTCCAGAGCAACCGTTCAGCATCGGTCGCATTCTTCCGCAAAGCACGGACGAACCTGATCATTCAATAAGTTAATGATGCGAAATGGGCGTAATCTTAACAGATATACAACCATTGAGAGATTTATTGCTCGCCCCCTCCGCCCCTCCGGGGCACCTCCCCAGCTTCGCTGGGGAGAGGAAGATGTGTAATGTGACAGAGCGATGACAGTCGCCGTCTCCTCCGCCCCTTCCGAGCGTCGAACACTGACAGTGTGCGGTGGGGCGCATGCGCTGCACGACGGCTTCACCGATCTCCTCAATGTCCTCTATCCTCTGCTGCAATCGCAGTTCGGCCTGAGCTACGGCGCCATCGGTGCACTGAAGACCGTCTATTCCGGGGCCATGGCCGTCGGCCAGATCCCGTCCGGCAAGCTGGCCGAGCGGTTCGGCGGCGTGCGCGTGCTGGCCCTTGGCACGACCCTGATTGCCGTCGGCTATTGCCTCGCGGGCTTCACCGGCTCGCTGTATGGCGTGATAGCGGGCCTCCTGCTCGCCGGCCTCGGCGGCAGCACGCAGCATCCCATCGCCTCCAGCCTCGTCGCCGCCGCCTATCACGGACCGCGCTCGCGGACCGCGCTCGGCACCTACAATTTCACCGGCGACGTCGGCAAGGTGCTGCTGCCCGCCCTGTTCGCGCTGGTCGCCGCCTCGCTCGGATGGCAGCAGGCCATGGTCGTGATGGCCGCACTTGCCGTCGTTGGCGCCAGCATCATCCTGGCGTCCCTGAAGCCGATCGTGACGCACGGCACGGCCGAGCCGTCGAAAGCCGTCGCCGGCCAGGACCGGCCATGGGCCTACTGGCTGCTGTTCTCGATCCACATCGCCGACGACCTGGTACGCACCGGCTTCCTCATTTTCCTGCCGTTTCTCCTCCGGGACAAAGGCGCCGACCTGCCGACCATCGGCCTCGGCCTGTCGCTCCTGTTCGCCGGCGGTGCTGCCGGCAAGCTGGTGATGGGCTGGGTCGGCCAGAAGCTCGGCGTCGTGCCCTCGGTCGTCCTCACCGAGGTCGCCACGACGCTCCTCATCCTCGCGGTCCTGCCCCTGTCGCTCGATATCGCGCTCGTGCTGTTGCCGGCCATCGGCCTGATGCTGAACGGCACCTCGTCGGTGCTCTACGGCACCGTTCCCGAGTTCGTCAGCCCCGAGAAGCGCACGCATGCCTTCGCCGTCTTCTACACCGGCGGCTCGGTGGCCGGCGCGACGGGACCGCTGCTGTTTGGCCTGCTGGGCGACGTCATCGGCCTCACGACGGCGCTTGCGGTCGTCGCCGGCGTAGCGCTCACGACAGTGCCGATGGTGTGGGCGCTCAGGCCCGCCTTCCGCAGCGACTGACGCGCTTCTGGCGCTTCTCGTCAACTCGTCGTCGCGGTGAGTTGAATATTCAGCGGCAGATATTCGTAGCCGAACACGTAGATGTAGACCGGCACGGCAGCGCCCGGGTTCCGGTTGATCATGAACGTCGCGGTCAGGTTGCCGGAGGCCTGCTTGGAGCGGTCCGGCCCTGTCCAGGATACGATCTGCGCGCCTTCCGAGCCGTCATGTTTGATGCGGATGGTCGCGCCCGCCGGAAGACCGTTCCACGACACCGTCATCGTCGTGGTCAGGATGCCCGGCTCAAAACTGCCGTATCCCAGCAACACACCGGCCGACGGCACGGCAACCGGCTGATTGATCGATGTGCTCATCTCAACGGTCGGCGGCCAGCTTGGCGTCTGCGGCAGCAGCCCGATGCGGCTGCCCGCGTACTCGACGAGCAGGCGATTGAACAGCAATGAAAGCCCACCGGTGTTCATCGTGTCGGAGCCATGGCCGGGATTGTAGACCACGGCTGTCAGCCCTTGCGCTGGCGCGGGCAGAGCACTGGCATTGATCGAGCAACTGTACGCGCCGAGATTGCCGTAGTCGGCAAAGCCGGGATTCCACTGGTTGTCACTGCAGCAGGCATAGAAGACGCAGTTCTCGATTTCGTAGGTGCTGCCGTCGAGCGTGGGAATCTGCGGCGGTCCCTGCAGGAGATAGGCGGGGCAGCCGAACGGCTCGGTGTATGCGCCCCAGAACTTGTAGGCGCCGACTGTAGCAGTGCCTCCGCGTGAGGAACGATCATGCAGGTGTTGCCTGAGTCCACCAGGAGTTGGAACGTCACCGGACTTCCGCCGGAGTTGGGAAACTGCACCTGGATGTAGGAGTCGAAATTCCCGCTCTTCGCCACCGTGGTCAGGGGAATGATCACGCGCGAGCCGGCGGCCACCCGTCCGTCGGACGTCGGCCGGCGCGAGGCCAGAGCCTCGATCTTGTCCCCCACCAGGTTGCGATGCTCGTCAGTCGTGACGACGGGCGGATGCAGCTTGGGTTGGGAAAAATACATCGTGGCGAACCTTCCATGATCTGCGCGAACGCACGGAAGGCATCGTGCCAGCAAAATGCCGTCGCGTAATACAACCGTCCCACAAGATAGACCCTATTTACACTATCCTATCCTTCGGCTAATCCTGCCGCAGAAAGCGAGAACCCACAGGAAGAATCGTGACCGCACGCCATGCAGTCAGCTCGCCGCAGCTCTCCCCCGCCAGCGGATCTATCGCGCGGCGACGTGAAACGAGTCATTCGGTGTCCAATGGACCAGTGTCCCAGACACCGGATTCAGCCAGCAGAAACAACGGCTTGGCTTTGCCGCACAAGTTTCATGGCGACGTAGACCCCTGTCCAACTGACTCGCGGCCCGGAGGAGCGGAATTACGCGTGCACCGGTCCCATCGGTCGGAGCCGGATGCCCTTGCGAAGATGCTTGTAGGGCATGTCCACGGGATCGGTGATGTGGGCACCGGGCGATTGCACCACCAGGATGGTCTCGGCGATCGGCTGGAAGTCGGCGCGGAAATGCACGGTCGATTTCAGCGCCAGGATCGGCACCTGGGAAGGCTCGACGCCGACGGTGCGGAACATCTCCTGGTCGGCCGCCTGCACGCGCTTGCACGCCAGCACCGCCGACACACCCGACGCCTCGTCGGTCACCAGCGCCATCGGCCCGATCTGGAATTTCGCGCCGCCGTAGAACGGCCCGGTGCCGGTGAAGATGCCGTCGCTCAGCTTGACCACGCGCCAGTCGGCCTCGACCGGCTTTTCGCCGGCATAGCCCACCACGGCTCCGATGCCGCGACGCATGATGTTGCCCTCGCCCGTCTCGACGGCGGCCTTCGCCGCGCCCTCGTCGACGATCATGCC
>CAMAYC010000148.1 GCA_945862125.1 Reyranella massiliensis 521
GCCTTCGTCGAGGCGAATGTGCGCTTCTCGCCGAGGCGCGGGGCCACGGCCGCCACGCTCCGGTCGAACAGCGCGACAAGCCTCAGGACCAGGTCGGGAACCTTGCGCGTGGGGACCTTGCCGGCCGCGTCGCCGAGGTGGGCCCGCAGGATGGCCGCCACCTCTTCCATCCAGGCGAAGTCGCCGGCGGCGATGAAGCGCTGGCCGGCCGCCTCGGGCGCGGTCATCGCGCGGATGTGCAGGTCGGCCACGTCGCGCACATCGACGAAGCAGAAGCCGAGGCGCGGCAGGCCGGGCACCTTGCCCGAGAGCAGGCGCTGCACGACCTGGACCGAGTCGGAAAAGTCGCGGCCGAGGACGGGGCCCAGCACCACGGAGGGATTGATGGTCGCGAGCGTGGTGGTGCCGGAAGCGGCGCCCACCATGTCCCAGGCGGTGCGCTCGGCCAGGGTCTTGGAGCGGGCGTAGGCGCCCACCCTGGGGTCGTCGAGATCGGTCCATTGCCTCTCGTCGCTGGCACTCTCGCGCATTCCGGCGCGCGGGCTTGTCGTACGGGGGCTGGCCGCCGCCACCGACGAGGTGAGCACCACGCGCTTCACACCGGCTCGAAGCGCGGCCGCCACGGCGCGCCGCGTGCCCTCGCGGGCGGGCACGATCAGCTCGTCGGCATTCCGGGGCTCGGCGATGGACACCGGCGAGGCGACATGGAGGACGTAGTCGCAGCCGTCCGCGGCCGCGTCCCAACCGGCATCCGAGGTGAGGTCGGCGGCGTGGAAGCGGAGGCGGTCCTGCGGATCCACCCCCGTCCCGACAACCGTGCCGATCGCGGCGCGGACGGCGGCCTCGCGCGCGAGGCTGCGCACGGTCGTGCGCACGGTGTAGCCCTGCTGCAGGAGGCCGATCACGCACCGGCTGCCGATGAAGCCGGAGCCGCCGGTCACCAGCACCGTTTCCTGTCTGCTCATGGAGGTGTCTCCCGGATTCCGTGCGTTCTCTCTAGGGGAGAGGGCCTGGGCGGTCGAGAGGGGGCTCGACGCTCCGGGTGCAGCGGCACCGATCGACGCTCCCGGTGAAGCTTCGCTTCACCTGACGCTCCCGGGCGGAGCTTCGCTCCGCCTACGTAGTTTCCCCAAGTGGCTGGGGGGTGGCGCGGGGTCTATGCGGGATTTGCCGGCCGCGACGCCGCCGCGGCTTCTCTTCGAGCGAAGGAGGTTCCGATGAGCGTTTCCACCGATGCCCTTCCCACTCCCACCCTTCCTCCCGCCCCCACCCTTCCCGCCACCGCGGCGACAGCGGTGACATCGGCCTTCGTGCCGGAGGCGCTGCAGGCCTGCGTCGAAGCGGGCACCTGCTGGCAGCAGGAGATCGCGCGGTTCGTCGAGCATCGCGTGGCGGAGAATGTGCGCAGCTGGCAGGCCGTGGCCGGGGCGCGCGACGTCGCGAGCCTGGTCAAGGCGCAGCAGGACTGGAGCGTGAAGGCCGCCGCCGACTACGCCGAGGCGGCAGGGCGCATGCGCGCGCTGGCGACGACGCTGTCGCTCACCGGCACGACGCCGGCCGTCCAGCAATCGGCCCAGCTGCTCGGCTGACGCATCCACCCACCAGGCAGGAGAACACCATGCACGCCAGAGACATCATGAGCACGGACGTCGTGTGCATCAACGCCAAGGAGTCGGTGTTCGACGCGGCCCAGCTGATGCTGGGCGCGGGCGTCAGCGCCGTGCCCGTGGTCAACGACAAGGGCATCGTCGTCGGCATCGTGAGCGAGGCCGACCTGCTGCGCCGCGTCGAGATCGGCACGGCGGCGAAGAAGAGCTGGCTCGCCCGCCTGGTCAGCAGCGAGGGCGCGGCCGCCCACGAGTTCGTGGCGGCGCATGGCCGCCGCATCGCCGACGTCATGACCCGCGAGGTGGTGACGGCCGGCGAGGATGCGCCGCTCGGCGAGCTGGTCGACCTGATGGAGCGCCGCAAGATCAAGCGCGTGCCGATCGTGAGGGACGGCGTGCTGGCCGGCGTCGTGAGCCGGTCCGACCTGCTGCGCGCGGTGCTGTCGCGCGAACCCGACCAGCCGGTGCTGCAGCCGACCGACAGGGCGCTGCGCGAGCTGGTGGTGGCGGCGCTGGAGAACCAGCCATGGACCTCGAAGTGGCCGGTCAACGTCTTCGCCAACGACGGCGTCGTCCATCTCTGGGGCTTCGTCGAGGGCGAGGAGGTCCGCAAGGCCTACCGCGTCGCGGCCGAGAACGTGCCCGGGGTGCGGCGCGTGAAGAATCACCTCAGGGGCATGCCGGCGTCGGTGGGCATGGGTGTGTGAGGCGGCTGAGCGGGTCGAGAGATCCTTCGACGCTCCCGGTGAAGCTTCGCTTGGCGGGTTGTAAACAAGCCGCGGCGAGAGGCTAACTGACCGAGCCTGCGGCTCGGCCTCTAGTCCGCCTTGATGCCGGACCGGGCGATGGCCTCGCCCCAGCGCCGGTACTCGGCCGCGAGGAAGGCCTCGAATTCAGGCGTGGTGCTGGCCCTGGGCAGAGCGCCGATGCGCGCGAACTTCTCCTGGGTCAGCGGCGCACGCACGATGCGGGCGAGCGCCGCCTCAAGTCGCGCGACGGTCTCGCGCGGCGTACCGGCGGGCAGCAGCATGCCCAGCCAGGCATTGGCCTCGAAGCCCGGGAAACCCTGCTCGGCGATGGTCTGCACGCCGGGGAAGAAGGGCAGGCGCTCGAGGCTGCCGACGGCGATCACGCGCAGGCGGCCGGCCTCGACGTGCGGGCGCGTCACCGCCACGGTGTCGAGCGCCACCTGGACATTGCCGGCGATCAGGTCGCTCATGGCCTGGGCGCTGCCCTGGTAGGGCACGTGCAGGATGCGCACGCCGGCCTGGCGCTTCAGCTCCTCCATGGCGATGTGGCTCACGGTGCTGTTGCCCGACGATGAGTGGCTGAGCTTGTCGGGATGGGCGCGGGCGTAGTCGAGCAGCTCGGGCAGGGTCCTCACCGGCAGCGACGGGTTGACGACGAGGGCGAGCGGCAGATCGCCGACCCGGCCGACCGGCTGGAAGCTCTTCAGCGCGTCGTAGGTCACGTTCCGGTAGAGGTGCGGCGCCATCACCAGCGCCGCCATGGCGGAGATCAGGATGGTCGAGCCGTCGGGCGCGGCGCGCGCCACCTGGCCCAGGGCAATGCTGCCGCCCTGGCCCGGCTTGTTCTCGACAATCACCGTCTCGCCGAGCTCGTCCTTCAGCGCCTCGGCGACGATGCGCGACACCAGGTCGATGCCCTGGCCGGCCGGAAAGCCGATCACGATCTTCGAGACCTTGCCCTGCGCCGATGCGGGCCCCGCGATCAGGGGCAGCGGGGCGACGGCGGCAAGCGACAGGACGGCGAAATGGCGTCTCAGCATGATGATCCTCCCTTCTTGAACTGGCCTAGATGACCCTGGCGGCCCTGAGGGCCGCGATCTCCGCCGCGGACAGGCCCAGGCCGCCATAGACTTCCTCGTTGTGCTGGCCGACCGCCGGCCCGGCGTGGCGCACCCGGCCCGCCGTCCGCGAAAAGCGCGGCACCACGCCCTGCATGCGCACCGGGCCCAACTCGTCGTCGGGCACGCTGACGATCGCCTCGCGCGCCCTGAACTGCGGATCGTCGAACACGTCGGCGATGTCGTAGATCGGCGAGAAGCCGACCTCGTGATGCGCCAGGGTCTCGCGCAGGGCGGCGAGCGTCAGCCGGGCGATGGCGGCGCCGACGATGCCGTCGAGCTCGCGGTGGTTCTTCACTCGCTCCGGGTTGGTGGCGAAGCGCGGGTCGTCGGGCAGGTGCCGCAGGTCGAGCGCCACGCAGAGCCGCACGAAGATGCTCTGCGTCGACGCCGCGATCGAAGCCCACTTGCCGTCGGCGGTGCGGTAGACGTTGCCGGGCGCGGCGTACTGGCTGCGGTTGCCGGAGCGCGTGCGCACGGCGCCGAGCTGGTCGTACTCGATGGCGAGGAATTCCAGGGTGCGCAGCATCGCCTCGGTGGCCGAGCAGTCGATCTCCTGGCCGCGCCGGCCGGGATCGCGGGCGAGCTCGTGCAGCGCCGCCAGCACGCCGACGGCGCCGAACAGCCCGGCCACCGCATCGGAGATCGGATAGCCGAGATGCAGCGGCCGCCCCTCCTCCTCGCCGCAGATCTGGGTGAAGCCGCTCATCGCCTCGAAGATGCGGGCGAAGCCCGGCCGGCCGGCATAGGGGCCGTCCTGGCCGAAGCCGGTGACGCGCAGGATGGTGAGCCGCGGATTGAGGCCGTGCAGCCAGTCGCGCGTGATGCCCCAGCCGTCGAGCGTGCCCGGCCGGAAGTTCTCGACGAGGACGTCGGCGCCGGCGACCAGCTTCGCGAACAGGTCGCGGCCCTCGGCGCGCCGGAGATCGAGCGTCACGCCTTTCTTGTTGCGATTGGTAACCTTCCACCACAGCGGCACGCCGTCCTTGTGCGGCGCCAGCGCGCGCAGCGAGTCGCCCGCCCCCGGCATCTCGACCTTGACGATGTCGGCGCCGTAATCGCCCATCAGGCCGGCGGCGAAGGGGCCCGCGACGACGGTCGAGATGTCGATCACCTTGAGGCCGCCGAGCGGGCCTGCCTGTTTGGGGCCGCCCGACGGCCCAGCCGCCTTGTCCGCCATAGCCGGTTCTCCTGCGGCGGCTTCGGCCGCCTTTCCTCCGGGACCCGAGGCTAAGCCGGCGGCGTGACATGCAAAATACTCAAATGCTAGAAACTAGTATTGCCATAAATGGATGGACTGTCGGGAAGACCACCATGGACCTCAAGAGCGTGCGGGCATTCTGCAGCGTCGCCGACCACGGCAGCTTCACGCGGGCCGCGGCGGCGCTCGGCGTGGCGCAGTCGGTGCTGAGCCGCCAGATCTCGACGCTGGAGGGCGATCTCGGCGGCCGCCTGTTCCACCGCACTGGGCGCGGCGCCACCCTGTCGGCGTTCGGCCAGTCGCTGCTCGCGCGCGCCCGCGTGGTGGTGGCCGAGAGCGAGCAGCTCGCGGCGGACGCGCGCGGCGAACGGGGCAGTCCCTCGGGCACGGTCGACCTCGGCATCGTGCCCGGCTGGTCGCAGCCGCTTGTGACGCGACTCACCGACCTCGTGCTGAAGCGCTATCCGCGCATCCGCCTCCGCGTCCACGAGGCCTACAGCGGCCAGATCGAATCATGGCTGGCGGGCGGCCAGGTCCAGGTCGCGGTGTTCAACCGCTACCGGCCGGGCGCGGTGCGTGGCGCCGAGCGGGTGTCGAGCAGCGAGATGATGCTGGTCGGGCCCAAGGGGCATGCGGCGCTGTGCGGCCGCGAGATCGCCTTCCGCGCGCTGGCGGACGTTGCCCTGTGCGGCCCGCTCAGACCCAACGGGCTGACGACGGTGATGAGCGAGATCGCCCAGCGCGTCGGCATCGCGCTCAACGTCGTGCTCGAGGGCGGCACGTCCGGCATCCTGCGGCACGCGATCGAGCACTGCGGCCTGTGCACGGTGTTTCCGCGGCCGTTCGTCGAGCGCGAGATGCGCGGCGCCGGCTTCGCCGCCGCCCGCATCATCAAGCCGGCGCTCGAGCAGGTGACGTGGCTTGCCGTCGGCACGCACCGGCCCGCTACCCTCGCGGTGCGCGAGGTCGCGGGCCTCGTACGGCACATCCTGACGCGGCCCGACAGCAAAGCCCGCGACCGTCCTCGCGATTGAGGTGGTGCGGCACCTCGAAGTTGCTCTCGGTGGGTCGGCCCCTTGCGGCGCTCCTGGCGAAGCGGAGCCTGGCTGCCCCCTACTCCGGCTTGAGTCCGATTTCCTTGAGCACCTTGAGCATCACCTCGGTGTCGCGCTTGAAGACCGCGTTGGTGTCCGCGAAGTTGAGCGGCCCCTTGATCAGGTAATTGGTCATGAGCTGCCGCACCTTCGGGTCGGTGCCGGCTTCGAACAGCGCGTCGGCGAGCTTCTTCACGATGTCGGGCGGCGTCGCCGAGGGCACGGCGAAGGCCGCGAACGCACGGGTGTCGTAGAAGCCGCCGACGGCGCCCTGCTCCTGCATCGTCGGCACGTCGGGCAGGGACGCGAGGCGGTCGCCGGTGATGGCGATCGCGCGGCCCTTGCCGGAGGCGATCACGCCCGCCGATGCGGCGGGGCTGCCCGAGGCGCCGTCGAGCTGCTGCGCGGTCACGTCGGCCCACATCGCCGCCTCGCCGCGGTACTGCACCACCTCGACCTTGAAGCCGTACTGCTTGGCCATGGTCTCGATCAGCACATGCGGGGTCGAACCGGCGCCGTAGGCGCCCCAGTTCACCTTGTCGACCTTCTTGGCGTAGGCGATGAACTCGGCGAGGTTCTTGGCGCCGGTCTTCTCGGCCGCCACCACGGGGCCGCCGGTGCTGGTCGTCATCGCGAGGTAGGTGAAGTCCTTCTCCGGGTCGTAGGGCAGATCCTTCACCGTGACGCGGTTCTGGATCAGCGACGAGGAGATGGTGCAGAGGATGGTGTAGCCGTCGGGCGCCGCGCGCTTGACCTCGACCGCGCCGATGGCGCCGCCGGCGCCGCCCTTGTTCTCGACGATGACCGTCTGGCCGAACTTGCGCGCGAGGAAATCGCCGAAGGAGCGCGCGATGCCGTCGGTCTGGCCGCCGGCCGGATAGGGCACGACGATGCGGATCGGCTTGTTGGGGAAGGTGGCGGCGGACTGGGCCATATTCTGGGCGTTGGCCGTGGTGAAGACTGCGGGTGTCGCGAGGACGCCTGCGGATGCCGCGAGGATGCGGCGACGTGTCGGATTCAAGATTTTGCCTCCCTTACATATTTTGGGAGGAACCTTAGTGCAGGGTGTGTGAAGTGGGCAAGCGGCCTTAGCGCTTCGGAGCTTGAAGGATCTCTACATTAACGATGGCATCGCGATCCGGCGTGCCGGCGAGATAGTCGACCACATTGCCGGCGGCATCCATCGCCATGCGGCGCAGCCCCTCGGCGGTGCTGGCGGCGACGTGCGGGGTCACGATGAGATTGTCGAGCGCGACCATCGGCGGCGGTTTTACCATGGGCTCGACCTTCAGCACGTCGACGCCGGCGGCCGCGAGATGGCCGGAGCGCAACGCCTGCTCCAGCGCCGCCTCGTCGACCAGGGTGCCGCGGGCGGTGTTGATCAGCACGGCGCCGGGTTTCATCTTCGCGAGGAAGGCGCTGTCGATCGAGCCGCGGGTCTTGTCATTCGCGGGGATGTGGACGGTGACGATGTCGGCGCGGGCGAGGCCCTCGTCACGGTCGACCACGGCCTCGTAGCCCGCGCCGCGGATCGTGCCGGCGGGGATAAAAGGATCGTGCACCATCACGCGCATGTTGAAGGCGGTGCAGAGGCGCGCGACGCGCGTGCCGATGCGGCCGAAGCCCACGATCAGGATGGCGCGGCCGCCGAGCTCGAAGGTTTCGGACTGGCCTTTCACCCGCCACTCGCCGCGGCGCACGCCCTCGGAGAGCGGCACGACGCGCCGCGCGAGCGTGAGCATCAGCATCAGCGCGTGCTCGGCCACGGAGGCGGCATTGGCCTCGGGGGTGATCATCATGGCGATGCCGCGCCTGGAAAGCGCCGGCACGTCGCAGAGATCGTAGCCGACGCCGTGGCGGCAGACGACGCGCAGCCGCTCCGCGCCCTTCAGCAGCGCCTCGTCGACCGGCGTGCCCCGCACGATGAGACCGTCGGCGTGGCGCAGGCGTTCGGCCAGCGTGCCGGCGGGGGCGTTGCCGGGGTGTTCGAAGGTGATGCCGGGGGCGGCTTCGAGGCGCGCGAGGCCGTCGGGGTGGATGGGGTCGGCGACGATGATGTGGGGCATGGTTCTGCTTTTATGAAGGTTGAGGCTGGGGCGGCACCTCGCGGTCGCTCCCGGTGAAGCTTCGCTTCACCTGACGCTCACCGGCATTTGCCCGAGCATGATTACATGCTCGGTCAAATGCCGATGAAAATGTCCAATCGCCTGCTCGTAGTGCCCGAAAGTGAAGTGCGTGTTGGCGTTGGACGCGAGCCCGGCCTGGATGGCGCAGGCGGCGGCGCGGTCCTCGGTGAGGCCGGCGTCCTGGACGAAGTTGGCGTCGCGTCTCGCCACTTCCAGATCGAGCGGCTGGCCGTTCTTGATCCTCGGCGCGAGCTGGTAGACGACCCAGTGCGTTTCAGTGGGTGACACCGGCTCCAGGACGATCAGCATGGCGTGGCTCGAGAGGAAGCTCACATGCGTGTTGGGGAAGAGCTGGTGCACGTCGGTGAGGCGGCCCTGCACCTGCGCGCCCCATTCCTCACGCGGCATGCCGCGCAGCTTCTCGATGCGGCGGAACGGGAAGACGATGCGCGAGTTGCGGCCGTGCAGTTCGACCACGTTCAGATTGTCGTAGCCGTAGGGGTAGAAGCTCTGATTGTGGAGCGCCTTGATGTGATAGCCCTCCATCGACGTTTCGCCGATCAGCTTCCAGTTGGCCTTGTCATCGAACTCGAGCTTGTTGAAGAGCACATAATCGGGTGGGAGCAGGTCGGGCACGTCGGGCAGCGCGCCGTCGGAGAGCGGCTCGTCCTGCGTGACGAAAACGAGACCGCCTTTTTCGATGACCTGATGCACCGGCACGAGACCATGCGTCGCCTTGTCGAGGCCGGGAAAACCCTCCTCGCCCGGGAGGTGGCGCAGGCTGCCGTCGAGCCCGTAGGTCCAGGCGTGATAGGGGCAGGCGAAGGCCTTGGTGCAGCCCTCGCCGTCGGCCAGCCGCATGCCGCGGTGGCGGCAGGCGTTTCGGAAGCCGCGCACGATGCCGTCGGCGCCGCGCACGACGAGGAGCGGCGTGCCGACGGTGGTACGCGCGATGTACGACCCTGGTTCAGGCAGCGCCGCCGAGGGGCAGAAGGCCATCGGCACGCGGCGCAGCACGGCGAGCTCCTGGGCGAAGCGCTCCGGCGACGAATAATTCTCCGCGGGCTCGCGCCAGACCGTGGCGCCCTTGTCCGTCGACTTGCCGTCGACGTGGGCGAGGATGCGGTCGACCAGCTCGGGGTCGTTCAGGCGTGCGGTCATGCGTTACTTTCCGATTTGGCTTCGACTGGGGCGATACCGGTCGACGCTCCCGGACATTGCTTCGCAATGTCCTGACGCTAACTGGCCAAGCGGAGCTTGGCCTACCTCTCGAACTTCCCCGTCAGCGTGGCCTTGGCCAGAGTGTTGAAGTGAAGCTGGAAGCCGACGATGGCGGCGGAGGTGTCGGCGGCCACCGGGAGTGCGGCTTCCTTCACGGCGAAGACGGTGAAGGCGTAGCGGTGCGGGCCGTGGCCCTGCGGCGGACAGGGGCCGCCGTAGCCGGGGGCGCCAAAGTCAGTCCGCGTCTGCAGCGCGCCCTTGGGCAGGAGACCCGACTTTGGATTGCCGGCATCGAGCGCGAGTTCGGTCGTGCCGGCCGGGATGTTGACCACCACCCAGTGCCAGAAGCCCGAGCCGGTCGGCGCGTCGGGATCGAAGCAGTGGACGGCGAAGCTCTTGGTACCCTCGGGCGCGCCCGACCAGCGCAGATGCGGCGACTTGTTGCCGCCGCCGCAGCCGAAGCCGTACTCGGCCGACAGGATGTGCTCCATGCCGAGGGTCGCGCCCTCCTTGAAACTGTCGCTTGTCACCGTGAATGCCATTGGTCTCGCTCCCGTCCTTGTTCGTCGTGTTGGGGGAGAGAGTGGACCGAGGCCGGGCTCCGGTGCAATGGGATTGGGCATGAGCCCGTCCGGACGAATCGTGATCTGCGGCGGCGGCGTGATCGGTGCCGCCATCGCGTACTTCCTGAGCCTGCGCGGCGTGCGGCCCCTCGTGATCGAACGCCACGAAATCGCGGGCGCGGCCTCGGGCAAGTCGGGCGGCTTCCTGGCGCTCGACTGGTGCCGCGGCACGCCGCTCGACCGTCTCGCGCGGCGGAGTTTCGCGCTGCACGCGGAGCTCGCCGAGACGCTCGGCAATCCTTGGGGGTATCGACGCCTTGCGACCTATGCCGGACAGGCGGTCGAGGGAAAGACCTTAGGCCGCCCTTCCCGGCTGCCATGGCTTGGCGAGAGCGTCGCGATCACGGGGCAGATCGGCGGGCCGGAGACGACGGCGCTGGTCGAGCCGCGCGCCTTCACGACGGGCCTGATGCACGCGTCGGGCGCGGAGGTGAAGCGCGGTACGGTCGTGGGGCTCGCAGACGGCGGCGTCGTGCTCGAAGGCGGCGAGATCGTCGAGGGCGACGCGGTGGTGATCGCGATGGGGCCGTGGTCGAATTTCGAAGGGCTGCCGCAGGTGTTCGGGCTCAAAGGCCACAGCCTCGTGTTCAAGACCGGCGATGCGATTCCCGCCGAAGCGCTGTTCCTCGAATACCAGGAAGCGAGCGGCGAGGTGCTGACGCCGGAGATCTTTCCGCGCGCCGACGGCACGGTGTGGGCCTGCGCGATCTCCAGCACTTCCAGCCTGCCGCGCGATCCTGCCGATGTGATGGCCGACGCGGGCGCGCACGCGCGGCTGGAGGCGCTCTGCCGCTCGCTCGCGCCGGCGCTGGCCGCCGCGCCGATCGTGGCGCGGCAGGCGTGTTTCCGTCCGGTGACGGAAGACGGCTTGCCGCTGATCGGCAAGGTGCCGGGCCTGGACGGCGTCTATGTCGCGACTGGCCATAGCGTCTGGGGCATGCTGAACGCGCCCGCGACCGGCGAGGCGATGGCCGGGCTGATCCTGGACGGCGCCGCCCGGCACGTGGACCTCGCGCCCTTCGTGCCCCGCTTACCTCGGAGGTAATTGAGCGCCCGGCGCGGACACGGGATGCTTACTGCGTCGTCCCCCGAAAGGTCCCCTCTCGAAAGGTCCTTGCATGCAGCGCCCCCTGTTGATCCTCACCCTGCTCCTGTTCGGCGCCCTCAGCGCCGTCGCCCTCTGGCAACACGGCTACTGGGGCATCATTGCCCCGCACTTCCAGAGCTTTGGCGGAGGCCAGGTCCTTGCCGACCTGGTCATCGCCCTGACGCTGGTCATGGTCTGGATGTGGCACGACGCCAGGGCAGCCGGCCGCAACCCCTGGCCCTGGATTGTCGCCACGCTGGTCGTGGGCTCACTGTCGCCGCTGCTGTATCTGCTGACCCGCAAGCCGGCGGGCAAAGGATGATCTAGACTGAACGCTCCCGCCTTCCGAGGAGACCAGACATGGCCGCATCCGACATCGCCTACACGCCGATCCTTCCAGAAGGCTGGCCGCGCCCGCGCGGCTTCTCCCATGCCGTCGTGGCCACCGGCACGAGGAGCGTGCGCATCGCGGGCCAGATCGGCCGCGCGCCCGGCGAGAGTCATATCGCGGCGGGCACGGACGCCGGCGCGCAATGGAAGGTGGCGCTCGGCAACGTCGTGGCGGTGCTGAAGGCGGCGGGCGGCGAGCCCGGCCACCTGGTGGCGCTGCGTGCCTATGTGACCGACATCGCCGAGTTCAATGCATCGGGTGCCGCCATCGGCGCCGCCTGGGGCGCCACCTTGGG
>CAMAYC010000149.1 GCA_945862125.1 Reyranella massiliensis 521
CTCCGCCTCAACAGCTACGGCCGGCCGGGCCAGCGCATCCTGCTCGCACCCGCGTCGCAGGCCGTGCTGCTCGACACCTGGGACACGATCGGGCTGCGCGGCACGGCGTCCGATTCCTACACGTTCGACGACGTGTTTGTGCCCGAGGCCTATTCCAGCCAGCGCGAGGATCCGGCGCTGCGGCGCGAGACCGGGCCGCTCTATTCGTTCACGCATGCCGGGCTCTATGCCGTCGGCGTGGCGGGCGTGGCGCTGGGCATCGCGCGCGCCATGTTGGACGCGCTGGTCGAGCTCGCGACCAAGAAGGCGCCGCGCAATCTCGGCCGCATGGCCGACAGTCCGACGGTACAGGCCGAGGTGGCACGCATCGAGGCGCGGCTGGGCGCGGCGCGCGCCTATCTGCTCGATATCGCCGGCACCCTGTACGAGCGCGCGCGGCCCGAGGCGCCCATGGAGATTGCCGATCGTGCCAGGGTGCGGCTCGGCTGCACGCACGCCATCCACACCGCCATCGAGACGGCGGATGTCGCCTACAAGGCCTGCGGCGTCGACGGCATTTTTTCCGGCAGCCCCTTCGAGCGCCGCTTTCGCGACATGCACACGCTCAGCCAGCAGATCCAGTCGCGCGGTGCGCATTACGAGGCGGTGGGCCACGTTCTGCTCGGCGGCAAGCCGGCAGTGTTTCTGTAAAGTGCGACGCAACCCGGTGGTCGCTGGCGCATTACCTCAATGCCGGTCGACGACAGGCAATATCGACTGGCCTCCCCTCGGACCCGATCCATATTCTCCCCCCATGAGCGCTGGATCGGTGTCCGGGGCGGAGTTGCCCGGCCCGGGCGACGCGAAAGAGGGAGCAGAAGCAAGGCGAAGACTAGGAGTCGCCTTCGTCCCCGGCGCCGCCCTATGATGCGGCCAGGAACGAGCGCCCGCAGAGGCGCGCACCCGGGAGACGCGTCGATGGGCCTGGCCCTTGTATAGCTACATCGCGAGGCGATTGGCCTTCGGGGCGCTCACGATCGTCGGCGTGTCGATCATGGTCTTCGTGGTCATGCGCATCCTGCCGGGCGATCCGCTGGTGGCGATCTTCGGGCCTGAGGGCATGAGCAAGCTCACCGAAGAGCAGCGCGCCCATTTCATGAAGGACCTCGGCCTCAGCGATCCGCTGTGGGTGCAGTATTTCGCCTGGGTGAAAGACATCCTGGCCGGCAACTTCGGCCGCTCGTTCTTCCGTTCCGAAAGCGTCGCCGACATGATCCTGCGGCGCGGGCCGCTCACCGCGGAGATTGCGCTGCTGTCGGTCCTGATCTCCTGGATAGTCGGCATTCCGGTGGCGATCGTGAGCGCACTCCGTCCCAACAGCATCGCCGACAGTATCGTCCGCTTCGTCAGCATCCTCTTCCTCGCGGTGCCGGGCTTCTGGGTCGGCATGCTGGTCGTGCTCGGGCTGCTGTTCTGGTTCGGCTATCGCGCGCCGATGGCGGGGGCCTCGCTGTTCGTCGATCCGGTTGCCAACCTGCAGCTCGTGATCGGGCCGGCGGTCGTGCTGGGACTTGGCCAGGCGGCTTACATCGCGCGCATGGCGCGCTCCAGCCTGCTGGAAGTGATCCGTGAAGACTATGTCCGAACGGCCCGCGCGAAGGGATTGAACGGCCGGCTGGTGATCTCGCTGCATGCGCTGCCCAATGCGATGCTGCCGGTGATCACACTCTCGGGCGTGCTGATGGGCCTGGTGCTGGCGGGCTCGATTCCCGTAGAGCGCGCCTTCGGAACGCCAGGCCTCGGCTACGCCATGTTCACCGCGGTGAGCGAGCGCGACGTCTTCGTCATGCAGAACCTGGTGTTCCTCTACGCCGTGGTGTTCGTCGGCCTGAACATCCTGGTCGACCTCGCGATCGCCCTGCTGGACCCGCGGATCCGTTACCAATGAGCCGCCACCAATGACCGTCATCTCTCCCACCGATCCGATTATTCCCGCGGCGCCATCACGGCTCCGGACTTTCCTGACGGCCGTGCGGCGGTTCTTTCGCCGCGCACCGCTCTCGGCTTTCTGGGGCTGCATTGCCGCGGCCATCGTCGTCATGTCGGTGGCGGCGCCGGTCATCGCGCCCTATCCGCCGCTCAAATCCGACTTCCGCGCGATGCAGAAGCCGCCCAGCGAGAAGCACTGGTTCGGCACCGACCAGATCGGCCGCGATACGCTCTCCCGCGTGATCTACGGTAGCCAGGCCTCGCTCCTCGTGGCCTTCGGCGCGGTGCTGTTCGGCACGACCCTGGGCGCGCTGTGGGGGCTCGCCTGCGGCTATTTCGGCGGCCGCTTCGACATGTTCAGCCAGCGATTGATCGAGTTCCTGCAATCCTTTCCCGACCTGATATTGGCGATGGCGATCGCCATGGCGCTGGGTGGCGGCCTTGGCACGGTGATCGTGGCCATCGCCGTCACGCGCATTCCGTTCGGGGGCCGCGTCATCCGCTCGGTCGTGCTGTCGCTCAAGGAGATGCAGTATGTCGAGGCGGCGCGCGGGCTTGGCGCCTCGCACAAGCGCCTGATGTTCCGCCACATCCTGCCGCAATGCGTGGCGCCCTACCTCATCCTCGCCACCACCCATCTGGGCGTTGCCATCGTGATCGAGGCGTCGCTCGGGTTCCTGGGCGTCGGTATCCCGCCACCCAACCCGACCTGGGGCAACATGCTGTCGGATGCGCTCAACTCCGGCCTGATCCCGCCGTGGTGGCTGGTGTTCTTCCCGGGTGCCGCCATCACGCTCACCGTGCTCGCCTTCAATCTGCTGGGCGACGGCATCCGCGACATGCTCGATCCGCGGTTGCGCGGCTCGGTTTAGGACGCTTTCTACTAAACTGCCTACGTATTCAGAGGAAACTTCACGCCGCCGTCGTGCAGGTGGCACGAGGCCCAGTGGCCGGGCCTGACCTCGGTCAAGGTCGGCACATCGACCTTGCAGCGCGGCATGGCGTAGGGGCAGCGGGTGTGGAAGTGGCAGCCCGGCGGCGGATTGATCGGGCTCGGCACGTCGCCTTTCAGGATCACACGCTTGCGGCCGCGCATGCCCGACTTGGGGATCGGCACCGCCGACAGGAGCGCCTCGGAGTAGGGATGCAGCGGCATCTCGAACAGGCTCTTCTTGTCGGTCATCTCGACGATGCGGCCGAGATACATGACGGCGACGCGGTGGCTGATGTGCTCGACCACGGCGAGGTCGTGGGCGACGAACAGGTAGGAGAGCTTGAACTCCTCCTGCAGGTCGATCAGCAGGTTGATGATCTGCGCCTGGATCGAGACGTCGAGCGCCGACACGGGCTCGTCGCCGACGATCAGATCGGGGCTCAAGGCGAGCGCGCGGGCGATGCCGATGCGCTGGCGCTGGCCGCCGGAGAATTCGTGCGGGTAGGAGAGCATGGCGGCGGGCCTGAGGCCCACGCGCTCGAACAGGTAGGCGACGCGCTGGCGGCGCTCCTGGGGCGTGCCGACATCGTGGATGATCAGCGGCTCGCCCACGATCTCGCCCGCCGTCATGCGCGGATTCAATGATGCGTAGGGATCCTGGTAGATCATCTGCATGCGCCGCCGGTAGGGCAGCATGCCCTGGGCGTCGAGGCCGGTGATGTCCTCTCCGCCGACGCGGATGGTGCCGCCCGTCGGCTCCAGCAGTTTCAGGAGCGTGCGGCCGACCGTCGACTTGCCGCAACCGCTTTCGCCGACCAACCCCAGCGTCTCGCCGCGCTTCAGGCTGAACGAGACGCCGTCGACGGCATAGACATGGCCCGAGACGCGGCTGAACACGCCCTTGTGGATCGGGAAGTGCTTTTTCAGGCCGCTGACTTCGAGGAGAGGCTCGGTCATCACGCACCTCCCAGCAGGCGGTCGGCATGCCAGCAGGCGACCCAATGGCCGGGACGCAGTTCCTCCAGCACCGGCGCCTCGCCGCGGCAGCGGTCGGTGGCGAAGCCGCAGCGCGGCGCGAAGCTGCAGCCGGGCGGCAGGTCGAACAGCGACGGCACCATGCCCTTGATCTCGTTCAGCCTGGCCCGGGCGCCATCGCTCTGTGCCGCGGCGTCGAGGTGCGGGATCGAGCCGAGAAGCCCCTTGGTGTAGGGGTGGCCGGGATTGTCGAACAGGTTGGCGGCGGGCGCCTCCTCGACCTTGCGGCCGGCATACATCACCACGACGCGATCGGCGTTCTCGGCGACCACACCCATGTCGTGTGTGATCAGCACGATGGCGGTGCCGTAGGTCTCCTGCAGTTCGCGCATCAGGTCGAGGATCTGGGCCTGGATGGTGACGTCGAGCGCCGTGGTCGGCTCGTCAGCGATCAGCACCTTGGGATTGCAGGAGAGCGCCATCGCGATCATGACGCGCTGGCGCATGCCACCCGACATCTGGTGCGGGTAGGCATGGACGCGGCGCTCGGGTTCGGGGATGTAGACGCGGCGCAGCATCTCCACGGCGCGGTCCATCGCCTCCTTGCGCGACAGTCCCTGGTGCAGCGCGATCGCCTCGCTCACCTGGCGGCCGATGGTGAACAGCGGATTGAGCGACGTCATCGGCTCCTGGAAGATCATCGAGATCTCGTTGCCGCGGATGCGCTCCATCTCGGGCTCGCTGAGCTCGAGCAGGTTCCTGCCCTCGAAGCGGATCGCGCCGCCGACGATGCGGCCCGGCGGGTTTGCCACCAGGCGCAAGACCGACAGCGCCGACACGCTCTTGCCGCAGCCCGATTCGCCCACCACGCCCAGCGTCTCGCCGCTCTTCAGCGCATACGAGACGCCATCGACGGCACGCACGGTGCCGACGGCCGTGAAGAAATGGGTCTGAAGTCCATCGACTTCGAGGATTGTCTGTGCCGCCATCGACTCCCTGGATTTTATCGTGTTAGCTTTGG
The DNA here is from genome assembly GCA_945862125.1 of Reyranella massiliensis 521. Classification (GTDB taxonomy): domain Bacteria; phylum Pseudomonadota; class Alphaproteobacteria; order Reyranellales; family Reyranellaceae; genus Reyranella; species Reyranella massiliensis_A. The sequence goes on from CAMAYC010000149.1 coordinate 4,899, forward strand.
CCCACAAAGAAGATGGACAAGCCATCAGAGCATACTGTGCTCGGTCTGCAAAAGACCAAATGGGAGGAAGTGAAATGCAGGAGAAAGATTCCAAGCGTAGAGGCGTAAACCGTCGAAGCTTCGTCAAGGGCGCCGCTGCCATGGGCGCCATGAGCGGTGCCGGTGCCTTCGGCCTGCCGTTTCATGCCTGGGCGCAGGGCGTGCCCATGGAATACGACGGATCGAAGTTCCAGCTCAGGGCCGCGGAGCCCAATGCCAAGTCGGGTGGTGTGCTCAAGTACGGCATCACCAGCCGGCCGCCGCATTTCGACTTCCATCAATCGGGTACGATCAACAGCCTGGGCAGCCAGGGTTGCATGTTCGACAACCTGATCCGGCGAGACCCGCGCGACAGCGGCAAGACGATCATTCCCGATCTTGCCCATAGCTGGGAGATCGCGAAGGACGGCAAGACCTACACCTTCATGCTGCGCAAGGACGTGCAGTTCCACGACGGCGCCGAGATGACCTCGGACGACGTCAAGGCCACCTTCGATCGCATCGCCAAGCCGCCGCAGGGCATCAGCATCCCGCGCAGCACGCTGTTTGCGGCGGTGAGCGAGATCACCACGCCCGACAAGTACACCGTGCAATTCAAGCTCGCGGAGGCACGGCCGCCCGCCTTCATCATGGGCGCGCTGGCCAGCGGCTGGAACGGCATCGTGCGCCGGAAGACGCTGGAGGACAACGGCTACAACCTGCGCCGCGTCGTCGACATCCCCGGCACCGGCCCGTTCAAGAGCCTGCGCCGCGTCGAGAACGAAGTCTGGGCGATGGAGAAGTGGAAAAATTACTGGAACAAGGGCCTGCCCTACCTGGACGGCATCGAGTTCTATCACGCCCTGCCGTTCTCGCCCGAGCTTGGCTCCGCCCTGCTGTCGGGCCGCGTCGACTATGCCCGCCTGCTCGATCCGGGCTCCCTGCGCAAGGTCAAGGCGACGCCGGGCATGTCCGGCACCGACTTCTACCAGAGCGTCATCCAGGCGACCTGGATGAACAACAAGAAGAAGCCGATGGACGATCCCCGGGTGCGCCGCGCCTTCCACCTCGTGCTCGACAAGCCGGTGCTGGTCGACGTGGTGAAAGACATCGCGCCGATGATGGTCGGCGGCATGATCTACCCGTTCTCGGAGTTCGCCACGCCGATTGCCGAGCTCGGCAAGCGGCTGGGGTATCAGGCCGACCAGAGCAACTCGGTCAAGGAAGCCAAGGCGCTGATGAAGGCGGCGGGCTACGAAAAGGGCATCACCGGGCTCGACTATCTCGTGCGCGAGGTTGCGAGCTTCAAACTGTGGTCGCAGGCCATCCAGGCGATGCTGCAGCAGACGCTCAACGTCCAGTGCAACATCCGCACTGCCGTCGAATCGGTGTGGTTCGACGACATCCGCACCGGCAAGTTCGACCTCGCCATCGGCGCCATCGTATCGACGCTGCTCGATCCGTCCGACTACTTCAATGCCTGGTACGGCAAGGGCGGGCCGCAGAACTATTCGGCCTGGGATAATCCGAAGTTCGCCGCCCTGCTGCCACAGATCGACCGTGAGGTCGACCCCAAGAAGCGTCTCGACCTGGTCCGCCAGGCCGAGGCCATCATGGAGGAAGATCCCCCGCTGCTGCCGGTGTCGTGGGAGAAGATCAACGACGGCTGGTACAACTACGTGAAGGGCCACAACCCGAAGGACTACTTCGGCATCTACGACGTCGTGCGCTTCGACACGTTCTGGCTAGACAAGTAAGGCTGGCTAGACAAGTAAGGCTTGCTCGACAAGTAAGGCAAATGCGGCGGCCGGGGCGTTCCCGGCCGCCGCAACCTGTCGTCTCCAGCGGCGTTCCATGTCCTCAGGAATCTCTTGGGGAATCGAACCATGACCGCTGCAAAATCGAAAGACATCGTCGCAAATCCGAGCAAGGAATTCGCGCATCCGGCCGAGGTCGTTACGACGACAGCGCTGTCGGACAAGGAGAAGGCCGCCGCGCTCGAGGAATGGGAACTCGATGCGCGCCTGATGCAGGTCGCGACCGAGGAGGGCATGGCCGCCACCGACACCGCCGAGCCCAACAAGCTCGTTGACGTCAAGAAGGCGCAGACTGCGCTGGGCATCGACACGCTCAAGAAGAAGGACGACAGCGGCGGGCCAAACAAGACCGGCATGTAACGCCACCATCCCCGCGGCGGGCCGGGGACAGAGCCGGCCGAGTTGGATATTGTCGCCGGCATGGTGTCTTCCGGTCGATCGACGCGTAGCCTTTCCGACGGCGCTTTCTATGTCATCGCGGGGCTCTGCGGCCTGGCCGGCGGGGTCGTGGGTGCTGCCTTTCACCTGACTGTCGATGCGCTGTTGCGCTGGCCGGCCTGGCTGACGGCGCGGTTCGGCAGCGGCCCCGACGCCATTGCCATGGCGGCCGGGATTGCGGCCGCTGGCGTCCTCCTGGCCTTCGTCCTGACGCGCCGCTTTGCACCCGAGGCGGCGGGCAGCGGCGTGCAGGAAATCGAAGGCGCGATGGAGGGGCTGCGCACCGTCCGCTGGCGCCGCATTCTGCCGGTCAAGTTCGTGGGCGGCGTGCTTGGCCTCTCGTCCGGCCTGGTGGCCGGCCGCGAAGGCCCGACCATCCACATGGGCGCCTCGATCGCCGCCGCCATTTCCGAGATGCTGAAGCTCGACCGCGATGACATGCGCGGTCTTCTGGCCGCCGGCGCCGCGGCGGGCCTTGCCGCCGCCTTCAACGCCCCGCTGGCCGCGATCCTCTTCATCGTCGAGGAGACGCGAAAGCAATTCCGCTACACCTTCCGCTCCTATGTCGGCGTCATCTGCGCCTCGGCCGCGAGCGCCATGGGCATGGGGCTGGTCGGCGGCACCGCACCGCCGCTGCGCATCGCAGCCCTCGAACAACCGCTCTGGCTGCTGCCCGCTTTCGTGCTGCTGGGCGTCTTCCTGGGCGGTCTCGGCGTCGTCTTCAACCGTTGCCTGCTGGGCGCGCTCGACTGGACGGCGGCGACCTTCCGCCGGATGCCGTTCGTGCCGGCGCTGGTGGTGGGCGCCGCGGTCGGCGCACTCGCCATCGTGCTGCCCGAAGCGGTGGGCGGCGGCGAATTGCTGATCCCGCATCTGGTGGCCCGCGACCTGCCGCTCGCCACCCTGATGCTGGTGGCCGTGCTGCGCTTCGTCGGCACCATGGCGAGCTATCCGGTCGGCGTGCCGGGCGGCATCTTCTCGCCGATGCTGACGCTTGCCACCACCGTCGGCCTGGGGATCGCCATGCTGATGGAAGGCGCGCTGTCGGCGGGTGGCATCGCGGTGCCGCCATCGATGGGATCGGCTGTCGCCATCGCCGCCATGGGCGGGTTGTTCGCCGCCACGATCCGCGCGCCGCTGGTCGGCGTCGTGCTGGCAGTGGAACTGACCGGCGCCTATGCGCTGATCCTGCCGCTGCTGGTGACCTGCGTCACCGCCCACGTCATCTCCGATTGGCTGAAGGGCCGGCCGATCTATGAGCTGCTGCTGGAGCGCACATTGCGTCTGTCGGGTCAGCCGGTGCCGGCATCCGACCCGGACTCGCCGGATCCGTCCTCACCGGTCGGGATCGACGAGAAGCCGCATCAGACCCGGACCAAGTTCAAGAAGCGCCACCGCCGCGGCAGTCGCCGGTAGCCGCTAGAGGGGACGTCGCGAACCGAGCCCGATGGCGCGGTCGTACTCGGCTTCCGGCAAGCCGTAGAAGCCGTTGGCCGCGTGCTGCAGCCCGGCGCGATCGAGGATCTTGATCAGGCTGCGCGTCGACTTGATCAATCCTTTGCCCTCAAGATCGTGCAAGGCCACGGTGACACCCTGGCGGCGGACGCCCAGCAGCAACGCCAGGAATTCGTGGGTGATCGTCAGATTGTCGTCGCGCAGCCGGTCGTGCCACATCAGCAACCAGCGGGCGAGGCGTTCGTCGAGCTTGCCGCGGCCATTGGCAAGCGCGGTCTGGCTCGCCTGGGCGATGAAGACGTGGATGTAGCGCAGGAGCGCGGCGGTGAGTGCCGGGCTCGCGCCCATCGCCTTGCGCAGGGCGGGCGTGGCGATGCGCCAGGCCGTGCCGGTCGACTGCACCAGAGCCTCGTTCATCGACCGGTCGTCGCCCAGCACCACGCCGACGCCGGTCATGCCTTCGTGACCGACCATGCCGACCTCGATGCGATGATCGGGCTCGGTCGTACCCACCACGGAGACCAGGCCGCTTTCGACGAAGTGGACGTGGGTTATCGCCTTGTGGGCCACCTCGAGAACCTGGCGCGTCTCGAGTTCGACCAGTTCCATCGACGGCTGCAGGAGAGCGAGATCCATGGCCGGCAACACGGCCAGAAGCCTGTTGCGCGGGGTGGATGCGGGTTTGTCCAAGCGCCTTCCTCCACAAGGGGGGCAAGAGCACCTGAACTCCCGGCCACCAGTCCGAGCCCGGAATCGAGCTTCAGCAGGTGGTCAAAAGACGTTGCCTCACAGGCAGATCAATAGCAACGACCGCAGCGACCGTCGCGAGACTGTCCGAATGCGGACAGTTAGAGCTTGGTTACCTTAAGCACCTTTGCCAGCGCCATCATGGTCCTCGATCAATGTGACACCGGGCAGCCGTGCCAGATGTCCAGGGCGCAACGTCTTCGCCAAGACCAGACATGGGTCACGCGTCGCTGTCCGCTTCCCGTTTGATGAAGGATCAGTCGGCCAGAATCCTGGTGCGCGAGAGCTCGAATCCTTCATATCCTTTGGCCGCGACGGCATCGCAGCGCTGCTTGTAGCGGTCGAAGCCGCCGACATAGGGCATGAACACGCGCGGCTTTCCGGGAATATTTGCACCCACATACCAGGAGTTCGCCAGCGGGTAGAGCGTGCTGTCGGCGACCTGGTTGACGTGATGCACCCAATCGCGCTCGGCCTGCTCTACGGGCTCGATGCAGTCGAGCTGCTGCTTGTGCAGGTGATCGAGGCAACCGGCGATCCAGTCGACGTGCTGTTCGATCGAGGCGATCATCTGCGTCTTCACGCCGGGACTGCCGGGGCCGGTGACCACGAACATGTTGGGGAAGCCCGAGACCATCAGGCCGAGATAGGTGAGGGGCCCACCCGCCCACTTGTCGGCCAGCACGGCGCCGTCGGACGTCCGGATGTCGATCTCGCGCAAAGCGCCGGTCATGGCATCGAAGCCGGTGGCGAAGACGATGGCGTCGAGCTCGAACTCCTGCTTGCCGGTCCTCAGTCCCGTCGGCGTGATCTCGGCGATCGGGTCGCTGCGCACGTCGACCAGGGTGACGTTCGGCCTGTTGTAGGTCTCATAGTAGCCGGTATCGAGGCAGAGCCGCTTGGTGCCGATCGGATGATCCTTGGGCGCCAGCAGCTCGGCCGTCGCCGGATCCTTCACCATGCCGCGGATCTTGTTGCGCGCGAACTCCGAAGCGGTGTCATTGGCCTCTTTGTTCACCAGCAGGTCGGTGTAGGTGTAGAGGTAGCTGATGCTGCCGCCTTCCTGCCACTTGGCCTCATAGGCGGCGTTGCGCTCCTCTTCCGAGACTTCGAGCGCCGACTTGGTCGGCCGCGGGTAGCCGCCGATGGCGAAGGGCGTGTCGTAGGCGGCGCGCCGGCGGGCGGGGTAGTCGGCCTTGTGGCGGCGCTCTCGCTCGACGTCCATCGGCCCGTTGCGCGCCGGCAGGCTGAAGTTGGCGGTGCGCTGGAAGACATGCAGGTGCTTGGCCTGCCGGGCGATCAGCGGGATCATCTGCACGCCCGACGAGCCGGTGCCGACCACGCCGACGCGCAGCCCGGTGAAGTCCACGCCCTCGTGCGGCCACAGGCCGGAGTGGTACCACTTGCCCTTGAAGTCGCCGATGCCCTTGAAGTCGGGCACGCGCGGTGTCGAGAGGTTGCCCGCGGCCATCACGCAGTAGCGGGCCTTCACTTCCTCGCCTTTGTCGGTGCGCAGCGTCCACAGGCCGGTCTTGCGGTCGAACAGCGCCGAGACGATGCGGGTGTTGAGCTGCACGTCGCGGCGCAGGTCGAAGCGGTCGGCGACATGGTTGATGTACTGCAGGATCTCCGGCTGGTTGCCGTAGCGCTCCGGCCACTTCCACTCCTGCTGCAGATCGTCGGAGAAGCTGTAGGAATATTCGAGGCTTTCCACGTCGCAGCGTGCGCCGGGATAGCGGTTCCAGAACCAGGTGCCGCCGACGCCGGACCCGGCCTCGTAGGCGCGGACCTTCAAGCCCATGCCGCGCAGGCGATGGATGGCATAGAGACCGCCCAGGCCGCCGCCCACGATGGCGACGTCGAGCTGAGGGCCGGT
>CAMAYC010000150.1 GCA_945862125.1 Reyranella massiliensis 521
AAACCGCTGCGCGGCACCATCGGCATCGGCCATACGCGCTGGGCGACTCACGGCAAGCCCTCCGAGCGCAATGCGCACCCAATCGCCACCGACCGGGTGGCGGTGGTGCATAACGGCATCATCGAGAATTTCCAGGAGCTGAAGGACGAGCTGCTGGCCGAAGGCCGCACGTTCGACAGCGACACAGATACCGAGGTGGTGGCACAGCTCCTGACCTCGTACCTCGAACACCAGATGTCGCCCGAGGACGCGATGAGCAAGGCGATGGGACGCCTGCGCGGCGCATTTGCCCTGGTCGTTCTGTTCAGTGGCCGGCCCGACATCCTGATGGGCGCGCGGCGCGGCAGCTCGCTGGCGGTGGGTTACGGCGATGGCGAGATGTACATCGGCACTGATGCCTTGGCCTTGGCACCCTTCACCAGCAAGGTAAGCTATCTCGAGGATGACGACTGGGTGGTGCTGACGGCCGACGGTGCCACCGTCTACCAGGGCACGCAGAAGGTGAAGCGTCCGATCAAGAAGAGCGGGCTCAGCGCTGAGCTGATCGGCAAGGGCAACCATCAGCATTTCATGCTGAAGGAGATCCACGAACAGCCGGCGGTGATCGGCGACACGCTGCACTCCTACCTCGACCCGGCGACGCGCTCGGTCCGGCTGCCGGCCGTGCCGTTCGACTGGTCGAAGGTGAGCCGGGTCACCATGACGGCCTGCGGCACGGCGTTCTATGCCTGCATGATCGCCAAGTACTGGTTCGAGAAGCTGGCGCGGCTGCCGGTCGAGATCGAGGTCGCCTCGGAGTTCCGCTATCGCGAGCCGCCGCTGCCCGAGGGCGGCGTCTGCATCGCCGTTTCGCAGTCGGGCGAGACCATCGATACGCTCGAGGCGCTACGCTACGCACAATCGCAGAAGCAAACGCTGCTGTCGGTGGTCAACGTGCCGGAAAGCGCCATCGCGCGGCTATCGCATGTCGTGTTGCCGACGCTGGCCGGGCCGGAAATCGGCGTCGCCTCTACCAAGGCTTTCACCACGCAGCTCGTCGTGCTGCTGGCCACGGCGATGTCCGCCGGCCTCGCGCGGGGAACCCTGTCGCGCCAGGACGAGGAGCGGCTGGCGCTGGCGATGATCGAGCTGCCGGCCCGCGTCAACGAAACGCTGAACATGGAAGAGGATTATCGCCGTATCGCCGAGAACACGCTCGCCGCGGCGCGCGACGTGCTCTACCTCGGCCGCGGCTCGTCCTTCCCGGTGGCGCTCGAAGGCGCGCTCAAATTGAAGGAGCTCAGCTACATCCACGCCGAGGGCTACGCCGGCGGCGAGATGAAGCATGGTCCGATCGCGCTGATCGACGATGCGGTGCCAGTCGTCGTGGTGGCGCCGACCGACGTGATCTTCGACAAGATCGCCTCCAACTTCGAGCAGGTGAGGGCGCGCGGCGGCCGGCTGGTGCTGCTGAGCGACAAGGCCGGCGTGGCGAGGCTGGGCGCCAAGGCCGAAACCTCGATCACATTGCCCGACATCGATCCGATCGTGGCGCCGATCCTCTACACCGTGGCGGTACAGCTCCTCGCCTACTACACGGCGTTGGCCAAGGGCACCGACATCGACCAGCCGCGCAATCTCGCCAAGAGCGTCACGGTCGAATAGCGACCGCGACGGCGCCGTTCAATCCGGCTGGCGTGTGCGCCTCAACGTGTGCCTTGCGGCAGGCCGGGTGCCAGGCCGGGAGCGGGCTGCGGCGCGGGCTGGCCGCCGCGCGGTTGGGCCGGCGCGGGGCGCGGCTGGGCCGGGGCTGCCGGCTGCAGGGTCTGGACCAGTGCCTGGACCTTCTTGCTCTCGGCTTCCTGTGCCTTCTTGAACTCGTCCTCGCTCAGAAAGCGGTCCTTGTTGAGGTCCATATCGAGGAACAGCTTGACCGCGTAGGCGGTCAGTTCGACGCGGTCGAGCTGGCCGTCCTTGTCGGTGTCGATCTCGGCGAACTTGCGGAGCGCGATTTTCTTGCGCAGGTCGAACGGCAGCAGGTTCTTGGCCTGAGGTCCGTCGGCCGGGCCGGCCAGCGCGATGTATTCCTGCTGGCTGACCTTGCCGTCGTTGTTCTTGTCGAGCTGATCCGCATTGCGCATCTGCATGTCGATGAACTCGTTCAGGGCCACCATGCCCTGGCGGCGGCGCGCCTCGAGCTGCTGGCGCTCGCCCGCCTCGCGCTGCAGCGTGCGCTGCACGATGAGGCGTACTTCGGGTTCGGTGATCTTGTTGTCCCGGTCGGTGTCGTACTGGTTGAATTCGGCGTGCACCAGGGCTTCCGCCTCGGCGCGCTCGACGAAGCCGTCGCGGTTGGTGTCGAGGTTCTGGAACTCGGCGCGGGCGCGGCTGCGAAGCTCCTCGATCGGCGGCTTGCCCGGCACGTCGGGCGACAGCGGCGGTTCGACGACCTTGAGGAACTCCTCGACCGTCAACTTGCCGTCCTTGTTCGCGTCGAGCTGCTCGAAGGACTTCATGCGGTACTTCAGGAAGTCGGCGCGAGTGACCTCGCCCTTCTTGTTGACGTCGATCTCGGCGAACCACGAGGGCAGGGGAATCGGCGGCGGGGTGCCGGGGGCGGCCTGCTGGCCAGCTGGCGGTGCGGCCTGTGTCGCCTGGGGCGGTTTCGCTGCAGGAGCGGCCGGTGCCGGAGGCGTGGCTTGAGTGGGCGGGCGGTTGGCGGGCCAGTTTGGCGCCGACGGAGAAGGGGGTGGCGTCTGGGCCGACGCCGGCAGCGCGATCACGGCGGCAAGGAGGATCGGAACTAGAAAACGATTCATCGGCGGTAGGCCCGCGTTAAGAAGAGGGTGATTCGTATCGGTCGCCATGGGCCATCTGTCAACGTCCGCGCGGCATTTCCACGGTGCAGGACAATCACGACGAAAGAATGGCGCGCGCCATTTGAGTTGCGTCTTTGGGCCGGATACGCCATCGTGGCCCGAGTTGCCGACTCCGGAGAAGGGTCGCAAGTGCTTGGGAGGCAAGGGAAATTTCGCAGAATCGTCGCACGTTTGCGGCGGTCAACGAAACCAGCGGGAACATGGCAGGACAGTTTTCATCCAGCGGGTCGCCGCTGCTCAGCGTGCGCGACGTTTCCGTCCGCTTCGGCGGGATCATCGCCTTGGACGGCGTGACCTTCGACGTCGTTTCCGGCCAGATCGCCGGCCTCATCGGCCCCAACGGCGCCGGCAAGACGACACTCTTCAACTGCCTCAGCCGGCTCTACACGCCCAACGGGGGCGACATCCTGTTCGAGGGCAAGTCGATCCTCAAGCGGCCGCGGCATGACATCCCGCATATCGGCATCGGGCGGACCTTCCAGAACGTGGCGCTGTTCGACAAGATGTCGGTTCTCGACAACATCAAGGTCGGCTGCCACAGCCGCAGCACGACCAGCTTCTTCGACAATGCGCTACGCCTGCCCAAGGTCCGCGGCGAGGAGGAGCGCATCACGCAACGTTCCTACGAGCTGATCGACTTCATGGACCTGGTGCCGGTCACCAACGCCATGGCGGGCGGCCTGCCGTTCCCGATCCGCAAGCGCGTCGAACTGGCGCGGGCGCTCGCCTCCAGCCCGAAGCTGCTGCTGCTCGACGAGCCCGCGGCCGGACTGAACCACGACGAGATCGAGGTCCTGAAGGGCCAGATCAAGCGGGTGCGCGACACGCAGAATGTCACTGTGCTGCTGGTCGAGCATCACATGAGCCTCGTGATGTCGGTGTCCGACAAGGTCGTTGCGATCGATTTCGGCAAGAAAATCGCCGACGGCACGCCGGCGGAAGTGCAGCGCGATCCCGAAGTGATCCGCGCCTATCTGGGGACCGCGTAATGGCCACGTTGCTCGAAGTGAAGGGGCTGAAGGCGTTCTACGGTCAGACGCAGTCTCTCTACGACGTCGGTTTCGAGATCCCTGAAGGCGGCATTACCACGCTGCTGGGGGCCAACGGCGCCGGGAAGACGACGACGCTGCGCGCCATCTGCAACATGGTACGGACCGACGGTACGATCCGCTTCGACGGCAAGGACATCGCCGGTCAGGCGACCGAGGAGATCGTGCGTCAGCGGATTGCCCATGTCCCCGAGGGCCGTGGCACCTTCACGACGCTGACGGTCGATGAGAACCTGCGAATCGCCGCCTACACGCGCAAGGACAAGCAGGCCGTCAAGGACGAGCTCGAGCGGGTGTTCGGCTACTTCCCGCGGCTGAAGGAGCGCATCCAGCAGCAGGCCGGCACGCTGTCGGGCGGCGAGCAGCAGATGCTGGCGATCGCCCGCGCGCTGATGCTGAAGCCGCGACTGATGCTGCTCGACGAGCCCTCGTTCGGCCTCGCGCCGCTGATCGTGGTCGAGATCTTTCGCATCCTGAGGCGCATCAACGAGGACGAGAAGGTGAGCATCCTCCTGGTCGAGCAGAACGCGGCGCTGGCCCTCGACCTCGCGACCCACGCCTACGTGCTGGAGACCGGCCGGGTCGTCATGTCGGGCCCCTCGGCGGTCATCAAGGACGACGAGAACGTCCGCAAGTCGTATCTCGGCTACTGAGGCAGGAAATGGAACAGTTCGTCCAACAAGTCGCATCGGGCCTCGCCAATGGCGCCATCTACGCCTGCGTGGCCCTTGCGCTGGTGATGATCTACGTCTCGACCGACCACATCAATTTCGCCCAGGGCGAGATGGCGATGTTCAGCACCTACCTCAGCTGGCAGCTCATGACGTGGGGCGTGAGCTTCTGGGTCGCCTTCATCATCGCGGTCGCGCTGTCCTTCGTCATGGGCGTGCTCATCGAGCGATTGATCCTGAGGCCGCTGCACAACGCACCGGTGCTGTCGATCATCGTGGTGTTCATCGGCCTGCTGGCGATCTTCAATTCGATGGCCGGGGCGTTCTGGAGTTACCTGATCAAGGAGTTTCCGTCGCCGTTCCCCAAGAGCAGCTTCGGCATCGCGGGCGTCATCGGGGCGCACCAGCTCGGCGTGGTTCTGGTGACGCTGATCGTGCTCGGCATGCTGTTCGCATTCTTCCGCTACACGCCGCTCGGCCTCGCCATGCGCGCGGCGGCGCAGAACCCGCAGATGGCCCGCCTGGTCGGCGTGCGGGTCGACTGGATGCTGGCGCTGGGCTGGGGCCTTGCCGCCTCGATCGGTGCCGTGGCCGGCATCATGGTTGCCCATATCGTCTATCTCGATCCCAACATGATGGGCGGCATCCTGCTCTACGCCTTCGCCAGCGCGCTGGTCGGCGGCATCTCCAATCCCGCGGGGGCGGTGGCGGGAGGCTTCATCGTCGGCGTGCTCGAGAACATGGTTGCCTACGCCGGCAACCAGATCGAGAAGGCGACCGGCGTCTACATCATCGGCAACGGTGAAAAGCTCACCGTGGCGCTGATCATCGTCATCACCGTGCTCACGGTTAAGCCGGCCGGCCTGTTCGGCCGCGTCGTCGTGAAGAGGGTCTGACATGGCCTCGTCCGCGAAGAAGTGGCCATGGATCTTCGTCGTCCTGGGCCTTCTCATTCCGCTGCTCCAGCCCGTGATGCCGGATGTCGTGTCGGATTACCGGCTGTTCCTGGTCAGCACGATGATCATCGCCGCGATCGCGGTGCTGGGGCTCAATCTCCTGACCGGCTTCAACGGCCAGTTCTCCCTGGGGCACGGCGCCTTCTACGCCATCGGCGCCTATACCGCCGCCATCCTCATGGACAAGCTCAACGTGCCGTATTGGGCCACGGTGCCCGCGGCCGCGATCGTCTGCTTCATCTTCGGCTACCTGTTCGGACTGCCGGCGCTCAAGCTCGAGGGCCACTACCTGGCGCTCGCCACCTTCGCGCTGGCGCTCGCGGTGCCGCAGATCCTCAAGTACAAGTGGCTGGAAGGCCTGACGGGCGGCGTCCAGGGCATCGTGCTGTTGAAGCCGGAGGTGCCGTTCGGCCTGCCGCTGTCGGAAGACCAATGGCTCTTCTATTTCTGCTTCATCACCATGATCGTCCTGTACTGGGCGGCGGCCAACCTGCTCGATAGCCGCAGCGGCCGCGCGATGATGGCGATCCGCGACCAGTACATGGCGGCCGACACGATGGGCATCGACACCGCCCTCTACAAGACCGTCACCTTCGGCATCAGCGCGGCCTACACCGGCATTGCCGGCGCGCTCTCGGCCTCTGCCATCGCCTTCGTGGCGCCCGACAGCTTCAACATCTTCCTGTCGATCAAGTTCCTGATCGGCCTCGTCGTCGGTGGCATCGGCTCGCTCACGGGATCGGTCATCGGCGGGATATTCTATGTCCTCGTCGACAATTCCGCTCAGTCGCTGACGCAGTTCATCCGCAACGACCTCGGGCTGCCGTTCGACCTGTCCGCCTACACGGTGTTCGGCGTCCTGTTGATCGCCATCATCTACCTGATGCCGATGGGCATCGCCGGCGGTGTCTATCTGGCCTGGCGCAAGCTGCGCAGCCTCAGGCGCTAGGCGGCCCGGGGAATTCCAGGAGCAGGGTCCCAGGGCAGACTCCCGGGGACAGGCTCGTAGTGCGGAAAAGTCGTCTTCGGGCGGCCTTCATTTCGACTGGAATCGGAGTGAAACTGCCGTCGATTTTCTAACTTGGGAGGATAACAAGTGAATACGAGTAGGCGTGGTTTTGTGGGTGGTGCGTCCGCATTGGCGTTGCTTTCCGGTTCGACGGCTGCGTTCGCGCAGAAGAAGTATTCCGACGGGGCGACGGACACCGAGATCAAGCTCGGTCACACCGGCCCATACAGCGGCCCGGCATCGTCCTACGGCCAGATCGGCAAGACGATCGAGGCGTACTGGAAGAGCGTGAACGAGGCCGGCGGCATCAAGGGCCGCAAGATCAAGTTCATCACGCTCGACGACGGCTATTCGCCGCCGAAGATGGTCGAGCTGGTGCGTCAGCTCGTCGAGCAGGACAAGGTGCTGTGCACCTTCAACACGCTCGGCACGCCGACCAACACGGCGATCCATCGCTACATGAACCAGAAGAAGGTGCCGATGCTCTACGTCGCCACCGGCGCCTCGAAGTGGGGCAAGCCCAAGGAGTTCCCGTGGACCATGGGCTATCAGCCCGACTACCACACCGAAGGCGCAATCTACGCCAAGCACGCGCTGGCCAACGTCAAGGACGCCAAGATCGGTGTGCTGATGCAGAACGACGACTACGGCAAGGACTACTACGAAGGCTTCAAGGAAGGCCTCGGCAAGGACATCGGCAAGATCGTCAAGCACGTGACCTTCGAGGTCACCGATCCCACGGTCGACAGCCAGGTGATCCAGTTGAAGGACTCCGGCGCCAACGTCTTCTTCAACATCGCGACGCCCAAGGCCGCCGCCCAGGCGATCCGCAAGGCGGCCGACATCGGCTGGAAGCCGGCGCAGTACCTCAACAACGTGTCCGCCTCGGTGGGTTCGGTGATGAAGCCGGCCGGCTTCGAGAACAGCCAGGGCATCATCACGGCGCAGTACCTGATGGACCCGACCGACAAGCAGTGGGCCGACAACGCCGACTTCAAGGGCTGGGTGGCCTGGATGGACAAATGGATGCCCGGCGCCAACAAGGCCGACGCCAACCACGTCTACGGCTACTCGGTGGCGATTCTGATGCACGAGACGCTGAAGAAGTGCGGCGACGATCTCACGCGCGAGAACGTCATGCGCCAGGCGGCGAACTTCCAGAAGTTCAGGCTGCCGATGCTGATCCCGGGCATCACCATCAACACCAGCCCGACCGACTACTATCCGATCCAGTCGGTGAAGCTCGCCAGGTTCAAGGGCGATACGTGGGACCTGTTCGGCGACATCATGTCGGCCGAGGGTTCCTGAGCCTAGGACCGGCTCACCAAACGAAAGGCCGCCGGCGACCCCCGGCGGCCTTTTTCTTTGGGTTTCGCATTGCAACATTGGAAAAGTTTATAGCGTCGAGCAAGGTTTTCCCTTTTCAGGCCGCCCGTTTCGCGCAACGCTATTCCGCACAACGATAAAAAATTAGGGAAGTGAAGCGTTTAACCAAGGAGGCAACGTTGAAGACCAACAGGCGTACCTTTCTAGGCGGCGTATCGACCGCCGCCGTATTGTCCGCGTCAGGCGTAGCGTATGCCCAGAAGAAGTACGACGACGGTGCGACCGACAAGGAAATCAAGATCGGTAATACCAATCCCTACAGCGGGCCCGCGTCGTCCTATGGCGTGATCGGCAAGTGCATCGAGGCCTACTGGAAGAGCGTCAACGATCGCGGCGGCGTCAACGGCCGCATGATCAACTTCATCACGCGTGACGACGGCTATTCGCCACCCAAGACCGTGGAACTGGTCCGCCAGCTCGTCGAGCAGGAAAAAGTGCTCTGCATGTTCCAGACGCTCGGCACGCCGACCAATACGGCGATTCACAAGTACATGAACCAGAAGAAGGTGCCGCAGCTCTACGTGGCGACCGGCGCCTCGAAATGGGGCAAGCCCAAGGAGTTCCCGTGGACGATGGGCTTCCAGCCCGACTACCACACCGAAGCCGTCATCTATGCCAAGCACATCCTGGCCACCGTCAAGGACGCCAAGATCGGCGTGCTGATGCAGAACGACGACTACGGCAAGGACTATTGGGGCGGGTTCCAGGAAGGCCTGGGCAAGGACATCGGCAAGGTCGTGAAGCATGTGAGCTACGAGACGACCGACCCGACAGTCGATAGCCAGATCATCCAGCTCAAGGATTCGGGCGCCAACGTTTTCTTCAACATCGCGATCCCCAAGTTTGCCGCCCAGGCGATCCGCAAGGCGGGCGATCTCGGGTGGAAGCCCGTTCAGTACCTGAACAACGTCTCGTCCTCGGTCGCTTCGACGTTGAAGCCGGCCGGGCTCGACAACAGCCAGGGCATCATTACCGCGCTGTACCTCATGGATCCCACCGACAAGCAGTGGGACGCCAACGCCGACATGAAGGCCTGGAGCGCTTGGATGGACAAGTGGATGCCCGGCGCCAACAAGAGCGATGGCAGCTACGTCTTCGCCTATGCGGTGTCGTATCTGATGGAGCAGACCCTGAAACAGTGCGGCGACAACCTGACGCGCGAGAACCTCATGCGGCAGGCGGCGAACTCCAAGAAGCTGCGCGTGCCGCTCCTGCTGCCGGGCATCACCATCAGCACCAGTCCGACCGACTTCTATCCGGTACAATCGGTCCAGCTCGCCAGCTTCAAGGGCGAGACCTGGAACCTGTTCGGCGACATCATGTCGGCCGAAAGCACCTGATCGCAGGAAGTCGCTAAAATGGAGAAGGCCGCCGGAGTCCGGCGGCCTTTTCTCTGTTCTTCCGGACCGCGAGCCTCCCGGCTCGCTCATGTGGAGTGGAGCGCTCGCGGTCCGGAAGAGGATGAAGGTCAGCGCTCAGCCGGCTTGCGCTGCAGCGCCTGGCGGCATTCGGCGGTGTCGATGCGGCCGTCCTTGTTGAGGTCGCAGCGCGCGAAGTTGCGATCCGCCTGTGCCATGAATTCGACCAGGGTGACCTGGCCGTCCTTGTCGACGTCGAGGCGCTGGAAGTAAGCCGACTGGCGCCCCGCCTGGCGATCGCCGGGCAGCACGCTGTTGCCGGCCGCGGGCGTCCGGGCAAACAGCTCATCCTGGCTGAGCTTCCCGTCGTTGTTGGCGTCGAGCCGCTGGAAACGGGCCTCCTGGCCCGACTTCCATTCGGCGCGGTCGACGGCGCCGTCCTTGTTGATGTCGTAGCGCATCACGCCTGATGGCGCGCGGGCCGGGACGCCGGCGGTCGTGGAGGGTGCCTGGTCGCCGGGAGCGGCGAGGGCAGGGGCGGCGAGGATCAGGAGAGCGGTCGCGAGCGGGAACAACTTCGGCATCGGCCATATCCTTATAGTTGTATCAGGAAATGGAATTGCTCGTTCCATTTCCCTTACCCGGCCGTCTAAGCGCCGATATAGTCTGCGCCGCGACCGAATTGTGGCCGTGTTGCGTTTTTGTTCCCGGGGTCCCCGCATGGCTTATGACTACGATCTCTTCGTCATCGGCGCCGGTTCGGGCGGCGTCCGCGCCTCGCGGATCGCCGCCGGCCATGGCGCCCGCGTCGGCATCTGCGAGGATTATCGCGTCGGCGGCACCTGCGTGATCCGCGGCTGCGTGCCGAAGAAGCTCCTGGTCTACGGGTCCAAGTTCGCGCACGAGTTCGAGGATGCCGCTGGCTTCGGCTGGACCGTGCCCGCGCCCACGCATTCCTGGCCGACGCTGCGCGACAATGTGAACAGGGAAGTCGATCGCCTGAACGCCATCTATCTGCGCCTGCTCGACGGCGCCGGCGTGAAGCTGCACATGGGGCGCGGCCGGCTGATGGATCGCCACACGATTCAAGTGGGCGAGCAGGCGGTCACCGCCGAGAAGATCCTGATCGCGACCGGCGGCCATCCGGTAATTCCGTCGATCCCGGGCTGCGAACTCGCGATCACCTCCAATGAGGCGTTCCATATCAAGGAACTTCCCAAGCGCATCGCCATCGTGGGCGCGGGCTACATTGCTGTCGAATTCGCCGGCATCTTCAACGGGCTCGGCAGCCACGTCGACCTGGTGCTGCGCCGCGACCGCGTGCTGCGCGGCTTCGACGAGGAATGCCGCACCGCCGTGCATGAGGCGCTGAAGGAAAGCGGCATCAAGATGCGTACCGAAACGGAAATCGGCCGCATCGTGAAGAAGGGCGAAAACGGCCCGTACGAAATCCACACGCCGCTGGGCGGCATGTTCGAGACCGATCTGGTCATGTACGCGACCGGCCGCGCCCCCAACGCCAAGGGCATCGGGCTGGAGAAGGCGGGCGTGCAGGTCAACAAGGCCGGCGCCATCGCCGTCGACGAATGGTCGAAGACCACGGCCGACAATGTCTGGGCGGTGGGTGACGTCACCGACCGCATCAACCTTACGCCGGTCGCGATCATGGAAGGCCACTGCTTCGCCGACACCGAGTTCGGCAACAAGCCGCGCAAGGCCGACCATCGCAGCGTGCCGTCGGCGGTGTTCTGTCAGCCCGAGATGGCCAACGTCGGCCTGACCGAGGAGGAGGCACGGCGGACCCTGGGCGAACTGCGGATCTTCACGGCGGCCTTCAAGCCGATGAAGCACACGCTGTCCGGACGCAGCCAGCGCACCTTCATGAAGCTGATCGTGGAAGCGGCGACCGACAAGGTCGTGGGCGCCCACATGGTGGGCGACGA
>CAMAYC010000151.1 GCA_945862125.1 Reyranella massiliensis 521
AAACTGCCCAGCCAGCCGGTCCGTCGCACGGACCCCTGCCAGCCAGGCGTCCTTTTTGTCTTTGGGGGACCTGGCCATGAATACCCGTTCAATTCTCTATGCCCTGCTGGCGACAACGGCGATCGGATACACGATGCCGGCGTCGGCACAGACTCCGCCGCCCGTCGCGGTGCCGGATCCGGCCGCATCAGGCCAGAATCCGCCTTCGACTGCGCCGCATCCCATTCCCACCCAGCTCGATGCCGTGACGACCGCCGCGACCCGCACCCGGCGTCCACTGGACGACGTGGCGGCAACCGTCTCGGTGACCACGACCGAGGACATCGATCGCGAGAACATGCAGGATGTTCGCGACCTCGTGCGCAACGAGCCCGGCGTCACCGTCGGCAACAACCCGAACCGCGCCGGTTTCCAGAACTTCGTGATCCGCGGCATCGGCGGCAACCGCGTCCTGGTCATCGTCGACGGCATGCGCGTACCCGATTTCCCCGACAGCAACACCGGCGCCGGCACCTACACCCGCGAGCAGCCCGACCTCGAGGACATCAAGCGGGTCGAGATCATCCGCGGCCCCGCCTCGGCACTCTACGGCTCGGACGCGATCGGCGGCGTCGTGGCCTACACGACCAAGGATCCGGGCGACTACTTCAAGGGCAACGACAACAACCTCTACGGCAGCGTCAAGGGCGCCTACAGCAGCGCCAACCAGATGTTTGCCGAAAGCTTCACCGGTGCATTGCGCTCCGGCAATGTCGAGTTTCTCGGCATCTACACCCGCCGCGACGGCCAGCAGTTCACGCCGGCGCAGTCCTCGCTCGGCCCCAATCCCACGACCTGGTTCAACAACGACTTCCTGGCCAAATTGGTCATCAGGCCGACCGACGAGGACACGGTCCGCATCACCGGAGGCTATACCCAGGGCAAGCAGAGCACCCAAATGCTGTCGGGCGTCGGGCGGTTCCCGGCCCTGGTCACGCGCGTCTACGACGAATGGGGGCAGGACTACACCAACACCTACCGCATCAGCGGCCAATGGGTGCACGAAGCGCCGATCGGCTTCGTCGATCGGATCGATTTCCTGGTCTACTACAACTCGGTCAATACCCAGGCCGATACCTACCAGCTGCGCGGCGCGACCAACGGCATCATTCCGACCAACGCGCGCGCGTCGTCGTTTCTCTTCAATCAGTCCGTAACCGGCACTGAACTGCAGATGAACACCGACGCGAAGATCTTCGACCTGCGCAATTATTTCACCTATGGCCTGAGCTTCTTCTACACATCGACGACCAGGCCGCGTAACCGCGCGCAGATCACGCTCGCAACAGGCGTCACGACCCAGGTGGTCGGCGGCGAGACCTATCCCAACAAGAACTTCCCCGACACCGAGACCGCGCAAGCCGGCGCCTACATCCAGGACGAAATCACCGCCCTCGACGGCCGGCTTGTCGTCACACCGGCGGTCCGGCTCGACTACTACAGCCTCAATCCCAATCCCGACCGCTACTTCTGGAACTCGACGGGCGCCACGTTGAACACCGTACCGAGCGCCAGCACCTATATCTCGGCGTCCCCGAAGCTCGGCGTGCTCTATCACTTCACCGACAACTACTCGAGCTACTTCCAATACGCGAACGGGTTCCGCGCACCGCCCTACGACAACGCCAATTTCGGCTTCACCAACACCGCCTCGTTCTATCAGATCCTGCCCAATGCAAACCTGAAGCCCGAGACCGCGAACAGTTTCGAAGTCGGCTTTCGCGGCAAATACGCCACCGGATCCAGCTGGCAGCTCACCGGCTTCTACAATCTCTACAACAACTTCATCGAGACGGTGACGGTCGGGCAGGTCGGCCCGATCACCCAGTTCCAGTACGTCAACCTGACGAACGTCACGATCTGGGGCGTCGAAGCGCGCGGCGAGTACCGCTTCGCGCCCAATTGGGCGGTGCTGGGCTGGACGGCCTTTGCCCAGGGCACCGACACCAGGACCGGTCTGCCGGTCGATTCCGTCAGCCCGTGGGCATCGCAGGCCCGCGTTCGCTACGGCAGCGACACGGGCCTCAACGCCCAGATCATCGGCACGATGGTTGCCCAGCACAACATGGTGAGCAACCCGAACTACTTCCAGACGCCGGCCTACTTCAACATCGACGCCACCGTCGGATACACCTGGGGCAACCACGTCAAGTTCAACGCCGGTGCCTTCAACATCACCAATGCGAAGTACTGGAACTCCGCTGACGTGATCGGCCTCAACACGACGAACCCGCAGCTTGATCTCTATGCCCAGCCTGCGCGCTATTTCGGCGTCAACCTGACGGCGCGATGGTAGTCCCGGCAGCCCTCTCTGCCGGACGACTGCCGGCACCATCGGCACGCGTACCCCGTGTGCCGATGGCGTTGTCGTTCGCGCTGCATGGGCTGGCCGTCCTTCCGCTCTTCCTGATCGCCGGAACCCTGGGCAGCACGATGTCCGAGGAGCCCGCGCTCTTCCTCGAATTCTCCCTGGCGGCCCCCACCGTGGGTGCCAACGTCGAACCCGACAGTGCGCCGGCCGAAGAGATACCGACGCCGCCGGAGCCGCCGGCCCCTACTCTCGAGGCCGCTATACAACCGCCCGAGCCGCCGCTTCCGCTCGAGAAGATCCCGGAGCCCGACATCGTTCCCGAGATCAGGGTCGATCTTCCGCCTCCAGAGGAGCCGCCTCCTTTGAAGGTGACCGATCTGAAGCCGGCCGAGCCGCCAAAGCCTGCGCCGCCCAAGCCTGTGACACCTCGCCCGGCTGCAAAGCGCGCCAATGTCGCCCAGGCCGCCTCCACACCGGACAGCGGGAATGCAGCGGTCACCCAGCAGGCGACGACCGCACCCGGCGAGTCGATCGTGTGGGAAGGCCAGCCACGCTATCGCATACCACCCAGGCCCGCTGTCTATCCGCCGCGCTCCATCGAGCTCGGCCAGCAGGGCGAAGTCTTGGTTCGCGTCCGCCTCCAGCCCGACGGTTCGGCGGCCGAAATCAAGCTGTGGCGCAGCAGCGGCCATGGCCTGCTCGACCGCGCCGCGCTCGCAGCCGTCCACGGCTGGCACTTCAGGCCCGCCATGCGCGGCGGACGCCCCGTCGCCGCCTGGGTCGAAATTCCGGTTCGTTTCCACCTGCGTTGAAAAAGGAGATTCTCATGCTCTCGACCTCGAATGGCGATCTCGCCGACCGCTGGACACGGCTGCGCGGCGAACAGCCGGCGCTCCGCATCCGTGATGCCGCAACGGTGCTCGGCGTCGGCGAGGCCGAACTGGTTGCGCTCGGTATCGGGCGGACGGCGACCCCGCTCGGCCCCGACTGGAGGGCACTGCTCAACGACATGCCGTCGGTCGGCCGCGTGATGTGCCTGACACGCAACGAACATTGCGTACACGAGCGTCACGGCCGTTTCGACGATGTGCAGGTGTCCGGACCGCACGGTGTCGTGCTCGGGCCCGATATCGACCTCCGCCTGTTTCTGTCCAACTGGCGTCACGGCTTCGCGGTGCGCGAACCGCTGAAGGATGGCGAGCGGGTCAGCCTCCAGTTCTTCGACGCTTCGGGCGAGGCTGTACACAAGATCTACGCCACCGATGAGACCGATCGGGCGGCCTTCGACGCGTTGATCGCCCGCCATCGCGCCGCTGCGCCGGCCGCACTGAAGATCGTGCCACGCGCACCCGATGCCCCCGATCGCCCCGACGCGGAAATCGATGTCGAGGGCCTGCGCACGGCCTGGCGGGCGATGAAGGACACCCACGAGTTCTTCGGCATGCTGGGCAAATTCAAGGTCGGCCGCGTGCAGGCGTTGCGCCTGGTCGGCGAAGACCTGGCCCGCGAACTGCCGCCGCGCGCGTTGCGCTCGGCGATCGAGGCCGCCGGCGCCGATGGCACGCCGATCATGATCTTCGTCGGCAACCGCGGCTGCATCCAGATCCACACCGGCTCGGTCAAGCGACTGATCGAAACGCACGGCTGGTTCAACGTGCTCGACCCCACCTTCAACCTCCACCTGCGCGATCGCGGCGTGGTGCGCGTCTTCTCCGTGCGCAAGCCGACCGTGGACGGCATCGTCACATCGATCGAGGCCTTCGACGACCACGACCGCAACGTCCTGTTGATGTTCGGCGAGCGCAAGCCCGGCAATCCCGAGCTCGAGCAATGGCGTGCCTTGGTGGCCCGCATCGAGAAGCAGGCGGCGTCGTAATGAGGCGCCGCCATACTTTCGCGCTCGGCCTCGGCGCAGCGGCTGCTGTTTCTCTGCCGGCGTGGGCACAGGCACGACCGCGGATCGTCTCAGTCGGCAGCGCCCTCACCGAGATCGTCTATGCGCTGGGCGCCGAGGGTCTGCTGGTGGGTGTCGATACCACCAGCCTGTACCCGGCGGCCGCGCGGTCGCTGCCGCAGGTCGGCTACATGCGCGCCCTGGCGGCCGAAGGCGTGCTGTCGCTGAAGCCGACCCTGGTGATTGCGACCACGGCAGCAGGGCCTGCGACGACGCTCGACCAGTTGCGCGCGACTGGCGTCGAGACTCTCGTCCTGCCCGACCGCTACGACTACGACAGCGTGATCGCCAAGATCGATGCCGTCGGACGCGTGACGGGCAAGACGACGGAAGCCGACGCGATGATCGCGCGTGGCCGTGCCGACATGGCGGAACTCACCAAAAGACTAGCGACAACGACCAGCAAGCCGCGCGTGCTGTTCCTGCTGTCGATGGGCGGCGGCGCACCCCAGGCCGCGGGCCGCGATACGGCAGCCGACGGCATCATCCGCCTCGCCGGCGGCACGAATGCGATCGACGCCTACACCGGCTATCGGCCGCTGACGCCCGAGGCGGTCCTGGCGTCCCGCGCCGACTTTGTGCTGGTGACGAGCCAGACCGTGCAGTCGATGGGCGGCATCGAGGCGATCCTCGATCAGCCGGCGCTGCGCCGCACGCCAGCCGGACGGGCTGGCAGGGTGCTGCAGTTCGACACGTTGCTACTGCTGGGCTTCGGCCCCCGCACGCCGCAAGCCGCGCTGGAACTGGCAGCGGCGCTCCATCCCGACCTCGCCCGCGCGCCATGATGGTGCAGGCGTCCCAGCGCACCATTCCGCTCTTCGCACTCGCCGCGGCAGCAAGCGTGGTGAGTGCGCTCTGCATCGGTGCCTTCCCGGTAGGGTTCGACCAGCTTCTGGCGGCCGTCGGCCTGTCCAGCACGCCGCTCGACGACACGACGGCCGCGGTGCTCTACGCCATTCGTGCGCCCCGCGTTGTCGCAGCCTTCGCCGTCGGTGCCGCGCTCGCCGCGGGTGGGGCGGCGATGCAGAGCCTGTTCCGCAATCCGTTGGCCGACCCCGGCCTGCTCGGCGTCTCGAGCGGCGCGGCCCTGGCCGCCGTGTCGGTGATCGTGTTGGGCGAAAAGGTGTTCCATATCGTGCCGACGGGCTTACGGCCGTGGTGCCTGCCGCTCGCGGCCTTTCTCGGCGGTCTCGCAGCCACCATCCTCGTCTACCGGATCGCGGCGCGCGAAGGCGTCACCCTGGTGGGCACGCTCCTGCTGGCCGGCATCGCCATCAACGCCCTCGCCTCGGCCGGCATCGGCATGCTGGTCTTCGTCGCCGACGAGCAGCAGTTGCGCACGCTGATCTTCTGGACGATGGGCGGCTTCGGCGCGGTGACCTGGGCAGCGATCGCGCCGGCCCTGCTGGTGCTGGCCATCAGCATCCCGACGCTGCTGCCGTCAGCACATCTGCTCGATGCCCTGGCGTTGGGCGAGCGCGAGGCCGGTCACATCGGCGTCGACGTCGAGCGGCTGAAGCGCCGCCTGGTGGCGCAGGTAGCCCTCGCGGTCGGCGCGGGTGTGGCGATCTCGGGCATCGTGGGCTTCGTCGGCCTGATCGCGCCGCACATCGTGCGCCTGCTGCTGGGTCCCGCCCATCGCACCCTGTTGCCCGCCGCAGCGCTGTTCGGTGGCGCCTTCCTGGTGCTGGCCGATGCGCTCGCCCGCACGATGGTGACGCCGGCCGAACTGCCGATCGGCATTCTGACCGCCCTGGTCGGCGGGCCGTTCTTTCTCTGGCTGCTCGCCGGCCGCGCCGCCCGGGGAAACCTGTGAGCGCCCTGCAGGCGATAGGGATCGAGGTCAGGGCCCGCGACAAGGTCCTCATCCGGGACATCTCGCTCGAGGTGACTCCGGGCGAGTTCCTCGCCGTCATCGGCCCCAACGGGGCGGGCAAGAGCACGCTCCTGAGTGCCCTGGCGGGCGACCGCCAGCTCTCGGCCGGGCAGGTCCTGCTCGCCGGCCGGCCGCTTGCGCACTGGAAGAAGGCCGAACTCGCGCACCGGCGCGCGGTGCTGCCCCAGCATTCAACGGTCGCCTTCGACTTCACCGGTTTGCAGATCGCCTCACTCGGCCTGCTCTCCCATCGCGACCGGCTTTCCGACCGGCAGATCGGCGCCCTCGCCGAGCAGGCGCTGACCGAAACGGAGGCGCTCGCCTTCGCCGACCGGCCCTATGCGGTGCTGTCGGGCGGCGAACGCCAACGTGTGCAGCTCGCGCGCGTGCTGGCGCAATGCGACGCCGATCCGGACCGACGGCCCTTCCTGCTGCTCGATGAGCCGATCGCTGGCCTCGACCTCGCCCACCAGCACGCGGCCTTGGCCAGCGCCCGGCGCCGAGTTGAGGGCGGCCTCGGCGTCCTGGCCGTCCTGCACGATCTCAACATGGCGGCGCGCTACGCCGATAGGGTCGCAATCCTCGAGAACGGCCGGCTGACGGCCCTGGGAGCCACCCGGTCGATCCTCGAGCCGGAGCGCCTGTCGACCGTTTTCGCTACACCCATTGTGCGAGTGGAGGCGTCCGGGGCCGTCGCTTTCCTCAGCCCGGGCGGAAACACCTTGCCGAGGACATAAACCCGCCGGATTCGACTCCTGTTATACTGCCGTAGGCAACAACCAGCGGCACCAATGGGCGAACGCCCCACTTTGATCCTGACGACGCGCTTGGGCGTCCGGCCGCTTGGCGTACGCGGCGATCCGCTGCATGCCGTGGCCGGCCAACTCCTGTCCGTAGTTCGCCGCCGTCTGGGCGATGGCCCTGCCAACCTGCTGGCCGAGCCGCAGATGCGCGAATCGGACGACGGCATCGACTGGTATGCGGCACGCCCGGGCGCTGTCCACCCTCTTGCCGAACTGAGTGAAGGCGAACGCACCGACGCATTGGCGACGGTCGAAACGCATCTCGCCGCCATCCGCGCCTTAGGGGTGCAACTGCAGGCACCCGACGCCAGCGAGGAAGCGCACCTGATCGGACGCTCGCTCGAGCTCGCGACAGCCCGCCCGTCCGATGACTTCATCTACGTGGTCGATGGCCAGCCGGTCATCGTCGCCTGGGGTTACGAAGCCGACGCTGCCCAGAGCCTCCAGACTTTTGCGTCGCCGCCCGTGCCCCGGATGGAGGGGCCTGTCGCCACGTTCGCGAGCGCCCCGGCGGTTGCGCTGCCGGCCCGTCTCGGCTGGTCGCGTTGGTTGAGCGCCTTGCTGTTCGGCCTTCTGCTGCTCCTCCTCCTGCTGATCACCTCGTGGCTGCTACGCGCCTGCAGTCCGGTCGACCCGACCCTGAATGTCGCCACCATCGAAACGCCGGCGCCACCAGCGCCCGAGGCGCCACCCGATCCGACTCCGCTCCTCAAGGCATCTCTCGACGAGACGCAGGGCGACGACAAGCGTCTCAAGGCCGAACTCGCTGCCCTGCAGATCGACCTCAAGGCCAAGCTGGATCAGTGCAAGCCGATCGAGCCGCCCAAGCCGCCGCCTCCTCCGCCGCAGCCGCAGGTCGCCGCCAAGCCGGCGCCACCGCCCCCACCGCCGCCGCCAGCGGCATCGCCGACCAACCGGCCGCCGCCGGGCCAGTTGCCCTGCGATTGGGCGGGCGATTCGGGTGGCGAGGGCATCACGCGCAACAAGCATTATCTCGGTGACAAGCCGGGCTTTGTCGCCATCAACTACAACCTGTTTGTTCGCCCAGACGACATTAAGGTCATTTATCGCGGGCAGGTGCTGAACGGCACGGGTGGCCCGCGCAGCGGCCGCGGAGGGTTTGGCTTCGACTGGAAACCGGTCGCTGGGGATTATTCGGTCGATGTGGTCGTAACAGGACAGATGCTGGGCACGCGCTGGAACTACGCTATGGCTTGCCCGCGTTGAGGAACAGAGATGGCAGCAGGTCCGCTTCTCATCAGTGAACCGCTCCAGCGCTACCGCGCGCTGGGTCTGGCGGGCGACCCCGTATGGCGTGCCGCCGGCCAGTTGCGCGCCGCCATTGCGGCACGCCTGTCGCGCGAGCACGCCGATCTTCTGGCAATCCCCGAGGTCGATCCAA
Source organism: Reyranella massiliensis 521 (assembly GCA_945862125.1). Lineage (GTDB taxonomy): Bacteria > Pseudomonadota > Alphaproteobacteria > Reyranellales > Reyranellaceae > Reyranella > Reyranella massiliensis_A. Next base: position 8,386 of record CAMAYC010000151.1, read on the forward strand.
CCGGACGCCGCATCGACTGGTATGCACCTTTCGAGGGCGATGCCCGCCGCCTCTCCGAAATCGGTGGCGCCGAGCGCGCTCAGATGCTCGACAAGGTTCAGCGCCTGCATGGCGACCTGGCGCGACTGGCCGACTCGATGGAGACGCCGGAACGCTCCAGCGCCGAGCGGAACTTCGCCCGCCTGCTGCACCATGCACTCACGGCGCCCGGCGAAGAGACGCTCTATGTCGTGGACGGGAAGCCGGTCATGACCTTCTGGGGCTTCACCGCCGACGCGAGCCTGCCCGGCGCCTTTCTCGCCAGCCCGCCCGTGCCGCCGGTCGTCGCGCGCCCTGAGGCAGTGATGGTGTCCGCTCCTGCGCTGGCCGCTGCCGGCCCGCGGACGAGCTGGTGGCAATGGCTTCTGCTGGCACTGTTGCTGCTGCTGATGCTGGCGCTGCTCGCCTGGCTGGTGCGACCCTACCTGCCGCGCCTGGAGCCGTATCTCGAAGCAGAGGCCCGTGAACGGGCGCTCAGCCTTTCCGTGCGCCAGCCGCTCGAGTTGCAGCAGACGCGCGCCGGCACGCTGCTGCAGGACAACGAGAACCTGCGCATGGAATTGGCGCGTCTTACCGACGATCTGGCGAGGCGAGGCGGCGATTGCGCGGCCGGCATCGTCGGACCGGGTGGTGTGATCGCGGCAGGCGTCGTGCCCGGCGCGCCGATCGAGCGAGGCGCGGGGCCGGAACCAGTGCCCGCTCCCGGCGTTAACCTTGCCGATAAGACCGACGGCAAGAATGACGCGAAAGGCCCCGACGAGCAGGACAAGAACAAGGGCGCCGGCGCACAGAACGATCCGAAGAAGGACGAGCCCAAGCCGATGGTCGTGCCGCCGGAGGCCAAGCAGAAGCAGGATCTCGCGTTCCTGAAAGGCGACTGGCGCTCCCGCACCGGACTGGCCACAGCGAGCGGCGAGAAGGATTTGCGGCCCAGCTATACGCTGGACGACAAGGGCAAGGGTAAGGTGAGCTTCGTGCAGAAGAACGGCGCTGCCTGCGAGGCCCCGGCCGAGGCGCGCTGGGACAACGGCAAGCTGGTGATCGAGGAGAAGGCCAATCCCAAGTGTAGCGACGGCAAGACCTACGCCCGCAACACCGTCAATTGCGAGGTCGACGCCAACGGCGTGGCCCAATGCAAGGGCAGCCAGCCCGGCGATCAGCGCAGCTATCAGGTGCAGATCGGCCGCTGAGTCCCTAAACTGGACCGATAGCCATAAAAACATGACATGAGCGACCTCGCCCGCCTGCCGAGCTACCCCAGCCCGACGACACTGATCGCCCGTTCGGGCATTCAGTTCCTCGATTTCGGCTTCGACCCCGTGCGCCTGAAAGTGCGCGAATGGGGTTTCCATGACGCCGCCGCAGACAAGGCGGTCGACGATCTGGTGCAGCTCGATTTCGACGAGGGCCGTGGCCAGTATGAAGTGGTCGAGGCCGGACGCCGCCGCGCCGCCGAACCCAACCTCGTCGTCACGGCCAAGGATGCGCTGGCACCTTTTCTCGACAAATGGGTGCCGGTGCCATTCCTGCAGGTCCGCCCCAACAGCCAGTTCCGCGAAGGCCCGGCTGACTGGGCGCGCGTGCGCGTGGTCGACCTCGAAGCCCGCTATGGCGCGGGATTCCGCGACGAGCAGGGCAACCGCTATCGCGCCGTCCTCGCCTTCGACACCGGCCTGATCGCCGAGGCCGAGGGCCGCGCCTATCTCGCCCCCTCGCCCAAGGACGTGACGTCGGGCGCGCTGTTCGCGCTCGCGCCGCAGCAGCGCGCGAACCATTGGCTTCTGCGCCAGGGTTGGATGAGCCAGTGGCTGGAGGAGCTGTTCCGCGAGCTGCATCCGCGCGCGACGCTCGAGGAGATCGACGCCGACATTAAGCAGAAGCCGCAGGAAGCGACTGCGCGCTATCTCGCCTTCCTGGGCCTGCTGGCCGCGGCGGCACACTTTCCGCCGATCAAGCTGGTGGGCGACGCCGAACGGCCCGGCCGCGGCGCGATCGAGGTCGACCTCGTGCTCGACGTCGGCAACTCCCGCACCTGCGGCCTGCTGATCGAGGCGGCGGGCGACGTCGGTGTCAACCTGAACGATTCCTACGAACTCGCGCTGCGCGACCTCTCGCATCCCGAGAGCGTCCACACCAAGCCGTTCGAATCGCGCGTCGAGTTCGCCCAGGCCTGGTTCGGCAAGAACCATCTCTCGCGCCTGGGTGGCCGCGCCGATGCCTTCGTCTGGCCGACCATGACCCGCGTGGGACCCGAGGCGACGCGGCTTGCTGCCCGGCGCCGCGGCACCGAAGGCAACACCGGCATGTCGAGCCCCAAGCGCTACCTATGGGACGAGGAGCCGCAGACCCGCGAATGGCGCTTCAATGTCGCCTACGCCCAGGACCAGACACCGATGCCGGCCGCGGCCGGTCCGATGGCGCAGTTGGTCAACCAGAAGGGCGAGCCGCTGCATCTGGTCGATGCCGACGCCGATTCGGCCGACCATCTGCCGGTGTTCGAGCCTCTCTATTCGCGTTCCTCGGTAATGACCTTCGTTCTGTCGGAGGTCCTGCTGCAGGCGCTGACGCTCATGAACTCGCCGCAGCAGCGTGGCCGCCGCGCCCATGCCGAGACACCGCGACGGCTGCGCCGCATCGTGCTCACGCTTCCCACCGGCATGCCGCTGGCCGAACGCCTGATCTTCCGCAAGCGCGCCGAGGCCGCACGCGATCTCGTCTGGATGATGATGGGCTGGAAGCTCGACGATCCTG
>CAMAYC010000152.1 GCA_945862125.1 Reyranella massiliensis 521
CGGCCGTTGCGCCGGCGATGAGCCCCGGCTACGGAGAGCGCATGCGCGTCCTGATCACCCGGCCTGAACGTGAGGCGACGGCGCTGGCGACGGCGTTGATCGAACGCGGTCACGCGCCCGTCATCGCGCCGCTGTTCCGGCTGGAAATCCTGCGACCGCCGCCCGACTTCGCCGAGACCCTGGCTGCCTGCCAGACCGTGCTGCTGACCAGCGCCAACGGTGCGCGCGCGCTCGCCGAAGCGAGCGATCAGCGCGCCAAGCCGATCATCGCCGTCGGCGACACGACGGCCTCCACCGCCGAAGGCCTGGGCTTCGCCGCCGTCGTCTCGGCGGCGGGCGACGGTCCGGCCCTGGCCGAGCTGGTGCGGCGAGGCCTCGACCCGAAGAAGGGCTCGCTGGTCCACGTCTCGGGCGTCGACGTCTCCCTCGATCTTTCCAAGACGCTCGCCCCCGACGGCTTCGAGGTCCATCGCTTCGCCCTCTACGACGCCCGCGAAGAAGCAACGCTGCCCGAATCGGCGCGGGCCGCCCTTGAAGCACGCGCGCTCGATGCCGCGACGTTCCTGTCGCCGCGCGCCGCTTCGGTGTTCGCCAAGCTGGTGGCCGATGCGGGCCTCGCCGACTCGCTCCGGGGCGTGATTGCGATCGCCATCAGCCCGGCAGCCCTCGACCCCCTGGCGGCGTTGCCCTTCAAGGCCACCGTCGCCGCGGCACGCCCGACCCGACAGGCCGTGCTGGATGAGATCGACCGGCTGGCCGAAGCCGGCGTACAAGGAGCGCAGACCATGAGCGACACCCCCTCCTCTGTGCCCGAATCATCGACGCCCGCCGCGCCGCCGCCCGTCGTGGTCAGGCGCGGCCTCGGCGTCGTCGGCACTTTCATCACCGGCGTCGTTGCTGCCCTGCTGGTGCTGGCGGGCGCGATGATCTCGCTGCCGTTCTGGCCGGAGGACATCCGCGCGATGTGGCGCGGCCAGGGTGTCGCCACAGCGCCGGCACCGGCCATCGACCTGCAGGCCGTGCGCGCCGACGCCGCCGCCGTCGCCAATGCCGCGGTCGAAACCTCCCGGCGCGAGCTCACTGCGCGTATCGACGATCTCGAAAAGCGCGTGCGCGCTCTCTCGGCCACCGCTGCCGAAGCATCGCGCCCTGCCGCGCCGTCCGACGCGGACAAAGCCCGCATCGAACAGGAAACACGCATGCTTGCGGCGGCCGAGGCTGCCCGCAGGCGCGCCGAGGAAGAGTTGAAGGCCATCGCCGAAGCGAGAAAGGCGGTCCAGGCCGCCACGCCGCCGCCGCCGGCATCGCCCGACTCCGACAAGGACATCGCGGCCCTGCGCCTTGAAATCGCGACCCTGCGCTCGGCCCTGCAGACGCTCGACCAGGCGATGGCCGGCCAGAAGGACGAGACGGCGCGCCAGCGCGAGCAGGCCAAGGCCCTGGCCGACACGGTCGACAAGGCGCGCGCCGAGGCGAGCGCGGTGGGCGCCGGCGAAAAGAAGGCGCTGGGTGCCGCACGCGCATCGGCCGTGGTCGGCGTGGCAGCGCGCCTCAGCTCGGCGCTGGAGTCTGGCCTGCCGTTCGCTTCGGAACTCTCGCTGCTGGCGCCGCTCGCGCAAGGCGACGCCAAGCTCGGTGAGGTCATCGCGGTGCTGCAGCCCTATGCGCAGGCCGGCGTCGCCTCGCGCACATCGCTCGCCGCAAGCTTCCCCGCCGTCGCCAAGGCGGCGTTGGCCGACGATCTCGCCGATGATTCCTTTGGCGAGCGCCTGCTGGGCAAGATCAAGGGGCTGGTGTCGCTGCGCCGGGTCGGCGCCGACGTTCAAGGCGATGCGGTCGACGCCAAGCTCGCCCGCGCCGAAGCGGCGCTCGAAGCCGGCGACATCGCCAAGGCCGTCGATCTCGTGAAGTCGCTGCCGCCGCAGACCGCCAAGGCCACCTCCCCGTGGCTGGCGCGCGCCGAGGCCCATCTCGCGGCCAAGCGCGCGGTCGAGCAACTCTCGTCGCATGCCGTCACCCTGCTCGGCGCGGCGCGGTAAAACCCATGACCACGCTGCGCATCCTGTTCTGGTTCGCGATCGCCGCTGCCGCGATGCTGGGCGCGGTGTGGCTGGCTGAGCGCCCGGGCACGCTTACCGCCGAGTGGCAGGGCTGGCGGCTCGACACCAATGTCGGCGTCGTGCTGATCGCCATCGTGGTGCTGATCCTCGTCGGCATCGCGGCATGGCTGCTTTATCGCTGGATCGTGGGCGCTCCCTTCGCGCTGCTGGAAGGCTGGGGCGAGAGCCGCCGCCAGCGCGGCTATCGCGAACTGACCCAGGGACTGGCTGCGGTCGCGGCCGGCGACGGCGTCGAAGCGCAGAAGCATGCGCGCAAGGCCGAACAGCTTCTGGCTGAACCCGCACTCACCTTGCTGCTGTCGGCCCAGGCCGCGCAGCTCAACGGCGATCGCGACGGCGCCCGGCGGGCATTCGACGCCATGCTGAAGGACGAACAGATGGCCTTCCTCGGCCTGCGCGGCCTGATCGGCCAGTCGCTGCGCGACGGCGACCAGACCAAGGCGCTGGGCTATGCCGAGCGCGCCTTTGCGCTCCGGCCGCAGACGCCCTGGGTCGTGCATTCGCTGTTCGACATGCAGGCCCAGGCCGGCCAGTGGAAAGCCGCGCAGGAGACGCTGGACTCGGGCATCCGCCGCAAGGTCGTCACTGCCGACAAGGGTCGCGCGCTGAAAGCGCTGCTGCTGGTCGAGCGGAGCCGCGAGGCCGAACGAGGCGGAAGCGAGAGCGATGCCCAGGTGCTGGCGCGCGAGGCCTTTGCCCTGGCGCCGGAACGAATCGCGGCGACCACCCGGCTGGCCGAGCTGCAGATCAAGGCCGGCGATGCCAAGCGCGCGACCAAGACGCTGGAGCGCGGCTGGGCGGTGGCGCCGCATCCCGACCTGGCCGAGCTCTATCTGAAAGCCTCGGGCGAGTCCGAGCCGTTGAAGCGCATCGGCGTCATCCGCCGGCTGGTGACGCGCAATGCCGACGATATCGAAAGCCATCTCGCCCTGGCCAAGGCCTCGCTCGAGGCCGGCCTGTGGGGCGAGGCGCGGCGCCAGCTCGAGACGGCGGGCGGCACCTCGCCGCCGGTCCGCGTCTGCCGCCTGATGGCCGAGGTCGAGGAGCGCGCCAACGCCGACCAGGCCAAGGTGCACGAATGGCTGGCGCGTGCCGCCGTGGCGCCGGCCGATCGCTCATGGTCCTGCACCGCCTGCGGCGCCCATCACGAGACCTGGCGCTCGGTGTGCGAGAGCTGCGGCGCCTTCGGGACCCTGCAGTGGCGCGCGCCCGGCACCTATGGCCAGATCCTGCCGCCCGACCTGCAGGCCGAACTGCAGGGCACCGCCGCGCTGCCGTCGACCACAGGAGCCTGAGGATGTTCGAGACCACTCTTGCCGGCAGCCTGCCCAAGCCCTCGTGGCTGGCCACGCCCAACGTGCTGTGGGCGCCGTGGACGCTGTCGGGCGAGCCGCTGTTCCAGGCCAAGGACGATGCGACGTTTCTCGCGATCCGCCGCCAGGAAGAGGCCGGCCTCGACATCGTGACCGACGGCGAGCAGGCGCGTCAGCATTTCGTGCACGGCTTCCTGGCCGAGGTCGACGGCGTCGACTTCGACAAGAAGGTCCGCATGGGCATCCGCAACAACCGCTATGACGCCGACTGCCCCACGGTCACCGGTCCGCTGAAGCGCCGCAAGTTCGTGCACGAGCGCGAGGCCCGCGTCGCCCGCGCCGCCACCGCGCGCAAGCTCAAGTTCACCCTGCCAGGCCCGATGACCCTCATCGATACGCTGGCCGACGGCTACTACGGCGACCGCGTAAAAATGGCCTTCGCCTTCGCCGAGTTGCTGAACCAGGAAGCGAAGGATCTCGAGAAGCTCGGCGTCGACGTGATCCAGTTCGACGAGCCGGCCTTCAACGTCTACCTGAACGAGACGGTCGACTGGGGCGTGCCGGCGCTGGAGAAGGCCGCCGAGGGGCTGAAGTGCACCACCGCCGTGCACATCTGCTACGGCTACGGCATCGAGGCCAACAACAAGTGGAAGGAGACGCTGGGCGAAAGCTGGCGTCAGTACGAGCAGACCTTCCCGGCGCTCGACCGCAGCAAGATCCAGCAGGTCTCGCTCGAAGTCCGCGACAGCCACGTGCCGCCCGAGCTGATGAAGCTCCTGAAGACCAAGACCGTGCTGGTCGGCGCCATCAACGTGGCCTCGGACAAGATCGAGACGCCGGAAGATGTGGCCGCGACCCTGAAGCTCGCGACGAAATTCGTCGACCCCGAGCGTATCCAGGCCTGCACCAACTGCGGCATGGCGCCGATGACGCTGGGCACGGCCTACGGCAAGCTGCGCGCCCTGGCCGAGGGCGCGGCGCTGGCGCGGAAGGCGCTCTAAGGCAGTTTGCGCCGCAGCTCGTAGAGCAATTCCAGCGCCTGCTTGGGCGAGAGCTCGTCGGGATTGACCGACGCCAGCGCCTTCTCGACTTCCGATTCGACCGGCTTGGCCGTGCCGCTCGCCGGACGCGACGGCGCGGCGGCAAACAGCGGCAGGTCGTCGGCGAGCTTCGTCACCGCACCCGACTGCTCGCCCTTTTCCAGCACCGCCAGCACCTGCTCGGCGCGCGCCACGACGGCGGCCGGGAGGCCCGCGAGCTGCGCCACATGAATGCCGTAGGAACGGTCGGCGGCGCCCGGCGCCACCTCGTGCAGGAACACGACCTCGTTCTGCCATTCCTTGACGCGCATCGTGTGCGGCGCCAGCGCCGCCAACCGTTCCTTGAGCGCGCCGAGTTCGTGGAAGTGGGTGGCGAACAGCGCGCGGCACTTGTTGACGTCGTGCAGATGTTCCAGCGTCGCCCAGGCGATGGAGAGGCCGTCGAAGGTGGCGGTGCCGCGGCCGATCTCGTCGAGGATGACGAGGCTGCGCGCCGTCGCCTGGTTGAGGATGGCCGCCGTCTCGACCATCTCGACCATGAAGGTGGAACGGCCGCGCGCCAGATCGTCGGCCGCACCGACGCGGCTGAACAGGCGATCGACGATGCCGATGGTGGCGGCCTCGGCCGGCACGAAGGAGCCGGCCTGCGCCATCACCGCGATCAACGCGTTCTGGCGCAGGAAGGTCGACTTGCCCGCCATGTTGGGGCCGGTCAGCAGCCACAGCCGGCGCTCCGAACCGAGGTCGCAGTCGTTGGGCACGAAGCCGCTGCCGCCCTGGCGCAACAGCGCCGCCTCGACCACGGGATGACGACCGCCCTTGAGGACGAAGGCAGGCTCGTCGCTCAGAACCGGTCGCGTGTAGTGTCCGCTGGTCGCGAGTTCCGCCAGCGCCGCGGCCACATCGAGGGCGGCCAGCGCGCGGCCGGCGGCGGCGACGGCGGTCGACACCGCGAGCACGCCCGCCGCCAGTTGCTCGAACATCGCCAGTTCCAGCGCCAGCGCCTGGTCGGCCGCACGGCCGATGCGGGTTTCGAGATCGGCGAGTTCCGGCGTGTTGAAGCGCGTGGCGTTCGACATCGATTGCCGGCGCGCGAAGCCCAATGCCACGAGATCGAGCTTGTCGGCATGCGTTGCCGACACTTCGATGTGGTAGCCGATCATGTTGTTGTGCCGGATTTTGAGCGTCGCGACGCCGGTCGAAGCGCGGTACTTGGCCTCCAGCGCCGCCACGGTCTTGCGGCTGTCGTCGCGCAAGGTGCGCTGCTCGTCGAGTTCGGCACGGTAGCCGGTGCGGATGAAGCCGCCGTCGCGCGCAAACAGCGGCGGCTCGTCGGCAAGCGCGGCCGTCAGCGCCTCGATCAGCGGCCGATGATTGGAACAGGCCGCGAGGATCTCGCCCAGCGGTGCGGGTGGGGGCGCCAGCGCTTCGGGCTCGGCACCGAGCATGGCCGCCAGCGCTTCGGCCGAATCCAGGCCGTCGCGCAGTGCCGCCAGGTCTCGCGGTCCGCCACGGCCGACGCTCAGACGCGTAAGAGCGCGCTCCACGTCGGGCGTCCGTTTCAACGCTTCGCGCACGCGCTCGCGCATGGTGGGCCGTTCGACGAAGAGCTGCACCAGGTCGAGTCGCCGTTCGATCGCGGCACGGTCCGTCAAAGGTGCTGCGATACGCTCGGCCAGCAGGCGCGCGCCAGGACCGGTCAGGGTGCGATCGATGGTGGCCAGCAAAGTGCCGTCGCGCCTGCCGTCGAGGCTGCGCACCAGTTCCAGATTGCGCCGCGTTGCCGGATCGATCTCCATCGTGCCGTCGGCGCGCTCGCGCCGCGGCGGCGCCAGCGCCGGCCGCTTGCCGGCCTGCGTCAGCTCGACATAGTCGAGCAGCGCGCCGCAGGCCGCGACCTCGGCCCGCGAGAACGAACCGAAGCTTTCCAGCGCCGCGACATTGAACGCGGACTGCAGCCGCTTGCGGGCGTTGTCGCTATCGAAGCGCGCCGAAGGCAGCGGCGTCAGCACCGAGGACCAGTCTTCGAGCGCCGCCTTCAGCGGCTCGCGCGCCAGCAGCCGGTCGGGCAGCAGAAGTTCGCCCGGCGCCAGCCGCGCCAGGGCGGCGGCCAGCTGGGACGGCAGCACCGGCTGGGTGGCGAAGTCGGCGGTCGAAAGGTCGAGCCAGGCCAAGGCCAGCTCGCCCTGGGCCTCGGCGACGGCGGCGAGATAATTGTGGCTGCGCGCATCGAGCAGCGAATCCTCGGTGAGCGTCCCGGGCGTGATGACCCGGACCACGGCCCGCTCGACGACGGATTTTGCGCCGCGCTTCTTGGCCTCGGCCGGATCTTCGATCTGTTCGCAGACCGCGACCTTGAAGCCCTGGCGGATCAGCCGCGACAGGTAGGCCTCGTGGCTGTGCACCGGCACGCCGCACATCTTGATGTCTTCGCCAAGGTGCTGGCCGCGCTTGGTGAGCGCGATATCGAGCGCCGCCGACGCTTTCACGGCATCGTCGAAGAACAACTCATAGAAATCGCCCATCCGGTAGAACACCAGATGGTCGGGATGCTGTGCCTTGATCGCCAGGTACTGGCGCATCATCGGCGTCGCATCGGCGGGGATGTTGGAGCTGTCCGGCACGGGCTTCCTCGGGTGGCATCCCGTCTAGCACAGGCCGCTGTGCGAGCCATGTGGACGACAAGTGGACGGGAATTGGGCAAAGAGTGCGCTGCAGCGTGGGATGGCCGGCTGGTACGTGCTTTGGATTACCGCCAATATGCCTCCTCAACCGGGAGAGAAATGAATATGGCGGGCAAAAGCTCGGAAGAAATGGTCAGCAACCAGATGGGCGATCTCGACGGCGATTCGCTGATCATGCATCGCTCGGGCCGGCCGGGAAAAATCGAGATTATCGCCAGCAAGCCGCTGGTCACTCAGCGCGACCTGGCGCTCGCCTATTCGCCGGGCGTTGCGGCGCCCTGCCTCGAGATCGAGAAGGATCCGTCGACTGCCTACGACTACACGATCAAGGGCAACCTGGTGGCCGTGATCTCCAACGGCACGGCGGTGCTGGGCCTCGGCGACATCGGGGCGCTGGCCGGCAAACCGGTGATGGAAGGCAAGGCGGTGCTGTTCAAGCGTTTTGCCGACGTCGACTGCATCGACCTCGAAGTCGACACCAAGGATGTCGACCAGTTCGTGAACTGCGTGCGCTATCTCGGGCCGACCTTCGGCGGCATCAACCTCGAGGACATCAAGGCGCCGGAGTGCTTCATCATCGAGCAGCGACTGCGCGAGCTGATGGACATCCCGATTTTTCACGACGACCAGCACGGCACCGCCATCGTCTCGGCGGCCGGACTGATCAACGCGCTGCATCTCACCGGCCGCAACATCAAGGACATCAAGATGGTGGTGAACGGTGCGGGCGCCGCGTCGATCGCCTGCATCGAGCTCGTCAAGGCGATGGGCATGCCGCACGAGAACGCAATCCTCTGCGACACCAAGGGCGTGATCTACCAGGGCCGCACCGAGGGCATGAACCAGTGGAAGAGCGCACACGCAGTGCGCACCAAGGCGCGCACGCTGGAAGAGGCCATGAAGGGCGCCGATGTCTTCTTCGGCCTCTCGGTCAAGGGCGCCGTCACCAAGGAAATGGTGAAGTCGATGGCGGCCAAGCCGATCATCTTCGCCATGGCCAACCCCGACCCCGAGATCACGCCGGAAGACGTACGCGCGGCGCGCGCCGACGCCATCATCGCCACGGGCCGCAGCGACTATGCCAACCAGATCAACAACGTGCTGGGCTTCCCCTACATCTTCCGCGGCGCACTCGACGTGCGCGCCAGCACGATCAACGAGGAAATGAAGGTTGCCGCCGCCGAAGCGCTGGCCAAGCTCGCCCGCGAGGACGTGCCCGATGAAGTGGATCGCGCCTATTCCGGCCGGCGCCTGCGCTATGGGCCCGAATACATCGTGCCGGTCCCGTTCGATCCGCGCCTGATCGTCGAGGTGTCCGCGGCCGTGGCGAAGGCCGCGATGGATTCCGGCGTCGCCAAGAAGAAGATCGCCGACATGGCCGAGTACAAGCGCGGCCTCTCGGGGCGGCTCGACCCGACCAGCCACTGGCTGCAGAGCCTGTTCGAGCAGGTGAAGGCCAATCCGCGCCGCATCGTCTTCGCCGAGGGCGAAGAGGAACGCACCATCCGCGCTGCCGTCATGTTCCGTGACAACGGTTACGGCACGCCGATCCTGATCGGCCGCGAGGAGCAGGTGCGCGAGACCATGAAGACGCTGGGCATCAAGGATGCGTCGGGCATGGAAATCCATAACGCGCGGCTTTCGACGAAGAACGCGCCCTACACCGATCTCGTCTACAAGCGCCTGCAACGTGACGGATATCTGCATCGCGACGTGCAGCGCATGGTCAACCAGGGCCGCAACGTGTTCGGCGCCTGCATGGTGGCGGCAGGCGATGCGGACGGCATGGTGACCGGCATCACGCGGCGCTTTCCCGAGTGCTACGCCGACGTGAAGCGGGTGATCAATGTCGATCCGGGCAAGGTGCCGATGGGCTATTCCATCGTCGTATCGCGCCAGGGCACGGTCTTCCTCGCCGACACCTCGATCAACGAGACGCCGTCGCCCGACCAGCTCGCGACGATTGCCAAGCAGATGGCCAAGAATGCCCGTACCATGGGTCACGCCCCGCGGATTGCGTTCCTCTCCTTCTCGAACTTCGGCAGCCGTGAAATCGAGCGCATCGACCGCATCCGCAAGGCGATCCGCCTGCTCGACGCCGAGGAAGTCGATTTCGAATATGACGGCGAGATGCAGGCCGACATGGCGCTCGACTTCGAGTTGCTGAAGTCGACCTATCCGTTCACGCGCCTCACCGGGCCGGCCAATGTCCTGGTGATGCCGGGCCTGCATTCGGCGCACATCTCTTCGCGGCTGATGCAGTCGCTGGGCGGCGTCACAGTCATCGGGCCGGTGATCGACGGTCTCTCCAAGCCCGTGCAGATCGTCCAGATGGGAGCCACGGTGAGCGATCTCGTCAATCACGCAGCGCTGGCGGCCTACGGAGCACTCAGCGCAGGGAGGTAGTCATGGCCGATCTCGTCATTCGCGGCGCCACCATCGTCGATGGCCTGGGCCACGAGCCGCGGCGCGCCGATCTTGCGGTCAAGGATGGCCGTATCGCCGCCATCGGCGAGATCAAGGAAAAGGGCGTCGAAACGGTCGACGCCGGCGGCCTCACGCTCGCGCCCGGCATCGTCGACGTGCACACCCATTACGACGCGCAGGTGACCTGGGACACGACCCTCTCGCCCTCGCCCTCGCTCGGCGTCACCACGGCGGTGATCGGCAACTGCGGCTTCGGCATCGTGCCGGCGCCGCCCGCTGTGCGCGACCTGGTGATCCGCAACCTCTCGGTCGTCGAGGGCATGGACCTCGATGCGCTGCGCCAGGGCATCGCCTGGGATTTCGAAAGCTTCAGCGACTACATGGCGATGCTGCGCCGGCGCGGCGCCTACGCCAACCTCGCGGTGCTGGCCGGCCACTCGACCATCCGCACCGCCGTAATGGGCGAAGCGGCCTCGCAGCGCGCTGACGCCACGCCGGAAGAACTCGCCAGGATGAAGGCGATGGTGGCCGACGCCATGGCGAATGGCGCGATCGGCCTCGGCGCCTCCTATTCGCTCAATCATTCCGGCTTCGGCGGCGTGCCGATGCCGTCGACCATCGCGCCCATGTCGGAACTCGACGCGCTCGTGGGCGCGATGGGCCCGCGCGGCAAGGGCGTCGTGGCCATCGCCTCGGGCGTGAAGACGCCGGCCGAGCTGGAGCCGATGGCCGCCAGATACGGCCGGTCGTTTTTCCAGGGCACCGGCATGGCGATGTACAACGAGCAGGAGCCGGCGCGCGCGCTCGGCATCTTCGACGCCTGCGCCGCCGCGCTTCGCCGCGGCAACGGTCTCTACATCCAGATCCCCTGCCAACCGCTGTCGTTCGATTTCACGATGGCCAACGCCTACCCGTTCTACAGCCACTCGGCCTTCGACCCGATCAAGGCTTTTACGCCCGGGCAGCTCACGGCGGTCTATCGTGATCCGTCATGGCGCGCCAAGTTCCGCGAGAATGCCAGGAACCCGCGGCCGGGCATGATCTTCCAGGGCAACTGGGATCGCGTGATGGTGGCGGTGGCGCAGAAGCCCGCCAACGCCAAGTACGTGAACCGCTACCTGCACGACATCGCCAAGGAGGAGGGCCGCGATCCGCTCGACGTCATGCTCGACCTCAGCCTCGACGAGGGGCTGGAGACCGCCTTCCTCGGCCGCTTCCTCAATGTCGGCGACGAGGGTGTCGGCAAGCTCCTGAAGCACGAGGCAGGCGTCGTGGCGCTGTCCGACGCCGGCGCCCATCTCATCTACATGTGCGATGCCGGCTTTGGCCTGCATTTCCTCAGCCACTGGGTGCGCGAGCGCGGCGACTTCGACATCGTCGAAGGCATTCGCCGCCTGACCAGCCATCCGGCCGATCTCTACGGCATCCAGAACCGCGGCCGCATTGCCGTCGGTGCCCAGGCCGACCTGCTGCTGTTCGACCAGGCCACGGTGGGCGTCAGCCCGGCCGAGCGGGTTGCCGACCTGCCGGGCGGCGGCCGCCGGACCATCCGCCGGCCGACCGGCGTGCACGGCGTCTTCTG
>CAMAYC010000153.1 GCA_945862125.1 Reyranella massiliensis 521
CCAATCTGGGGCACGAGGTTTCGGATCAAACGGTCGGCAATGTCTTGCGGCGTCACGGCCTGCCGCCGGCGCCGGAGCGCAAGCGCACGACCACGTGGGCGGCTTTCGTTCGGACTCACCTGGCACTGTTGGCGGGAACCGACTTCTTCGCCGCCGAGGTCCTGACGCTGCGCGGGCTGGTGACCTACTACGTTCTGTTCTTCATCCATCTCGAGAGCCGCCGGGTGGATATCGCCGGACTCACCGTTCATCCCGATGAGGCGTGGATGAAGCAAATCGCCCGGAACACGACCATGGACGATTGTGGCGCGCTGCGGGATTGCAGATACCTCCTGCACGACCGCGACACCAAGTTCACTCGGTCATTCCGGGCCATCCTTGTATCAGGTCGGGTTAAGCCGCTGGCGCTGCCGGCACGCAGCCCGAACCTGAATGCCTACGCAGAGCGCTGGGTCAGATCGGTCAAGGAGGAGTGCCTGTCGAAGGTGATCCTGTTCGGCGAGCGCTCCTTGCGGCGGGCGCTGAGCGAATACGTCGACCATTTCCACACCGAGCGGAACCACCAGAGGAAGGGCAACATCCTGCTGTTTCCTCGGAACACGGACCGCGGCCGCGAGGGGCCGGTTCGGTGCCGCGAGAGATTGGGCGGGCTCCTGCGCTACTATCATCGTGAGGCCGCGTGATGGTGCGTCTGTCGGATCAGTTTTTTGGCCATACGCGCAGAAGCGTCAGCGGTCAGCTACACATGAAGAGAAGCCCCCCTCGGCCCGGTCGAGCGCCTCGTCGGACAGCTCGTCGGTGAAGTCTTCCACTTCGGCTTCGGTCGTCATTTCTATCTCGGACATGATGTCCTCCTGTCATTGCACAGTTTCAGAAAGCAGAGCTGCTGCTCCCGGCCTTCCCGCCGCATGAAGCAGGAGGGCGCAGAAGCGTCAGCGGTCAGCTACAGGAACATGTGGGCACCACCGCAGCGGTCAGCTACAACAGATCCCGCAAGCCAGTGCCCCCTCCGCTCGATCGAGCGCCTCGTCGCTGAGGTCGTCGGTGAACTCTTCCACTTCGGCTTCGGTCGTCATTACGATCTCGGACATGATGTCCTCCTGTCATTGCACAGTTGCAGAAAGCAGAGCTGCTGCTCCCGGCCCTCCCGCCTCATGCACAACCGCATGAAAGCAGGAGGCACAGCACCGCCGTCAGCGGTTAGCTACTGGCCAGCGGTTAGCCATGAAAGCAGAATGTCAGACCGCTGCATGTAGCCCCCTCCGCCCGGTCGAGCGCCTCGTCGCTCAGTTCGTCGGTGAAGTCTTCCACTTCCATGTCAATCTTCATTTCCATCTCGGACATGAGGTCCTCCTGTGCAGGGCGCAGTTACAGAAAGCATAGCCGCAGAGCCCGGCCATCCCGCCGCATGCAACCGCATGAAGCAGGAGGGCGCAGAAGCGTCAGCGGTCAGCTACTGGTTCAAATTATTAGAAGTGCAATAGAAGGAAGCCCCCTCCGCCCGGTCGAGCGCCTCGTCGCTGAGCTCGTCGGTGAAGTCTTCCACTTCGACTTCGGTCGTCATTTTCAGTTCCGTCATGTCGTCCTCCTGTCATTGCACAGTTGAAGAAAGCAGAGCCGCAGTAAGCAGGCTGCCCTCCCGCCTTATGCACAACCGCATGAAAGCAGGAGGCACAGCACCGCCGTCAGCGGTTAGCTACGCAGTTACAGGCACCAGTATTGCCCGGACCAGTCCCGCATGCGTTTGCCCCCTCCGCCCGATCGAGCGCCTCATCGCTGAGCTCGTCGGTGAAGTCTTCGTCTTCGACTTCGACTTCGGCTTCGGTCGTCATTTCCATCTCGGACATGTCGTCCTCTTGTCATTGCACAGTTTCAGAAAGCAGAGCTGCTGCTCCCGGCCATCCCGCCGCATGCAACCGCATGAAGCAGGAGGGCGCAGAAGCGTCAGCGGGCAGCTACCGGTGGCTCATCATAGGCTCTGCCGCCCGCTCACCCTCAACGGTATTGCGCTCCAATTCCGCGCGCGTCGTCGGCAGTACCTCCTGATCCACCGTCCCCGTCACGTAGGCCAGGATGCGCGCCCAATCCGTAACCGCACCCTGCCCTGTCCTGACCCCGGCGACGGCGTCGTGGGCCGTCTGGAAATTGTACGGGGCCTCCTCAGGCATTGCTATCCGGCCCCACCCAACTCATTGGTTTCTCGGCCGTTTCTATTTTTTGACCTCACGGGCACCTTCGTCGATCACGACAACAATCAGGCAAGGCTCCGGGAGACGATCTCGAAGACGTCGCGCGACAGGCCTGATCGGCCGGAGATCCGTTCGAGGGCGACCCGCATGGTTGCGGCACGTACCGGATCGTAGCGGCGCCATGCAGCGAGCGCCATCGCCAGGCGCGCCGCAAGCTGCGGATTGGTCGCGTCCAGCTCCATCACCTCGTCGGCAAGCAGCCGGTAGCCGCCGCCGCCGGCCTCGTGAAAGCCCTCCGGGTTGCCGAAGACGAACCCGCCGACGAGCGCCCATACCCGGTTTGGGCTGCCGCGATCGTAGCCGGCATGACCGAGCAGGCGGCGCACTCGACCGAGGGCGCCGGGTGCCGGAGCGCAAGCCTGGAGGGCGAACCATTTGTCGACGACCAATGGCCGCTCCTTCCAGCGCTTGTGGAACGAAGCGAACGCGGCCTCGGCTTCGCTGCCGCCGAGTTCGGCCAGCGCCGACAGTGCCACCACGGCCTCGGTCATGCCGGCCGCCCGCTCGAAGTGACGGACCGCTCGCTGGCGCCCGGCGTCGTCGCCCAACACCGCGAGGTACCGAAGGGCGGTGCCGCACAGCCGGCGACGGGCCACGTCAGCGCGGGTGAAGTGGCAAGTGCCGTCGCCGCTATTTGCCTCATAGACCACTCGCCAGCGGTCCGCGAGCTCGACGGCAAGCGTCATCCGGACATGCCGCAAGGCCGTGCACAGTCCATCGACGTCGATCGCCGACATGAGTTCGCCGAGATAGGAGAAGTCCGGGAGAGTGACGGCGGCGGCGGCCAGCACGCGATCGAGGCCTCGGTCGTCGAGCGTGCGGCGCACGGCGTCGATGAAAATTGCCGGCACGACGAGCGGCCGTCCGGCCTTACGATCGGCGGCCAGACCGAAAATCACATTGGCCGAGAG
This sequence comes from Reyranella massiliensis 521, assembly GCA_945862125.1. GTDB lineage: Bacteria > Pseudomonadota > Alphaproteobacteria > Reyranellales > Reyranellaceae > Reyranella > Reyranella massiliensis_A. The sequence goes on from CAMAYC010000153.1 coordinate 3,161, forward strand.
TTGCTGGCCCGCCTCAAAACGTGCGAACGGATCGCCATCGTGGGCCATCAGGAAGGCGAGTTCCGCGTCCGGGCGCGGCACCGCGAGCTTCACCGGCGCCGAGAAGCCGCGCAGGAGAGAGACGACCGGCGGCTCCGGCACGTCCTCGAAAACGAACTCCTCGCGGGCACGGCGGACATCGAGCACGCGCGTCGGCCCTCCGGTCGACGGCTCGCCGGCAAGCCTCAGAGGCAGATCGCGGCCGGCCCGATCGAGCAGGCCGACCGCCAGCGGAATGTGCAGGAACTGCCCGGAGGGCCTGCACGGCGTCTCCGGCACGGACTGGCTGACCGTCATGGCATATCGTCTCGACGCCACGTCGTAGCTGCCTTCGATCTCCAGGCTGGGTGTCCCGGCCTGCGAATACCACAGCCTGAACTGCGTGAGGTCGACGCCCGAGGCGTCCTCCATCGCCTGCACGAAATCCTCGCAGGTGACCGCCTGGCCGTCGTGGCGCGCGACGTAGAGATCCATGCCCCTGCGGAACGCCGGCCTGCCGACGAGGGCGTGCAGCATGCGGACGATCTCGGCACCCTTGTAGTAGACGGTCGCGGTGTAGAAGTTGTTCACTTGGATATAGGAGTCCGGACGCACCGGATGCGCCATCGGGCCCGAATCCTCCGGGAACTGGGCGGCACGCAGGCGCTGCACCTCGGCGATGCGGCACTGCGCCGGCGACCCCATGTCGGCTGAAAACTGCTGGTCGCGGAAGACGGTCAGCCCTTCCTTGAGGGTGAGCTGGAACCAGTCCCGGCAGGTCACCCGGTTGCCCGTCCAGTTGTGGAAGTACTCGTGGGCGACTACGGCCTCGATCGCGGCATGGTCCGCATCGGTGGCAGCTTCGGGATCGGCGAGCACCAGCCTCGAATTGAAGATGGCGAGGCCCTTGTTCTCCATCGCCCCCACGTTGAAGTCGTCGACCGCGACGATCGAGTAGATGTCGAGGTCGCATTCCAGCCCGTAGACGTCCTCGTCCCATTTCATCGCCTTCATGAGCGACGCCATGGCATGTCCGCAGCGCCCGGCATCGTCCGGCCGGACGTAGATGCGCAGCGCGACCTCGCGGCCCGACCGTGTCGTGAAGCGGTCGGCGAGGCACTCGAGCGGCCCCGCGACCAGGGCGAAGAGATAGGACGGCTTGGGAAACGGATCGATCCATGTAGCGAAGTGCCTGCCATCGCCGGTCTCTCCGGCGGCGCCCGGATTGCCGTTCGAGAGCAGCACCGGCGCCAGCTTCCGGTCGGCGACGATGGTAACGGTGTAACGCGCCATCACGTCGGGCCGATCGAGGAAGTAGGTGATGCGACGGAAGCCTTCGGCCTCGCAATGAGTGCAAAACAGATCGCCGGAGATGTAGAGGCCGGTCAGCTCCGTGTTGGCCGCCGGGTTTGTCCGCGTCGCGATGTCGAGCACGAAGCGGTCAGGCACGTCCCGGATCGTGAGCGTCTCCGCGCCGACCTCGTGGCCGGCCGGCCGGCCGTCGAGCTCGACCGATAGCAATTCCAGCCTGGTGCCGTCGAGAACGAGGTCCGCCGCCCGCGCCCCCGCCGCGTTGCGGCGGACAGCGAGCCGGGACCTGACCACGGTCTCCTCCCGGCCGAGCTCGACGCGAAGGTCGATGGAATCGATCAGGAACGAAGACGCGGCATAGTCGGCGCGACGGGTGGCGCGGGGCGCGGCGGCCCCACTTTCTAAGGACGCCGAAGATTTGGCGGCTTCGCTCAGCGGCCGTTGCGGGCGCGTCTCCGCGCCGGGCGTGCTCACCCGGCGCCCGGCATGCCGAGCGCGAATTCGGCGATCACCGTCTCCTCGAAGCGGTCGAGGCCGGCGACCTCTTGCAGGAGGCGCGAATCGCCGGTGCCGTTGGCGCAAGGCGCCAGCCCCATGTCGGTCGCCACCATATACATCAGGTGGAAGACCACGCCGGCGTTCATCAGGCTGGCCCGGTAGGCCATACCCTGGTACTTCCAGGCGAGCCGCGACAGGCGCGAGGCGATCACGACCGTCACGTCCGGCTTCTGGTCGCCTTCGGCAAGGCCCATCGCCGTCCCGGAACGCTCGACGATCTTGCCGGCGATCCGTTCGGAACCGGCGAGGCGGACCAGCGCATGTCCGTGGCTGTCGTAATGGTAGACCGCCGGGTCGAGACCCGAGCAACGCCGCACTGCAAGGTAGAATTCGAGTTCGTTGATGCTGCCGCCGGCCGGGTAGGGACGGGAAATGATGTCCTGGCGGCTGCTCTCGATGTAGCCGGTGGTCCGGCAGACCCGCCACAGGAACTCGCCGATCGAGGCACGCGAAACCGGCTCGGCGGCGTAGCGCCGGACCGACCGGCGGCGCGCCTGGACTTCGTCCACGCTGCTGCTGGCCTGGCGAATGCGACCGGGATCGACTTCGTCGAGGCCGATCCTGCTCCCCGGCATCGCCGGCTTGACCGCCGGCGGCGAGGCAAACACGCCGTCGAAACGGTAGGTACCGCCCACGGCAACGGCGTCCCGGTTGTTGCGGCTGGCCTCGTGCATCAGCAGGTCCTGAAACTCCCAGCAGCGGCGCGCCTCCGGTTCGACGGCCGCGCAGGTCTCGAGAAACCCGAGCTGCCACAGCCCCGCCGCGAAGCTTGCGGGCGGCGCCGGTGCCGGTGCGGCGAGCAGCGCCGCCAGCATCGACAGTCCGCGCCCGTTCAGATGGACACGACTGCGCACATTGCCCGACTCGAGCACGGCCTCGCCGTCGGCCCGCCGCACATACGCGAACCGGCAGAGCTGCTGATCGCCGGCCGGCGGCTCGCCCCAGCGAGGCTGGTAGCGGGCGGCGAAGGCAGCGACCGTTCCCAGCGGACCCTCGCCGTCGGCCAGTTGCCAGGCCAGCAGTCTCCCGAAGGCGAAGCGTTCGAGGTAGTGGCGAATGGCGCGGGAGGCAGCGGCCGGGTCTCCCGCCGCGGCGGCCATGCCGTCGAGACTGGACAAGGTGGCGCCGTCGCCGGATAGCGCCTCGATCGCATCGCCGTGGGATGCCACGGCAACCGTAAAGCCGATCGGCCGGTGATCCCTGACGTCGAGGACGATGCGGTTGCCCTCGCGCTTGACCGACAGGACATCGGCATTGAAGCGGTAGAACAGATCGACGTTGCCCATCGTGCCCGGCCTCACAGAAAGAACGCGATCGGATTCAGTTCGTCCTCGGCGAGAGGCTGCGCGAGCCAGCCCATCTCGACCGGCGCCTGGTACAGGCGGCCCTCGCGGAAGCGTGCCCAGAAATGCCGCATGCCCGGAACAACGACACGCGCCGTGGCGAAATCGATCTCGGGCCGGGAATGATCGAGAACGATCATGTCCAGCCCCTTGTCGGAGACCGCGCGCATGCAGCGCTCGACCGCCTGCTTCAAGTCGGTGATCTCGGGCCGCACGTAGGCGTCGAGACGGACGTCGCCCTCGGGCACGCAGTAAGGCTCCGTCGTCAGGCTCTTGTTCTCGATCCAGTCGAGCATCGTGTCGTCGCTGGAGGCCGCCTTTCTGCCGTCCCGCGACTTGGCGGCTTCGGTTTCGAGGACCAGCATCTGGTTCATCTCGGCAAGTGCCCGGTTGACTGCGATCCCGGCGTCGAGATGGGCGCCGAGGCCGAGCACGATCGACTTGCCGTCGTCCTCCTTCCACGAGAGCGCGATGGCCACCGGAATACCGATGTCGGTGGTCAGGTCGAGCACATGCACGCCGCGGCCGCGGCCGCGGTAGTGCGCCCGCACGCGCCGCACGAACGGATCGTCGCAGGCGTCGAGGTCGAAGGCCGGTCGGCGAACGCGGTTGTACCACCACAGCGCGCAGGCATCACGTTCGACCAGTTCCAGGAAGCCCTGAAGGATGGCCTCCTCGAGCGTGCTGCCCGAGGCGCAGCCGTTCGAGTCCGCCGCGCAGAAGGCATTGTCGTCGCCTTCCGAGGCGACCTTCGGGTCGGCGTAGCCGAAGTAGCAGTAGCGTGTCGGCAGCCAGCGCAGCGCTCCGTGAGTGAGCGACCAGGCGGGTGTCCATTCGATCGCACGCCCTTCGTCGAAGCGCTCGCCGATCCAGTTGAACCCGTCGTGCGTCTTGTTCCAGGCCCCGCGGCCGTCGTACTGGCGCTCGCTGTAGTTCAGGTAGCTGTAGGGATGAGGCGCCGCGGCATCGAGCTGGGCCGAGGTCGCCCGCCGGCGCGGCTCGCGCCCTGTATAGCCGCAGAGATAGCGTTCCATCGCCTCGGCCAGGCAACTCGCCTTGGCCTGGATTTCGCTCTGGCCCTTGCCGGCCGCTGCTCCCGGGCGGCCGATCAGGCGGTTCTGACGAGGAGTCGTCGCGACGGGATTGGTCTGCTTGGCCTGGAAAACCGGCAAACCGTCCTGGGGCGACGCGTCCTCGAGATCGGCGATGAGACCGGTGATCGGGCTCACGTAGCGTTCCAGGCGCTTGACTACATCGGCTGCCGGCGAAACACGCCAGCCGCCATCGGTCTGGGCCAGGACCGGTTGAGCCTGGATCGACACCGGCGCCATGGCTCGCGCCAGCGTCTTCACGGGATCGTCGTGCTCGCCGCACACGGGACAGTTGGGAGCCAACCGCACCATGTGGTCGCGCGAAGCCCGGGTCTTCAGATCGAGACCGACAATCTTCCAGTCGAGCCCAGCCTCGTCGTTCCCGGCAATCGCGCGGGCGAGTTCCAGGGCCGCAAAGTTTGCGGCCAAACCGATGGTGGCGCTATTGTAGGCACGCGCTGGACGCACCGCCTTGACCGCGCTGGCGACGAGGCGGTCGCCTGGCCTGTTCTCCAGCATGCGATGGGTGAGACACGCCCAGCAGGGCGCGGATTCGGGATGGAACACGGGGCCGAGCAGCGGCATCGAGCCGCCCGCCTTGAACGGTAGCCACGCCCGCCCGGCGTTGCGCATCGCGATGTTCACGTCCGCAAGCTCGCGGTCAAGGTAGTCCGCCACCGAGACCACGACCAGTTTCGCTTCCTTCTCGTCGACGAGGCGCAGGCCCGCCCCGATGGCCGCCCGGCGCAGGTCGCACGCCGCCAGCCCCGCCGCAGCATCGCCTTCCAGCGCCTTCACCGCGATCGACCGTTCGGCAAGCCGCCTCTCGGCCTCGGCCGGCGCCAGGCCCAGCTCGGTCCACAACGCCTGCCGGCCCATCGGCGCATCGGCATCGACATAGGTGATGTAGTCCTTCTCGATCATGTTGTGCAGCGCCAGACGCAGGCGATCGGCCGGCACCCGCCCCGCGAAAGCGCCGAGGATCTGGTCGCCTGTCCGGGTGCCGTCGAGATAGGGGATCATCGCCGCATAGAGCTTGCCGGCCAGCCGGAAACTGCGCTGCTCGGACAGTAGCAGCACCTGGCGATCTTCGATGACATGGGCGGAAAAATGGGGGCTGAGGCCAATAGGCCGGTCGAGTTCAACGTCGGTCAAGGCAGGGCACTCCACTCAACTCCGAGCCAGCCTCGAAGGAACGAACGCCTTATAGAGAGGTATCCTCGCTAATCGCTCAGGCAACAATACCCCAAAAGGTTATTGTTTATGCTGAAAACTCCGGAATCCCAGTCAGTTCAACAACGTGAGTTTACGGGAAGAAACCAAAATGGTTCCACTCTCTCTCGACACCCTAATATGCTGATATTAAAGCACTTATCCTGTTAGCTTAAAACTTTAGTAAGCAATGGTTTATTTGGAGCTTCGCACACCTACCCACTCAAAAGAATCTCCCGAGCAGCGACGCCTGTAGTCCCCAAGTTACCGGCCATCGCAATCTGCATCAGAAACTTTGATCGCGTTGAGCATGCTCTTAGGGATTGTCCCTACTCGTTCGTCTGGTTGGGGCCCATGCAAGAGACTAAATTCTTCGGCCGGAGTTGTTTCTGAAGCTCTCGATAAAACTATTCCGATAAATTCAAAGGAGCGTCCGATGCCCGCCGATCAGCCCATGTCCACAGATGAGACGCCGACGGGCAAGAGCGACGCCGCCAACGATCAGGCTGGCGGAGCGGCCGAAGGCTCGATCGGGCCGGAAGGGGCGGAGCAGGACCGGGAACGCCTGGCGCGCGGACTCGTCAAGTACTACGCCGCGTGGTCGATCGGCGCCGGTATCGTGCCGGTGCCCTTCGTCGACATGCTGCTGGTCATGGGCGTACAGGTCCAGATGCTGCGCAAGATGTCGGACCTCTACGGTGTGCCGTTCTCCGAGCATGTCGCACGCAACCTCGTAGGCGCGCTGGTGGGCGGTGCGGGGTCGGAAGTCGTGGCGGGCGGACTGGTCGGGCCGGTTGTCCGTCTGATCCCCGGCATTGGCCCATTTCTCGGCGCCCTGACGATGCCTGCCATCGCCGCTGCCTCGACCTATGCCGTCGGCCTGGTGTTCCTGCAGCATTTTGAGTCGGGCGGCACGTTTCTCACCTTCCAGCCCGGCCAGGTGCGCGAGCATTTCCGCAAGATCTTCGAGGGGGCGCGGAAAGGCCGGCCTCTCGATCCGGCGCGCGCCTGACGCCGCGCCCAGAGGACTCGAAGAACAATGCTCATAGCAGTCTATGTCGCTCTGTCGCTGCTCGTAGGATGGCTGGGACGTCGCAAGCAGATCGGCTTCGTCGGGTTCACCGTGCTGTCGCTCGTCTTCACCCCCGTGCTCACCCTGCTAGCTCTGATGATGACCCACGAACGACGGCCGAGCACGCCATCCTGAACCCGCCCGTGATCACCCTCAGTTGCCGCTGCGGCACTGTCTGTCGACACCCATGAAGCACGTCATTGACTTCCTCAAGGGGCAAAGCGATCTTCCCCTTCCCCGGTTCGCCTTCATGGCGGCGGTGGCGGGAGGGTGCACCATCGTGGTGCTGTCGACGCTCAATTCGGGCGCCGTCAACGCCTCGAGGGGCGATACGTTCGGTTGGCTGTTCGGGCTGTTCGCCGCGGCGGCGGCAGCGCAGATATTCTCCCAGCGCTATCTCCACATCACCGCCTTCACCGAGGTCGAGAAGTCGTTGCACACCTACCGGATGCGGCAGGTCGAGCGGGTCCGGCGCTGCAATCTCGACGCGCTGGAAGAGATCGGCCCGGCACGCATCTTCGGCGCCCTGACCCGCCAGACGCAGACGCTCGCGACCACTGCCCCCGCCATTCTGGCCGGCGCCCAGTCGGCGATCTCGGTCGTCTTCGCGCTCGCCTATCTGGCCTGGCTCAACGTCGCCGCCCTGTTCCTGACGGTGGCGATCTTGGGTCTCGGCTTCCTCGTCTACATGTTCCGGCTGCGCCGGGCCCGCGCCACGCTGGCGGAGGTCAACGGCCAGGAGAACGAACTGTTCGACTCCGTTACCGATCTCATCGAGGGCTTCAAGGAGGTCCGTCTCAACGCTGCACGCAGCGCTGACCTCGCCGTCTTTGTCGCGGAAATCTCCAGCCGCACCTGCGAGATGCGGACCGGTGTCAATGTGAAGTTGTTGGAGGTCTACCTCTTCGGGCAACTCATCTTCCTTACCGCCAGCGGTGCCCTCGTTTTCCTGCTGCCCGGATTTGGCTTCATCCAACCCGAGGAGTTGCTCCAGACCCTCACCGTCATCTTGTTCCTCTTCGGTCCTATCGGCTCGATGACCACGGCATCGTCGGCAGTCGCGAACGCCCAGGCCGCCTGCGAGGTCATGCTGGACCTCGAGAGAAGGCTGCATCAGGCGGTACAGGGGGAGGGCTCGCGTGCGGTGCCAGGCCAATCTTCCGACTTCGCCAAGATCGAACTGCGGCAGGTGGTCTACACACATGGGCAGGCTGGCGGATTCATGGTGGGCCCGCTCGATCTCACGCTGCGCCGCGGCGACGTCCTGTTCATTTCCGGTGGCAACGGCTCCGGAAAGTCCACCCTCCTGAGGTTGCTGACGGCGCTCTACCTGCCGCAGCAGGGCCAGATCCTGGTCGACGGCCGGGTGGTCGACGGTGACCGGCGCGA
>CAMAYC010000154.1 GCA_945862125.1 Reyranella massiliensis 521
CGACGTGCTGGGCCATTGCTACAATTCGCTGGCCTGGCTCGCCAACAAGCTGGGCGAGCACGGCAAGACGCTGAAGAAGGGCATGATCGTCTCGACCGGCAGCATGGTCGCCTGCCAGTTCGTCCCGCCCGGCAGCACCGCCACCGGCAAGATCGAGGGGCTGGGCGAGGTGACTCTCAAGTACGAGTTGCCGCGCTAAATTCCCGACGCCTGAATGTCGGAAAACGATGGGCAGGCCGTCCAAGCCTCTGAAACGGCCCGCCTTTCATTTCCCTTTTCCCGACACCTAGCTGTCGGAAAACCAGTGAAGGAGAAGTCATGGCCGACATTCGTCTCGTGCTGCAGGTCAGGTTCGCCAACCGACAGGACGCCGCCCTGCTCGACGTCCGCGCCAGCGAAGCCGGCCGCAGCTACGACCTCGGCAAGACCGGCCCGGATGGCCGCATCGACCGGGTCGTGAGACCTCGGCGCAAGCTGCTGTTCGGGTTCGACGACCCGACCGACAATCCCACACTGCAGGTCGTCGTCAGTGACCTCCAGGGCCATACCGCCCGGAAGGCCGTTTCGACCTGGTTCATCCCGCCACCCCCGTTCATCCCGCCGACCGAGTTTGTCCTGCCGGCCGAGTTCACTCCCCAGTCCGACGAGGCGCCGGCCGTTCCCACCGGTGCAGCGGGATCGCCATCCGCGCTGGCCGACCAGGCACTGCAACCGCTGGTCTCGCCCAATGCGCCGGGCCACGTCTTCCTGGTGCGCAAGGACGGCGCGCCGTGGGCCGATGCCACACGCGGACTGGCCAGGGTCGCCGCCCCCGGCGTCTCGGCGCGCGCCATGACCAACGACACCATCGTCCACCTCGCCAGCATGTCCAAGCCGGTCACCGCCACGGCGGTGGTGGCATTGCTCGAGGACTGGGCCGAGATGCGCGACGAGGTGGCGGCGATCGGAACCGCGGGCGCACCCACCGTACAGCTGACAGTGTCGATTCCAGGTCGTCCCCAGACCGATACACGCAACTTCCATGTCCCGCGCGTGCTCGCCCCCCTCTTCTCGGACCGCACGCGCGCACGCAGCTTCGTCGCGGGCGCCTGGCCGCCCAACGTCGGCGCCGACTTCAGGGCCACGCTGAACTATTTCGCGCACGGCGGCCTGGTTGCGCCACAGCCGGCCATCCCACCCGGCTACTTTGGTCTGCTGCGCAGGGTCTTCGACGGCGCAGCCGTGCCCACCTTCAACAGCCCGTTCCTGCCCCTGATCCGCGATCGCCTGGGAGCCGGCCTGACGATCGGCGCGGGCGTCGAGGGCATCAGAATCCGCGACCTGCTCACGCACCGCACCGATCTCAACAGCCGGACCTTCGTGGGCGCCGCGGTCGAGCCCGCTGGCGGCGTGGCCCAGGTCGACTACTGGGCCGAGCTTCGGCAGCTCCTCGTCCAGGCGTGCAGCCGCACGCCCGACCGCCGCTACAGCAACCATAACTACACGGCGCTAACGGCCGTCATCGACACCTGCACCGGCGTCCGGTTCGACGACTACCTGACGCAACGCCTGTTCCTCGACGCCCGCTTCGGTCGCATCCGGCGCCGTGTCGTCGAACCGGCGCAGGGCGCGCTCTACTACACGGGCACCGCGCCCAACTGGACGGGCGGCGTGCTGCTGTCCGACTACGGCAACTGGCCAGGCAACGGCGGCCTCTACGCCACCGCCAACCAGCTCACCGACTGGGCCCATGCCCTCTACACGCGGCAGCCGGTCGCCCAAGTCCTCGACGCCAGGCCGCTGGTCTCGGCCGCCGGGCTCGACAGGCTGTTCGGCATGACCGGCTACTTCGCGGGCGGCGTTCCCTCGCGCCCGCCACCGCCCGCCGCTGCCCAGACGCGCTACCAGCACAACGGCGGCACCACGGTGGGCGGCGGATCCGTCAACGGCAACATCGCCGTCGTGATCGGCCCGTCGGGCAGCGTCTACACGGCGCTCTACGTTGCCAACGGCAGTCTTGGCGCCGATCCGCCGTTCGAGGCTGCGGTGGCCGCGCTGCCCTGGGCATAGAGGCCGCCGCGAGCGACCGCCCCGTGCACTTACAAGCCGTGTCACACTCCGGGGTGTCACACCAAGTTGAGACAAATGTTGTGACACAGGCTGAGCGCCCACCTGTGCCTTTGCGGGAATCTGACCCTGCGGCCCCACCTCGGGCGGCCGCAGACGACCGTCAAAACAGCCCTCGGATGCGTTGACCGCACCTCGGTCCACCCCACAGCCGGACGGGTCGTCGGCGGGGGCAGCCTTTGCTTGCTACTCACGGCTCAGTACCCGGTAAGGGCAAGGCCGCGGGACGGCCCCTCATCCTCCAGGGATCGTACCCGGCGGGCGCGCCGGGCGGGGCATGGTCAAAGGTTCAAGCGCCGATACTCGGATCGGCGATCTCAGCAAAAAATCAGATGCTGGACGTCAGGACGGGAGTGCCCGGCGATCGGAAGTACCCCAGACATGCATCGTGCGACGATAGCAAAAGGATAGAGCGATTCCGGCTGAACCTGTGAATCTCGAATTGCAAATCAGCATCGTGGATTCTGCCGGGCTGCTGGCAGTGCTGGCACGACGTGGTGAGAGTCCAGCCTTTGGTTTCCTTGCGACACGACGCGCGGATGCGAGGCGGCCTGCGCCAATGTTCGCTTTTTGCAGGTGAACGAACTTGCTCTTCACCCAAACGCTGCCGCATCAGGCCTGAGCTGCCGCCACGACAAGCGCCGCACTGCGTCGCGGCCAACCAGCAGCGCGTCGTAATCGTCCGGAAACAACTGCGCGATCGCGGGGTCGAGGGCGTTGAGGCCGCCGGCATAGGCGCCGAAGGCCGGAAGGATGAGGCGGTGGCCGTCGGTCAGGAAGCAGCGCCTTCGAAAGCCACGGCCGCGCACCGTGAGGGCGGCGACGGGATGGTAGTGGCCGGAGACCTCGCCTTTCACCGGGCCGAACTGCGCCTCGTGGCGAAACACCAATGGAGCCTCGTCGATTTCTTCCGCGACCTCGCCCCATCCCGCCGGCGGCGGCGCGGGATCGTGGTTGCCGGCGATCCAGACGAAGCGTGTGCGCGCGGTCAGCCGCTCGATCTCGGCGCGGTCGTCGTCGGGCAGGCGCTCGACGGCGGCGCGATCGTGGAACGAGTCGCCCAGGCACACCACCGTCGCGGGTTTCAGCACATCGATCAGCGCGCCCAGCGCCGCCAGGGTCTGGCGCGTGTCGTGGCGCGGCAGGAGCTTGCGGGCGGCGGCGGCGTAGGATGAGCCCTTCTCCAGATGGAGATCGGCCACAGCCAGCAGGCGCCGCGCCGGCCACCAGAGTGCGCCCTGGGGCAGTGCCTGCAGCGTCTCGCCGGCGCATTCGAAGTCGAAAGGTGTCATGGATGAATCACCACGCGCGCGCCGGTCGGCACCAGCGACCAGATCTCGCGCATCTCTTTGTCGGTGACGGCGACGCAGCCGGTGGTCCAGTCGCGGTTGGGATGATCGACGGGGACGGCCAGCGGCCCCTCGGACGAAGGGTTGGGCTGGCCGTGAATGTAGATGTCGCCGCCGGGCGGCACGCCCAGCGCCGCGGCATGGGCCCTGTCCTTGTCGTCCGGATACGAGACGCGGATCGAGAGATGGAAGGCGCTCCTGGGATTGCGGGCGTCGATCGTATAGGCGCCCTCGGGCGTGCGGCCGTCGCCTTCCCGCTCCTTGTGGCCCTTGGGCGCAAATCCCAGCGCGACGCGATAGGTTTTCAGCACGCTGCCTGCACGGCGGAGCGTCAGGCGGCGCGCGGCCTTATGGACTTCGACCAGGTCGGCCTGCTGGCCTTCCGGTGCCATCGGAGGCACCGCGCGCGGGCGGCGCCGGAATATCGCCACAAGTTTCCGCCAGATCATGGCGCGCACGATTGACCGGCCCAGACCTCGTGCGCAAGGTGCCGCATGCGTTCCATTGTGAGTTTCCTCTTCGCCGCTTCCGTGCTGTCACCGCTCTCCGCCGCGGCAGAGGTGCAGCCGCACCGCGCCGAATACACGCTGCGCCTGGGCGCCGCCGCCAACGCCGCCCGCATCGGCACCGCCGTGCACGACCTCACCCAGGATTGCGGCGGCTGGCATCTGAAGCGCGACATCAAGACGGAGATCGCGCTCACCGCCTCGTGGAAGATGAGTCTCGCCTCCAAGCTCGACAGCGAGGAGACGCGCAACGCCTTCCGCTACGGCCTCGTGCAGACGCAGAACGGCAACCCGCGCGACGTCAAAGGCAGGGTCCAGAAGCAGGGTGGCGACCTGAAGGCGGAGATCGTGTTCGGCACCAGCCCGCCCGCTCAGTTCGTCCTGCCGCCGCCCACCCTGCTGCCCGTGGCCGCCATCAACCACCTGATCGAACGGCTGACCGCCAAGGCCGCCTCCTTCCCCGCCCTGATGTTCGACCCCGAGGTGATCGGCGACGTCTTCCTGATCGAGGTCACCGAACAGGACCGCGCCACGCTCCGCGGCGCCCGCCCGGCCGACAAGCAAGTGGCGCTGCCCCAGGGCAAGTCGTGGCCGGTGTTCATGAGTTTCTCGCGCGGCAGGAACCAGGACACCAAGCCGATCTTCAGCGTCACGGCGCTGGTGTTCGAGAATGGCGTGCTGGATCGCCTGACGGTCGACACCGGCCTGCTGTCGGTGACCGCCGACCTGGCCAGCCTGGAAATGCGCAAGGCGCCGGTGTGTCCGAGGGCTTAGGAGGCTCTCTTCTTAATCTTCCGGACCGCGAGCGTCTCGCTCGCTCATGATGATGAAGCGAGCGCGGGCGGAGTAGTCTCCGCCCTGAAGGCTCGCGGTCCGGAACAACACTGAACCGGCAGTGATCCGACCCTCAAATCCCCCCGTATGCCGACCATGTCGGCAGCGCTTATCTGGTTTCGCAACGATCTTCGGCTGGCCGACCATCCCGCGCTGATTGCTGCGCTGGGATCGGGCCAGGCCATCGTCCCCGTCTACATCCTGGACGAGGAGACCGACGGCCTGCGGCTGCGCGGCGCGGCCTCGCGCTGGTGGCTGCACCACAGTCTGCAGGCGCTCGACGCGTCGCTGCGACTGCTGGGGTCGCGGCTGGTCCTGCGGCGCGGCCCCGCAGAACAGGTCATGCCCGAACTGGCGGCCGAGTGCGGCGCCACTGCGGTCTACTGGAATCGCGCCTACGATCCTGCCGCGCGCGAGCGCGATGCCAGGATCAAGCTCGCCTTCAACGCCCACGGCATGGTGGCGGAGGGTCTCAAGGGCAACCTGCTGTTCGAACCCTGGGAGGTGAAGGCGGCGGGCTCGGACTCCTACAAGGTATTCTCGGCTTTCTGGCGCGCCTGCCGCGCCCTGCGGTCCCCGGATTCGCCGCTGCCTGCGCCCAAGAGCCTTCCCGCGCCCGCCAAATGGCCGAGAACCGACCGGCTCGCGGCCTGGGAGTTGCGGCCAAGCGCGCCCGACTGGGCCGGCGGCCTCCGGGCGGCATGGACGCCGGGTGAAGCCGCGGCCCGCGCCCGCCTGACACATTTTCTCGACGAGGCGCTCGTGCGCTATCGCGAGGAACGCGACCTGCCGGCGGTCGAGGCGACCTCGCGCCTGTCGCCGCATCTGGCTTTCGGCGAAATCAGCCCACGCACGATCTGGCAGGCCGCCACGGCGCGCGGCCATTCGGCGGCCACGGAAAAATTCCTGGCCGAGATCGGATGGCGCGAGTTCTCCTACCATCTGCTCTTCCATCACGGCGATCTGGCGCAGCGCAATTTCCGGCCCGAGTTCGACGCGTTCCCTTGGATGAACAATGGGGCGGACGACAGCATGGAAGAGCCAATCGAAGCCTGGCGACGCGGCCGCACCGGTTATCCCATCGTCGACGCCGGCATGCGCGAGCTGTGGACCACCGGCTGGATGCACAATCGCGTGCGCATGATCGTGGCCTCGTTCCTGACCAAGGACCTGCTGGTCGACTGGCGCGTCGGCGAACGCTGGTTCTGGGACACGCTGGTCGATGCCGATCCGGCCAACAATGCCGCCAGCTGGCAGTGGGTCGCCGGCACCGGCGCCGATGCAGCGCCCTACTTCCGGATCTTCAATCCGGTCCTGCAGGGCGAGAAGTTCGATCCCGACGGCGACTATGTGCGCCGCTGGGTGCCCGAACTCGCGGGACTTCCGACCAAGTCCATCCACCAGCCATGGACCGCCAACCAGCCGCCCCCCGCCGATGTCTATCCCGCCCGCCTCGTCGACCACGCCGTGGCCCGCGAACGGGCGCTGGGGGCGTTTCGGACGATCCGGAAGTCAGCCTAGCCGTCTTTCATGCTCTTCCGGCCCGCGAGCCTCCGGCTCGCCTCATGAGCGAGCCAGAGGCTCGCGGTCCGTTTGAGGATGAGCGTCCCAGCATCATCCATTCTCACGCGCCCAGCGTATCTGCTAAGGATGTGAGGGAGTTTTTTCGAATGAAGATCGCCGTTATTGGCGCCGGTGTTGCCGGACTGGGCGCGGCCTGGCTGCTGAGCCGGAAGCACGAGGTTGTTGTTTACGAGCGCGAGGACCGTTTCGGCGGCCACTCCTGCACGGTCGATGCGCCGGTTCCCGGCGGCACGCGGCCGGTCGACGTCGGCTTCATCGTATTCAACGAGCGCAACTACCCCAACCTGGTGGCGCTGTTCGATCATCTCGGCGTGCCCACGGAAAACTCCGACATGTCGTTTGCCGTCAGCCTCGACGAGGGACGCTTCGAATACGGCAGTTCCTTCGGAGGCTACCTCGGCCAGCGGCGCAATATGGTGCGGCCGTCGTTCCTGCGCATGACCCACGACATCCTGCGCTTCAACCGGCTGGCACCGCAGCTCCTCGACAAGAGCGAGGACCTCGACTTCACCATCGGCAACTTCATCGACGACGCTGGCCTCAGCGACGCCTTCCGCGATCGCTATCTCGTGCCGATGGCCTCATGCATCTGGTCGACGCCGCTCGGCCGCATGCTCGACTATCCCGCCCAGAGCTTCGTGCGCTTCTTCAACAACCACGGCCTGCTCACCATCGGACCGCAGCTCCAGTGGCGCACGGTGAGCGGCGGCAGCCGTTCCTACGTCGAGCGTATCGCCACGCCCCTGCGCGCCCGCGCGCGGCTCGCGACACCGGCGCGTGCGATCCGCCGCGATGCTCAGGGCGTCCAGGTGCGCGACGGCTCGGGTCACTGGGATCGCTTCGACAAGATCGTGATGGCCTGTCACGCCGACCAGGCGCTGGCGCTGCTGGAGGACGCCGACGGACCGGAGCGCGACCTGCTCGGCCGCTTCGGCTATTCCTCGAACGAGGTCTGGCTACATGGCGATTTGTCGTTGATGCCCAAGCGGCGCAGTGTGTGGTCGAGCTGGAACTATGTCGCCGATCGCAGATCAGAGGTCGCGAACGTGAGCGTCACCTACTGGATGAACCGCCTGCAGAACCTGCCCGACGAGACGCCGCTGTTCGTCTCGGTCAATCCCGGACGCGCGCCCTCGCCCGCGACGGCCTATGCGCGCTTCAACTTCGAGCACCCGATGTACGATGCCGCTGCCATCCGCGCACAACGCGGCCTGCATGCCATCCAGGGCGTGCGCGATACCTATTTCTGCGGCAGCTATTGCGGCTACGGCTTCCACGAGGATGCGCTGTCGGCAGGCCTCGACGTGGCCGAGCAGCTGGAGGTGCACCGCCCCTGGCCGCGCCCCGACGAGCACCGCCGCATTGGCGACCCGCCCCGCGTCGTCGCCGAGCGGCCGATCCTCGAACCGATGCCGCTGCCGGGTGTGGCTGGGCTCGCGACCGAGTCGCCGTGAACGGCGCCTCCCCCCACACCATCGTCGACGCCACCGTCGTGCACCGGCGGCAGCGGCCGCGTGAGAATCGCTTTCGCTATCGCGTCGCCTATCTCTGCCTCGACCTCGGCACGCTCGAGGCGGCGGCCGGGCGCTGGCTTAAAATCGACCGGCCGGGCCTCGTCTCATTCCGCCGCGCCGACCATGGCGCCCGCGACGGCGGCGACCTGAAAGCATGGCTGCACGGGATCCTGGTCAAGCATGGGCTGGCCGAACTCTGCGACGGCGAAGTCACGCTGATGACCATGCCGCGGATGCTGGGCTACGTATTCAATCCGGTGAGCTTCTGGTTCTGCCGCGACCGCGAAGGCTCCCTGCGGGCGGTACTGTGCGCAGTCAACAATACTTTCGGCGAGAGCCACTGTTACCTGGTCCACCATGACGATCATGGCGCCATCGGGCCGGAGACCTGGCTGGACGGCCACAAGGTCTTCCACGTCTCACCCTTCCTGCCGGTCGATGGCCACTACCGGTTCCGATTCCGCCTCGACGACCGGATCGCCCATGTCGACGTCAACTACCACGACGACCAGGGGCTGATGCTCGCGACCTCGGTGGCGGGACGTCGCGAACCGCTCGCAGACCGGACCGTCATCCGCCGGTTCCTCTGCAACCCGACCATGACACTGGGCGTTATGATGCGGATCCATTGGCAGGCCTTGCAACTCTGGCGAAAGCGGGCGAAATTTTATCGCAAGCCTGATCCGCCCCCGCAGCTCGTGAGCCGTTGACCCCGTGAGCCGTTGATCCGATGTCATTCGCCGCCCGCTTCGTCCTCAAGTCGCTCGCCCGGTTGTCGTCCGGCCGGCTGACCGTGCGGCTGCCGGACGGGACGATCTGCCGGTTCGGTCCCGACCGGGCGGAACGCCAAGCCGAAATCGAGATCAAGGACTGGCGATTCTTCCGCCGGGTGCTGCTCGACGGCGATATCGGCTTTGCCGAAGCTTACATGGACGGCATGTGCGACACGCCCGACCTGCCGGGGCTGCTGTCGCTGCTGACCGACAACGAGAAGAGCCTGGGACGGGTCACTCGCGCCAACGTCTTTCACAACATGTTGCTGAAGCTGCTGCATCGCCGGCGCGATAATTCGCGCGAAGGCTCCAAGCGCAACATCCATGCCCACTACGATCTCGGCAACGAGTTCTACGGCCTGTGGCTCGACCCGACGATGACCTATTCGTCCGCTCTCTACGAAGGCGCCGAAGGCCAGGCGCTCGAAGCCGCGCAGGCAGCCAAGTACGAGCGCATCCTCAATCAGCTCGGGGCCCGCCAGGGCGACAGCATCCTGGAAATCGGCTGCGGCTGGGGCGGCTTCGCGGAAGCGGCAGCGCGGCGCGGCATGCGCGTCACCGGCATCACGATCTCGCGCGAGCAGTTGGAGTATGCGCAGGCCCGGCTGCAGCGGGCCGGTCTCTCGGACCGCGTCGACCTGCAGTTCCGCGATTATCGCGACATCGAGGGCAAGTACGACCATATCGTCTCGATCGAGATGATCGAGGCCGTGGGCGAGCGCTACTGGCCCGACTATTTCGCGGCGCTGAAGCGCCATTCGGTACCCGGCGGCTCGGCGATCGTCCAGGCGATCGTCATCGCCGACGACCTTTTCGAGGGCTATCGCCGTCATCCGGATTTCATACAGACCTATGTCTTCCCAGGCGGCATGCTGCTGTCGCCCACCAGCCTGCGCGAGCAGTGCCGGCAGGCCGGGCTGAAGCTCGCCGAGGCCTACAGCTTCGGCCTGGATTATGCCCGCACCCTGGAGACATGGCTGGGGCGTTTCGACCGGGTTGCCGACCAGGTCTCGAAGCTGGGATTCGACGAGCGTTTCCGCCGGATGTGGCGGTATTACCTCGCCTATTGTGCCGCTGGCTTCAAAACGCGCCGGACTGACGTATTGCAGGCACACTTCAGGCATATATAACTGTCGCCAACAAAGGGTGGGGCTCGCCAAGCGTCCCCGGTGACAGGAAGGTTTTTCGGGTGGACGCAGGATCGACCGGGCACGCCAGTGCCGTGCCGGTAAAAATCAAATTTGACCGTCTGGTCGCCTACTCCACCCTGCAACTACCGCTGGCCATGGCGGCGCTGCCGGTGGTGCTGAACGTCAGTCATTTCTACGGCGAAGTCCTGAAGCTCTCCTTCGGCATCATGGGCGCGATCTTCATCTTCGCCCGTATCGTCGATGCCATCCAGGATCCGATCATCGGCGTGATCAGCGACCGCTTCACGAAGCGCGGCAAACGCGGACGTCTCACCTTCGTCGCCCTGATGACCCCGCTGCTGGGCGCCGGCTTCTACATGCTGTTCGACCCGCCCGATTCGATCATCGGCGATCACAACATGATGGCGTTCTGGCTGCTGGCCGCTCTTCTGCTGGTCCACCTCGGCTATTCCGGCGTATCGATCAGCTACCACGCCCACGGCGCCGAACTGTCGGACGACTACAACGAGCGCACCAAGGTCACGGTCGGCCGCGAAGTGTTCGGCCTGCTGGGTATGACGCTGGCCGTCGTGCTGCCGACGTATCTAACCGCCCAGCTCGGCGAGAACCAGGGCTATGCAATGCTGGGGCTGGTCTTCGTGCCCATCCTGATTGTGCTGTCGGCGCCCACGATGATCTGGGCGGGACCGTCGGTTCATCCGCCGGTCACCCATGCCAACCGCAACATCTTCATCACCTTCTTCCAGCCGCTGAAGAACCGTCTTTTCCGCCGCCTCCTGCTGGTGTTCGTCGTGAACGGCGCGGCGCTGGGCGTCGCGGTGACGGTGATGCTGTTCTACGTCGAGCACGTGCTGAAGGGCGGCAAGCTGCAGGCGGGCATCATCCTGCTCACCTACTTCATCGCCGGCGCTGCCAGCGTGCCGCTGTGGCTGCTGCTGTCGCGCCGTCTCAGCAAAGCCGCCGCCTGGTTCATCGGCATGGTGCTCACAGCCGTCGCCATGAGCCTCGCGATCTTCATCGGACCCGGCGATTTCTACTGGTTCCTGATCATCTCGGTGATCACCGGCATGGGCATCGGCGCCGACTACGGCCTGCCGCCGTCGATCCTGGCCGACGTGATCAACGCCCAGGAAGGCGGCGATTCCAAGGGCAAGACCGGCACCTACTTCGGCCTGTGGGCGCTCTCGACCAAGCTCGCGACCGCCTGGGGCGCCGCGGGTTCGCTGCCGGTGG
>CAMAYC010000155.1 GCA_945862125.1 Reyranella massiliensis 521
CGACGATTGCCCCCGGACCACCGGCGGCTGATCTGGTAATCTTCTTCACAGCGTTGCTCTCCTTAGTTGGATTCCACACCCCGAGCCTAACAGGCTCAAGGTGAGCAACGCCTACTTCACAATTTCAACAGAGGCCGGGACATCCCCCGCGTCCTCCGTGGGTGCGTTGGGGTTCATTGGCGCGAGTGAAGGACTTGCGGCCGGCGTCCGGCCCTTCCGACTCGAAAAGGCAACCGAAACCCGCAACACCTGCCCGTACTGTGCGGTGGCGTGCGGCGTCCTCGTCTATTCGAAGAGCGACGGCGCGAAAGACGCCAAGCCGCAGGTCGTCCATATCGAGGGCGACTCGGACAACCCCATCAATCGCGGCACGCTCTGCGCGCGCGGCGCGGCATCCCTCGGCTTCCTGCACAGCCCGAATCGGCTGCAGTACCCGATGCACCGCAAGCCGGGCAGCGACAAGTTCGAGCGCGTCACCTGGGACTTCGCGATGGAGCGCATCGCCAAGCTGGCCAAGGAAGACCGCGACAAGAATTTCATCGCCAAGAATCGCGACGGGGTCACCGTCAACCGCTGGGTGAGCACGGGCTTCCTCGCCGGCTCTTCGTGCAGCAACGAGGCGGGCTATCTCACCTACAAGGCGATGCGATCTACCGGGATACTGGCGTTAGAGAACCAAGCACGAATTTGACACGGTCCTACGGTGGCCAGTCTTGGCCCCACATTCGGACGCGGTGCGATGACGAACAGCTGGAACGACATCAAGAACGCTGATGTCGTGCTGATCATGGGCGGCAATGCCGCCGAAGCCCATCCGTGCGGCTTCAAGTGGGTCACTGAAGCCAAGGCCAACAACGGCGCCAAGCTGATCGTGGTGGACCCGCGCTTCACGCGGTCGGCGGCGGTGTCGGACCTCTATGCGCCGATTCGGCCGGGCACCGATATCGCCTTCCTGTCGGGTCTGATGCGCTACCTGCTGGGCAACGGCAAGATCCACCAGGAGTACGTCAAGGCGTTCACCAACGCCTCGTACATCATCAAGGAAGGCTTCAAGTTCGAGGACGGACTGTTCACGGGCTACGACGAATCGAAGAGGAGCTACGCCGACCGCTCGACCTGGGACTACGAGTTCGACGAGCAGGGCATGGCCAAGGTCGACGAGACCCTGCAGAACCCGCGCTGCGCGATCAACCTGCTGAAGGCCCATGTCGAGCGTTACACGCCCGAGATGGTCGAGCGCATCTGCGGCACGCCGAAAGCCAAGTTCCTGCAGGTCTGCGAGCTGATCGCCACGACAGCCAACGGCGAGCGCTCGATGACCTCGCTCTATGCGCTGGGCTGGACCCAGCACACGACAGGCGCGCAGAACATCCGCAGCATGGCCATGATCCAGCTCCTGCTGGGCAACATGGGTATCCCGGGCGGCGGCGTGAATGCGTTGCGCGGCCATTCCAATGTGCAGGGCATCACCGATTTCGCGCTGCTGTCGACCTCGACGCCGGGTTACCTGGTGCTGCCGACGGAGCGGGAAGCCACCTACGCCGACTATATGAAGTCGCGCGCCTTCAAGCCGATCCGGCCCGGCCAGACCAGCTTCTGGCAGAACTACAACAAGTTCTTCGTCAGCCAGCAGAAGAGCCTGTTCGGTGCCGCGGCGACCAAGGACAACGACTGGGCCTACGACTATCTGCCCAAATTCGACACCAGCTACGATGTGCTGAAGATGGTCGACATGATGGCAGGCGGCCAGATGAACGGCCTGTTCTGCCAGGGTCTCAACCCCCTGATGGCCGCCCCCAACAAGGCCAAGGTCCAGAGCGGCCTTTCCAAGCTCAAGTGGCTGGTCATCATCGATCCGCTCGAGACCGAGACGGCGCGCTTCTGGGAGAACCACGGCGAATTCCACAACGCCGATCCCAAGGCGATCCAGACCGAGGTCTTCCAGCTTCCGGCCATGGCGTATGCCGAGGACGAGGGCAGCTTCACCAATTCCAGCCGCGTCATTCAGTGGCACTGGAAGGCGGTGGACGGGCCGGGCGAGTCGCGCAATGACATCCAGATCATCGCCGACCTGCACAGCCGCTTGCGCGCCCTCTATAAGAAGGAAGGCGGCGCGTTCCCCGATCCCATCGTCAACACGACCTGGAACTACGCCAAGCCCGCACATCCCGGGCCGGTCGAGCTCCTGAAGGAGATCAACGGTTATGCGATCGAGGACCTGCCCGATCCCGCCGATCCCACCAAGACGCTGCTGAAGGCCGGCCAGCTGCTGCCGACCTTCGGGTTGATGCGCGACGATGGCAAGACCTCGGGTGGCAACTGGATTTACACCGGCGTCTACACAGAGGCCGGCAACATGTCGATGCGCCGCGACGCCAGCGACCCGACCGGCCTCGGCATCCATCCCAACTGGGGCTTCGCGTGGCCCGCCAACCGGCGCGTGCTCTACAACCGCGCCTCGGCCGATCCCGCCGGCAAGGCGTGGAGCGAGCGCAAGAAGTACATCACCTGGAACGGCTCGCGCTGGGTCGGCGGCGACGTGCCGGACTACGCGCCGACGATGGCACCGGACAAGTCGGTCGGGCCGTTCATCATGAACCAGGAAGGCACGGCGCGGCTGTTCTCCCGCGGCGCCATGCCCGACGGCCCGTTCCCCGAGCACTACGAGCCGATGGACGCCTACATCGCCAATCCGCTGCATCCCAAGGTCACCACCAATCCGGTGGTCCGGGTGTTCGCGGCCGATGCCAAGTCGTTCGGAACGCCCGACAAGTTCCCGATCGTGGCGACCTCCTATCGCCTCGCCGAGCACTTCCACTACTGGACCAAGAACGTCCACGACAACGCCGTGGTCCAACCTGAGATGTTCGTCGAGATGGGCGAACGGCTGGCCA
The DNA here is from genome assembly GCA_945862125.1 of Reyranella massiliensis 521. GTDB lineage: Bacteria > Pseudomonadota > Alphaproteobacteria > Reyranellales > Reyranellaceae > Reyranella > Reyranella massiliensis_A. The sequence continues at coordinate 2,895 of CAMAYC010000155.1, forward strand.
AGGCGAAGGGCATCAAGAACGGCGACTGGGTCGAAGTGTCGAGCCAGCGCGGCATGATCAAGGCCAAGGCCTCGGTCTCCAAACGCTTCCGGCCGATCATGGTCGACGGCAAGCCATGCGACGTGATCGGCCTGCCGATTCACTTCGGCTTCATCGGACTCACCCGGAAGTCCTACCCGCTCAATACGCTGACGCCGTCGGTTGGCGACGCCAGCGTGAATACGCCGGAGTACAAGGCGTTCCTGGTCGATGTGAAGAAAACCACGCCACCGGCTTCACAGCCGGCAACGGTCTAGGGGGAGGCTGACATGTCCGTCCTGCAAGCCCTCGATCTCCGCCGCCGGTCCGCCTCCAGCGTGCCGCCGCTGCCGGCCGGCAAGCCCGCCGCAGTCGCCGTCGCCAAGCTGATCGACGTCAGCAAGTGCATCGGCTGCAAGGCCTGCCAGACCGCCTGCCTCGAGTGGAACCAGCTCGATCAGGCGATCGGCTACACCGATGGCACCTACAACAACCCGACCGACCTGACGCCCGCCTCGTGGACCGTGATGCGGTTCACGGAATACGAGCGCGGCGAGGACCTGGAGTGGCTGATCCGCAAGGATGGCTGCATGCATTGCGACGACCCGGGCTGCCTGAAGGCCTGCCCGGCGCCGGGCGCCATCGTGCAGTACACCAACGGCATCGTCGACTTCATCTCGGACAACTGCATCGGCTGCGGCTACTGCGTGAAGGGCTGCCCCTTCAACATCCCGCGCATCTCGCAGGCAGACAGCAAGGCGTACAAGTGCACGCTCTGCTCCGACCGTGTCGTGGTGGGCCAGGCGCCGGCCTGCGCCAAGGCATGCCCGACGCAGGCGATCTATTTCGGCACCAAGGACGAGATGATCGCCCATGCCGGCAAGCGCATCGTTGACCTGAAGTCGCGCGGCTACCAGAACGCCGGCCTCTACAATCCGCCGGGCGTGAACGGCACGCATGTCATGTACGTGCTGCAGCACGCCGACAAGCCGTCGCTCTATGCCGGGTTGCCCGACAATCCGCGCATCAGTCCGCTCGTCGGCGTCTGGAAGGGCGTGATGAAGCCTCTGTCGCTGGCCGCGATCGCCTTCGCGGGCGCCTTCGGCCTGCTGCATTACGTCACCAAGGGCCCCAACGTGGTCTCCGATCACGATGAGCAGAAAGCCGCGGAATTGAGCGGGAGCGACAAGGCATGAGTGCCGAAGCCAAGGCAGTCAGCCGCTACACCACGGCGGCCCGGGTCAATCATTGGATTACCGCCGTATCGTTGATCCTGCTGGCGCTGAGCGGTATGGCGCTGTTCCATCCCTCGCTGTATTTCCTCACCTACCTGTTCGGCGGTGGCCAGCTCACGCGCATCATCCATCCATGGATCGGCGTCGTGCTCACGATCAGCTTCCTCGGGCTGTTCATCCGGTTCTTCATGCTCAATCTCTGGAACCGCGACGACACGGTCTGGATGAAGAACCTGGGCTCGGTGATCAACAACAAGGAAGAGGGCCTGCCTGAAATCGGCAAGTACAACGCCGGCCAGAAGCTCGTGTTCTGGGGCCAGTCGATCCTGATCCTCCTGCTCCTCGGCAGCGGCTTCGCGCTGTGGGACACCTATTTCGCCAGCTACACGACGATCGACCAGAAGCGGATGTCGGCCGTGGTCCACGCACTCTGCGCGATCGGCGCCATCCTGATCTGGATCGTGCACGTCTACGCCGCCATCTGGGTCAAGGGCACGCTCAGGGCCATGACCAGCGGCACGGTCAGCGGCGGCTGGGCCTGGAAGCACCACCGCAAGTGGTTCCGCCAGGAAGTCGGCAAGCCCTGAGTTCCGGTCCGGACAACCCCACCACAGGCTTCGGCGAAAACATCCTGGGCGAGGTTGCCGAGGGCAATCGCGTTCGCCTGCCCGACCTCGCGACGATCTTCCAGCGCCGTGCCCAACGGTTGCAGGCGCTGGCGCCAGGGCACGAGCTGGAAGGCTTTCTCCGCCTGATCGCGGCCCTTGTCGCGGCCCAGCACGAGGCGCTGGCAGGCCTGCCGCCGGGCTCGCTTCCCGGGCCGGCGGAGATCGCCAAGGCGAAGCTGGTGAAGCGGGCGCCGCTCGATCCATTGACCTGGCCGCGCGACGACAGCTGGCGCGTGGCGCTCTCGCGCATCCTGGAGAAGTTGGATGACAGCGTCCTGCCGGAGCCGGCGCGGCAGGCCCGTCTGGCACTTGGCCGGGCGAGCCCGCAGGATCTCGAGGCGCTTGCGGATCGTTTCCTGGGGGGGGATATCGCAGCCGGCGAGGCCGCCCGGACGGTCTTCGTGGCGGCAGCCCTGCAGGTCGCCTGGACACGCATGGCAGCGCTTCTGGACAAGGAGGATTTTGGAGCGAGTGAAGCCGAAGGCGGCGAATGCCCGGCGTGCGGCTCGCCGCCAGTGTCCGGCCTCATCTCGCCCGGCGGCACCAAGTTCGGCCATCGGCATCTTCATTGCTCGTTGTGCGCCACCTCGTGGCGTTACGTCCGCGTGCGCTGCGTCCATTGCGGCAGCACCGACAAGATCTCGTTCCGCAACCTCGCCGGCACGGCATACGTCCGGGCTGAGTGCTGCGAGGTCTGCCATGGTTATTCGAAGGTCTTCTACATCGAGGCCGTCCGCGTCCTCGAACCGTTCGCCGACGATCTCGCCTCCCTCGGGCTCGACGTGCTGGTCGGCGAGGAAGGCTTCTCGCGCGTCTCCAACCCGTTTGTACTCGGTGTCATGGAACCGGCCGACGGGTAGGGTCCTTCGTTCTCTTCCCCAACGCGGAGTCCGCGTTGGGGAAGTGCCCTCGTCACACGAGGGCGATGGGGGCATGACCCCTCCGTCGGCGTAAGACGCCGACACCTCGCCATTTGAATGGGGAGGAAAAGGACTACGGAAACATCTGATACCAATCGATCGAAGTTGAGACACCAACGTTACGATCGCACGGCGTATATGTTTGTCCGCGGTGCACGGGAGGGGTCCCGGTCGCCGCGGCAAATTGGGGTTTGGATAAAGTCTTGGTGTTGCGAATTGCCCTGGCGCGGAAGCGTCCGGGCTGTGTGGGATGATGCTCCGCCGTGCGCGGCGAGGGCGAGGGTGCTGGCCGTAGAGAGCGAAGGGGTTCGCTTTCGGCCGGCGGGGTTTCTAGACTTGGGGATGTCATCATGAAGTTCATCAATTCGCTGTTCGCGAACGATTCCGGCTCATCGTCGACGAAGCTCGCCCTCATGATCGGCCTGTCGTCGTCGGCGGTGCTGGTGCTGGCCCGCATCGGCGCGGCGGTCGCCAGCCAGTAGGGGTTTGATCGCCGGCCCGAGCTGGGCCATCCTGCGGCCTTGCTTGGCGCTTCGCCCGGCAAAGCCGTTCTGGGGAACTGACCCGTGTCGCGTGTCGACCGCGCCGAAGGCGCTTCCACTTTCCGTCCGCCCTCCATCGACCGCATGGCCAACTGGCCGGCGCTGGCGCCGCTGATCGCGCGTGCCGGCCGCCCGCTGGTCGTCGAGGCACTGCGCGCCTGGGCCGAGGCCAGCCGAGGAAAGCCCGAGGTTGCTGACGAGGCCGCCTGCGCCCGCTGGTGCGAGGCCAGGCTCTCCGCCCTGATAAGGCCCTCCCAGCGGCGCGTCTTCAACCTGACCGGCACGGTGCTGCACACCAATCTCGGGCGCGCGGTGCTGGCGGAGGAGGCGATCCAGGCCGCCGTCGAGGCGATGCGCTCGCCCACCACCCTGGAATACGATCTCGGTGACGGCGCGCGCGGCGACCGCGACGACCATATCGCGCCCTGGCTGAACCGCCTCACCGGCGCCGAGGCGGCGACCGCCGTCAACAACAATGCCGCCGCCGTGCTGCTGGTCCTGAATGCGCTGGCGGCGGGCCGGGAGGTCATCGTCTCGCGCGGCGAGCTTATCGAGATCGGCGGCGCCTTCCGCATTCCCGACATCATGGCGCGGGCAGGGTGCCGCCTCGTCGAGGTCGGCACGACCAACCGCACGCACCTGAAGGACTACGCCGCGGCCATCGGCCCCGACACGGCCGCGATCATGAAGGTCCATCCGTCGAACTACGCCATCCAGGGCTTCACCAAGTCCGTTGCCGCCGCCGAGCTGGTGTCCCTGGCGCGCGAAAAGGGCCTGGCCCTCATAGAAGATCTCGGCAGCGGCACGTTGGCCGATCTCGAGACCTGGGGCCTGCCGCACGAGCCCACGGCGCGCGAGGCGATCGAGGCGGGCATCGATGTCGTGACCTTCTCCGGCGACAAGCTTTTGGGCGGCCCGCAGGCCGGGCTCATCGTCGGCCGCAAGCACCTGATCGAGCGCATCGCCCGCAACCCGATGAAGCGCGCGCTCCGCCTCGACAAGGTGCGGCTGGCCGCTCTCGAGGCGACGCTAAGGCTCTATGCCGATCCCGCGCGCCTGGCCGAATGCCTGCCCACCATCCGTTTCCTGGCGCGGCCGGCGGCCGACATCCGCGCCCAGGCCGAACGTCTGCTGCCCGCCTTGCGCCAGGCGTTGGGCGGTGCGGCCGACGCCAGCATTGAGCCGGTGCGTGGCCAGATCGGCTCCGGCGCGTTGCCGGTCGATCTGCTCGAATCCTTCGCGCTGGCGATGCGTGGCAAGCATATCGACAAGCTGGCCGATGCCTTCCGGCGCCTGCCGCTCCCCGTCATCGGCCGCATTGCCGACGACACGCTGCTTCTCGACCTGCGCACGCTGGACGACGAAGCGGCCTTCATTTCCCAGCTGGGCCAGCTCGATGTCGTGGCTGGGTAAACTCTTCGAACGGGAAGCCCCGGCCGAGCAGCGCCTGGCCGAGGCGCTCGTCGCCTGGAACGCGGCCGACTATGGCGTTGCGCTCGATCTCTGGGCGCCACTTGCGCAGGCGGGCGTTGCCCGGGCGCAAAGCAACATGGGTGCGGCTTTCCTCGAAGGCCGCGGCGTCGAGCGCGATCCCGAAAAGGCGGCGGCCTGGCTGCGCCGGGCAGCCGAGCAGGGCGATGCCGGCGGCCAGCGCAATCTGGCGCTTTGCTACTACGAGGGCTGGGGCGTGCCGCAGGATCAGGTCGAGGCGGCGCGCTGGTACGAGAAGGCAGCGGAACAAGGCGATCCCGACGCCCAGGACATGCTGTCGTGGATGAAGCTGGTCGGTGGTGGCTGTCCGCAGGATTACGCGGGCGCCCGTCAATGGGCCGAGAAGGCGGCGGCGCAGGGCCGTGTCGGGGCCATGGCCCGGTTGGGCGACATCTATCACAACGCGCTGGGCGTCGAGCGCGATCCCGCGATGGCCGCCCGGTGGTGGAGCGACGCCGCTAGGCTGGGTCAGGCCGAGGCGCAGGCGATGCTGGGCGCCGCCCATCTCGCCGGCAAGGGCGTGGCGCGCGATCCGGTCGAGGCGCTGCATTGGCTGCTGCGGGCCGAGGCCGGAGGCGCCGGAGAGCTTGCCACCGGCTTCCTGCGCGAAGCGCAGGCCCACACCAAACCGTCGCAGCGCGCCGAAGCCGCCTGCCGCGCCTCGGAGCCTCTGTCATGACTCTTGCGGACCGCGGGGCACATCGACCACGGCAAGACGGCGCTGGTTAAGGCGCTGACCGGCGTCGATGCGGATCGCCTCAAGGAAGAGAAGGCGCGCGGCATCACCATCGATCTCGGCTACGCTTACAGCGATCTCGGCGATGGCCGCCAGCTCGGTTTCGTCGACGTGCCGGGCCACGAGCGCTTCGTGCACAATATGCTGGCCGGTGCCACCGGCATCGATGCCGCCCTGCTGGTCGTCTCGGCGGTCGAGGGCATAAAACCGCAGACCGTCGAACATCTGCAGATCGTCGACCTGCTCGGGCTCGATCGCGGCATCGTGGCCCTCACCAAGTCCGACCTCACCGACGACGACCAGATCCTGGAGCGCATGGCCGAGGTCGAGACGCTGCTGGCCTCGACGTCGCTCAAGGGCGCGGAAATCATTCCGGTCTCGGCGCTGACGGGGCAGGGCATCGACGAGCTGAAGGCCAAGCTGCTGGCGCTGGGCGAGAGCGGCAAGGGCGTCACCGGGTTTGCGCGGCTCGCGGTCGATCGCTGCTTCGTGCTGTCGGGTGCCGGTGTCGTGGTGACGGGAACGATCCATGCCGGCGAGATCAAGGTCGACGACCGGCTGGTGCTCACGCCCTCGGGCCTCGAAGCGCGCGTGCGCTCGCTGCATGCCCAGAATCGCCCGGCCGAGATCGGCCGCGCCGGCGAACGGTGCGCGCTCAATCTCGCCGGGGCAAAACTTTCCAAGGAGGCGATCCGGCGCGGCGACTGGGTGGTGAGCCCCGAGCTGCACGTGCCAACCGACCGGATCGACGTGCGCCTGAAACTGCTGGCCTCGGAAGAGCAGCCGCTGAAACACTGGTCGCCGGTTCATGTCCATCTGGGCTCGGCCCATGCGATGGGGCGGGTGGCGCTGCTCGAGGGCGACAAGATGGCTCCCGGCGAATCAGGGCTGGCGCAACTGGTGCTCGAGGAGAAATTGGGTGCGCTGGCGGGCGACCGGGTCATCCTGCGCGATCCCTCGGCCACCCGCACCCTGGCCGGCGCCACGATCATCGATCCCTTTGGTCCGCCGCGCAACCGTCGTGCCGAGCGCCGCCGCGCCGAACTCGCGGCAATGGGCGATGCCGACGCCGAAGTGCTGCCGAAGTTGCTGCGGCTGGAGGCGGGCTTCGTCGAGATGGCGCGCTTCGGCCAGTCGCGCAATCTGCGGCCGGCCGAGGTCGAGGGTCTGTTGCGCGCGGCCGGCGGCGAGAGCCTGGAGGGCTTCGGCTTTCTGGCAGAAACGCTCGCAGCGGCCCGTCTGGATATCGTCGATACGCTGAAAGCCTTCCATGAGGCCAAGCCCGATGCGCCGGGCCTGCAGCCGGAGCGGCTGCGCGTGACATTGAAGAAGCGCTGGCCGATCCCGGTCTTCCGCATCCTGCTCGACCGGGAAGTGCGTGCCAAGAAGGTGACGGTGGATGGGCCGTTCCTGCGGATACCCGGGCATTCGCTCACGCTCGGCCCCAAGGACGAGGCGTTGTGGAACAAGGTCGCCGCGGAACTGCGGCGCGAGCGCTTCAAGCCGCCGCGCGTGCGCGACTTCGCCCAGGCCTACAGCGTGCCGGAGCCCGACATGCGCAGGCTCCTCCAGCGGCTGGCGCGGATCGGCCGGGTCGTCGAGGTCGCCCCGGACCAGTATTTTCTGCGGCCGGTGGTGGCGGAGATGATCGGCATCGCCCACGCCTTCGGTCGCGACTTCACCGCCGCGGAATTCCGCGACAAGCTCGACAATGGCCGCAAGGTCGCGATCCTGATCCTGGAGTTCTTCGACCGCCATGGCGTCACGGTGCGTCGCGGCGATCTGCGCCGTGTGGTGCCGCAGAAGCTCGAACAGTACGGCGCGCCTTCCGCCGCTTGAAGCCCGCGCGTCCCAGGTGACAGCGCGCCGGTTATGGGGAATGATCGGAAGTGGAGGGGAAGCGCTCCCGGTGGGGCGGCTGGCCTTCAAAGCCAGAGAGGGCCGCCAGACGGTTCTTAGTGGGTTCGACTCCCACTCTCTTCCGCCAACTCCCATCCGATAGCATCCGTAGAGACCCGATAAGGGCCGATAATTAGCCAATTTATGCTCTTTCGACCGTCCGGCACAGTCCCCGGCTGTAAGCGCCGGAGAGAAAATCCCTCACTGAAGCGGCCAGAAAGTCTGGTTGCGCCGGAGCAAAAATGCCTCGGCAGATAGCTCTTTGCATGGAGTGCAGAGGGCGGAGGGATGAAGGACGTGGAACTTTACAGGCAGGTCCGC
>CAMAYC010000156.1 GCA_945862125.1 Reyranella massiliensis 521
GGCAGGCCGTGACGCCGCAAGACATTGCCGACCGTTTGATCCGAAACCTCGTGCCCCAGATTGGCCAACGCCCCAGCAATCCGGTCATAGCCCCAATCCCGGTTCTCACTGGCCATCCGAAGGATCAGCTCCTCGACCTCCCGCTTGATGCGGGGCCTGCCTGGGCCCCGACGCGCCGAGCCATCGAACTTGCGGGCGATGAGCTTGCGATACCAGCCAAGGATCGTGTCCGCGAATGGCGAGAAAAAGAGCCGAATCGATGGATCAGGCGCTGGCTTGGACGGTGAACGCGGCAGGAGCGCCGGGAAAACGGTGCCGGCTGACCATGGCTTCCCCGCAACCCGGCAGAATGATAGGTTTTGCGCCGTTCCACGGGTTCATCCGGGGAATGTCGGATAAAGCTCAGACGCGCGGTCCGGAAGACTCCGAGTCGATTTCATCGAACGTGCTCTAGCCGGCGGCCACTATCGAGGTGCGAACGCCTCGGCTCCCGCTCGATTGACCGCGCCGACCTATTGTCCATAGACTTGGGCGAACCGGTCGCAAATCCGGAAGCCATGGATGGAAACGTCGTTACCGGATCGGGGCGGCATCAAAGCGGGAGAGAATCATGACAGCGATCACTTCTCGATCGGTCGGTCGTCGCCGCCTGCTGAAAGCCGCGGGTGCCACGGCGGCCGCCGGCGTCATCGGCATGCCGGCAATCGTCAAGGGCCAGAGCGGCACGATCAAGATCGGCGTGCCGACCATCCAATCGGGCCGCGTCGCGCTCGTCGGCCAGACCAGCGTCGCCGGTCTCCGTTCCGTGTTCGACAAGGTCAACGAGGCCGGCGGCATCAACGGCCGCAAGATCGAGCTGGTCGTGCGCGATTCAAAGGGTGCGCCGCAGGAGGCCGCCAAGGTCACGCGCGACCTGATCAACAACGATCGCTGCCAGATCATCATCGATGCCGAAGCGTCGAGCGGCGCCTTCGCGGTTCATGAAGTGATCCGCGAGATCGGCGTGCTGTGCCTGCACACGAACTCCGAGACCTCCTCGCTGACGGCCGACCCGAAGCTTCACGTTCCGACGGCGTTCCGTACCGCCCGGCAAGGCATCCATGACGCCATCGGTGGCGGCGACTATGCCGCGAAGATCGCCAAGGCCAAGGGCCTGAAGAAATGGGTCACCTGCTCGCCGGATTACGCCTACGGCCGCTCCAACACCGCCGAATTCATGGAATACGCCAAGCATTTCGAGGGCTCGATCCAGGTGGTCGAGGAGGCGTGGCCCAAGCTGTTCCAGCCCGACTATACCGAGGTCGTGACCAAGGTTCTCAACTCCAAGGCGGACGCCATGTACTCGGCGCTGTGGGGCGGCGACCTGTCGGCCTTCATCGACCAGGGCAACCTCTACGGCCTGTTCGACAAGCAGGCCTCCTTCATGGTCAATCTCGGCGACTACGGCGTGGTCGACGAGGTCAAGCAGTTCCCCAGCGGTGTCTATTCCGGCGGCCGCTACAATCGCACGGTGCCGCCGACCAAGGAGAACGAGGACTGGTATCAGGCCTATGTGAAAAACTACAAGCACAAGCCGACCAACTGGTCATGGGAGAATGCCACGGCGGCCACTTTCCTGGTCGAGGCACTCAAGGCGACCAATGGCGACACGGACGGCAAGAAGCTGGCGGCAGCGATCAAGGGTATGAAGATCAAGTCGCCCTGGGGCATGGACGGCACGATCACCATGCGCGCCGAGGACAACACGGTAATCAACTACATCATCGGCTATGGCCTGTCGCAGTCGAAGGATCCCTACATCAGCGACTTCAAGAGTTCACCGTGGGAACCGATCCTCGAGCTCGAGAAGCAGTGGAAGAAGAAGCAGGGCTACGCCTGATCCTGAAAGTGCGCTGGAATTCGCCACCCGCGGTCGGGCTTGGCTGGAGAAAGATAGCCCGTGGATCTTGAAGCGTTGGTGCGTTGCCTGGGAACCGGGTCCTGCGTCGTGACCCAGCTCACCAGCGGCATGATTATCGGCATGCTGCTGTTCCTGATCGCATCGGGCGTGACGTTGATCTTCGGCGTGCTGAACATCACCAACTTCGCGCACGGCTCGCTCTACATGGCCGGCGCCTACATCGCCCTGACCCTGTACCAGGCCAGCGGCAACTACTTCGTCGCCGCACTCGGGGCGGCGGTTGCCGTCGGTCTGCTCGGCGTGGCGTTCGAACGGCTTCTGATGAGCAAGGTCTACGGCTCGAACGTACTGATGCAGCTTCTGGTCTGCTACGCCGTCATCCTAATCTCTGACGACCTGGTCAAGATCATCTGGGGCCCAAGCGGGTTGTCGATGGGTATGCCGGCCGAGTTCCGGCTGCCGCCGCTGCGCTTCCTGGGCGGCGTGGTGCCGCCGTTCTACCTGTTCATGATCGCCGCCGCGATGGTGATTGGGCTGGTCCTGTGGCTGGTCATCGAGCGTACGCGCTTCGGCAAGGTGGTTCGCGCCGCCGCGGTCAACGGGCCGATGGTCTCGGCGCTCGGCATCCGTGTGAACCTCTACTATGCCGCCGTGTTCGGCATTGGCAGCGCCCTGGCCGGCGCCGCCGGCGCGCTGGCCGCGCCCGTGCGATCGCTGACGCCCGGCATGGGCTTTTCCATCCTGATCGAGTCCTTCATCGTCACCGTGATCGGCGGCATGGGATCGATCGTCGGCGCCTTCGTGGCGGCGCTGCTGATCGGCTTCACGCGCTCCTTCGGCAGTATCGGCTTTCCCCTGTTCGTCGACGGCGTGATGTTCCTGTTCATGGCCCTGGTGCTGATCTTCAAGCCGAGCGGCCTGTTCGGCCGCCCGCACCGGTAGGCCGGGATGACCAGGCGCTGGCGCGACCTCGCACTAGCCGGCCTTGGCCTTGTCGTCCTGTTGCTCGTCCCGCTGTTCGGCGCGCCGCCCGCCATCCGCGACTTCATCATGTTCGCCATGGCCTACGGGCTGCTGGCGATGTCGCTCAACCTGCTGATTGGCTACACCGGGTTGGTCTCCTTTGGTCACGCGATGTTCTTCGCTTCGGGGGCCTATGCCTTTGGCCTTGCCATGCAGTCCGGCAAGTTCTCGATTCCGGCCGCTTTTGCCCTGGCGATCGTCTTCACCGCGGTGCTGGCACTGGTCATCGGCGCGATCTGCGTGCGGCTGAACGAGATTTACTTCGCCTTCCTGACGCTGGCCTTCCAGATGCTGATCTACAACATCATCCTGGGCTGGGTGTCCTTCACCGGCGGCGACCAGGGCCTGATGGGCGGTATCCCGCGGCCGATATTCCTCGGCATCGACCTCGCCGACCGAACGCAGCTCTACGTCTTCTGTTCGGTGCTGTTCGTCATCTGTCTGGCGATCATGCGCCAGATCGTGACCTCCCCCTTCGGCTATACGCTGCGCCTGATCCGCGACAACCAGGAACGCGCCGCCTTCCTCGGCATCGACGTGCCGCGCGCCAAGCTGGTCTGCTTCGTCATCTCGGCCTGCATGGCGTCGGTCGGCGGCGTCCTGCTGACGCTTTTCGTCTCCGGCGCCTACCCCAACTTCGGCTTCTGGACGACCTCGGGCGAGGCGATCTTCATGATCCTGCTCGGCGGCTCGACCGTGTTCCTCGGCCCGCTCGTCGGCACCGTCATCCTGCGTGTCCTGAACGACGTGACCATCGCCTATACCAGTCACACCGACCTGGTGTTGGGCATCGTGATCCTCGTGCTGGTGCTCGGCCTGCGCAAAGGCCCGCTCGACGTCATCGCCGAGCGCCTGGAGAACCGCCGCCAGGCCACGGCCCAGAAGGTGCGCGACGCGGCCGATAGGGCTCGCGAGCAGAAGCCATGACCGCGGACGCCGTCATGCTGAAGCTAGAGGGCCTGCGCAAATCGTTCGGTGGCGTCGCAGCCACGCGCGACGTGTCGCTCGCCTTCGCCAATGGCTCGTTCAGCGCCGTCATCGGTCCCAATGGGGCGGGCAAGACGACCCTGTTCAACCTGATCACTGGCCGGTTCGCGCCCGACGCCGGCCGAATTCTGCTGGCCGATGTCGATATCGCCGGCCTCGATCGGCGCGAGATCGTGCGTCGCGGCATCGGCCGGGCGTTCCAGGTCGCCAGCCTCTTTCCCACGCTCACGGTCGCCGAAGCGCTGGCCGCCGCCGTGCAGGCGCATCAGCGCCGCGAGACCGTCAAGCTGCAGTCGTTTCCGCTCGCTCCGGCCGTATCGCGGGCTGGCGAGATCATGGAAATGCTCAAGCTCACGCGGGTCGCCGGCATCCTCAGCCGCAACCTCAGCCATGGCGACCAAAAGCTGCTCGATATCGGCCTTGCACTGGCGCTCGATCCCAAGGTCCTGCTTCTCGACGAGCCGACCGCCGGCATGGGTCCGGACGAGCGCTGGCAGATGATCGAGACGGTGCAGAGCCTGTGGCGCGCCGTGCACATGACCCTGATCTTCATCGAGCACGACATGGATATCGTGTTCAAGGTGGCGCAGACGGTGCGCGTGCTGTCCTACGGCACGGTGCTGGCCGAGGGCACGCCCGACGAGATCAGGCGCAATCCCAAGGTGATCGAAGCCTATCTCGGCAAGTCGGCGGCGGGAGCACCCGCATGAGTGCCGGCGTGAGCGGTGGCGATACCATCCTCGAGATCGACGGCATCGACGTGTTTTATGGCGCCAGCCAGATCCTTTTCGGCGTCTCCTTCGACGTCCAGCGCGGCCAGTCGCTGGCGTTGCTCGGCCGCAACGGGGCTGGCAAGAGCACGACGATGAAAGCCATCATCAGCCTGGCGCCGCCGCGCAAGGGAAGCGTGAAGGTGCATGGCGTCGAGGTCCAGCGCCGTTCGGCCGACCGGATCGCGCGTGCCGGCATCGGCTTCGTGCCGGAAGACCGTCAGATCTTTCCCGAGCATTCGGTCGAGGACAACCTGCTGATCGGCGCCAAGCCCGGCCTCAACGGCCGGAGCGACTGGACCTTGGACGCGATCTACGACGTGTTTCCCATATTGGCCTCGATGCGGACCCGCATGGGCGGGCGCCTGTCCGGCGGCGAGCAGCAAATGCTGACCATCGCCCGCACGCTCATGGGCAATCCCGACCTGCTCCTGCTCGACGAGCCGAGCGAGGGGCTGGCGCCGATTATCGTCGAGAAGATCGGCGAACTGATCCAGCAGCTGCGCGGCATGGGCATCACCCTGGTGGTGGCCGAGCAGAACATGCATTTCTGCCTGGATATTGCCAGCCACGTCGCGGTGATCGACAAGGGTCACATCGTCTACCGCGATTCGATCGACGGCCTCAAAGCCAATGCCGACGTGAAGAGCCGCTATCTCGCCGTATAGGGCAGGAATCAGGGACATGGAAAAAGCCGCCGTCGCCGCTTCGCCGAGCCCGTATGGCCAAAGTATTGGCCCGACCGACGCACCATCACGCCTGTGCATGCTCAAAAGTCGAAACCACCGAGCAAGTGTAGCGTTTCTTGCGCCACGGCCATACCGTCGTGGGCATGATTACACTTCTGTCCGCTGTCGATGCCCTGCTCTCATTCCGGGTGCGCAGCCGCGCCGCGCTGGAACTCGAGCTCGTCGCCTTGCGACATCAGGTGACCGTCCTGCGCCGGCAACGCCCCGGCCGGCCTCGGCTCGGCTCGGCAAATCAATTCCATGGCGGATGACGTTTGGCGCAGGGCCGGCTGCCAGGTATTCGTTCCGAACCAACAGCTTCTGGTCCACCGTCCCCGTCACGTAGGCCAGGATGCGCGCCAATCCCTAAAGCCCCCCAGCCCTGTCCTGCCCCTGGCGACGGCGTCAGCAACCGCCCCGAAAAGTTGGACCGGACCGTCTCAGGCATTGCTATCCGACCCCACCCAACTCATTGGTTTCTCGGCCGTTTCTATATTTTGGCCTCACAGGGTCGAGCTCGCCAGCCAGCGCCTGTTGCACCTTTCCGAATGGCAGGAGGTCGTGCGTTGGCTGATTGAAGCCTATCTTGAAACGCCGTCCAGGCAATCGGCGACGCCCCGTGACCCAAACCAGGGACAGGGCGGACTGAATAGTCCAATCCCAACTCCGGCACAGGACCAATTCAGGGAGAGCGGTTCCCGAACACGTACGGCTCTAGCGAAGCTTGCGCTTCAGTGCGCATGTGATGCCATTTTGCGGGACCACCGTAATAGGCGAGACTGCCGGGCTCGGCGTTACCGTCGCCGTTGTAGTAGCTGAGACAGTCGCGCAGCGGCGCGGTCATGAGATCGGCCTCTCGGCAATGCTTCGCGTACGCGTCCTCATTCTCTTTCTTCACGTCGACGATGCGTGCGCCGCGCTGCTTCATAGTCTGCAGCATCCACACCACATAATCCGTGTGGCCTTCCAGTCCGCGCGTAAAGTTGAACTGACCCCCTCCACCTTGCGGGCCCGACATGATTAACAAGTTGGGAAATCCGTGGCTGTGCAGGCCGAGGAAGGTACGCACGCCTTCATCGCGCCACTTGTCGCGCAGAGTGCGGCCATCGCGGCCTTTGATCATGTTGAAAGTGCCCGTCGCCATCCACTCGAAACCGGTGGCATAGATGAGCGCATCAAGTTCGTATTCGACGCCCTCGTGCACGACGCCCTTGGGCGTAATCCTGCTCACGCCCAAGGGCGCGGTATCGACCAGTTGCACATGCGGGAGATTGAAGGTCGGCAGATACTCATCGTGGAAGGTCGGCCGTTTGCAGCCATAGGGATAATAGGGCTTCAGCGCCGCAGCGGTTTTGGGATCCTTTACCACCTCGTCCACGCGCGCACGAATCTGCTCCATGATTCGGAAATTTGTGTTGAGCTGCGCCTGGACCATCTCCTCGGGCGACAACTGGCGTTCGTAGACCTTGCGTTCCTTCAGCTGGGTGACGCGGCCTGCAAGGAAGTCGTCATTGCCCTGCAGGGCTGTGCGGCCGGAGGAGATCGTGGCAAGACGCTCGCGCCGCGCCTTAGCCCAGCCTGGCTCCTTCGACCATGCATCAATCTCTTCCTGCGTCGTGGCGCGCTGGTCGCGCACGTCGATGGTCGAGGGCGTGCGCTGGAAGATGTAGAGTTCCTTGACCACTTTGGCGATCTCGGGAACCACCTGCACGGCCGTGGCGCCGGTGCCGATGATACCAACGCGCTTGCCTTCAAGATCGTAGGTGTAGTCCCATCGAGAGGTATGAAACGCCTTGCCTGCGAAGGTCTCCATGCCTTGGATACGTGCCAGCTTGGGCGTGGTCAGAATGCCGTTGGCGAGCACAACGTACCGCGCGCGCATCCGATCGCCTCGGTCGGTCTCTATCGTCCATTGCGCGCCATCCTCATCCCAGGTGGTGCGCTCGACGGTGGTGTGGAACAGGCAGTGGTCGTAGAATTTGTCTCGTTCGGCCATCGCCTGGCAGTATTCAAGGATCTCAAACCCGGAGGCGAACTTCATGCTCGGGTAGTAGCCCATCTCCTCCAGCAGCGGCAGGTAGGAATATGCTTCGACGTCGCAAGCTATGCCCGGATAGCGGTTCCAGTACCAGGTTCCGCCGACATCGCCACCCTTTTCGCAGAAACGAACGTCGGTGAAGCCTGCTGCTTTGAGCTTATACCAGAGCACCAGAGCGCCGAAGCCGGCGCCGATAACCAGGACCTCACATGCGTCGGTAAGTTTATCGCGTGAAACGGCCGGTGCAGAGTAGGCATCCTCGAGGTACTTCGCGAATTCACCTTCCATCGCCATGTAGTTGGCGGCACCGCGGCGCGCCTCCTTGTTGGCGCGGTACTTGGCCTGCTCGGTGGCGTTGAACTTCGCGCCCGGCGGTGGATCTGGCAGCGTCTTCAATGCCGTGTCGGCGACGGGCGAATAACCCTTGCCGGCGATCTTCTCCGTCGCCTTGGCGGCACGGGTATTGAACAGTTTCTGCCCGGTGGTGGGATCAATGCGTATCGAAGCGGTCATGGCAACTGTTCTGTCCCCCATCAGCGATACAAATAGAGAGCTCGGATCCGGCAGTAAGGGCCAGCCCGTGGTCTGAGCGAAGCAGAGCGTAAGGCAAGCCGCCGGCAGGAGGCAAGATGGCTACCATGAGCGGCGGAAAGGAGCCGGGCGACACGTAGCACCTGACACTGTTGTAATGGTGTCATCAGCTTTCGATAGGTTCCTTCACGAATGCCTAGAACATTTTCGAGGCGTTTCCCTGTGAGGTGACCTCGAAGAATTCCCCACCGCTGTCCTTACTCAAAATTCCAAAAAGCCGAAAAAGCATAGCACCGGCAAACCGATTTCATGACCGGGTGGCTTTTTGCGCGGAGACAAGGCACGATACTAGAAACGATACAAACCGCAGTCTGAAGCAAATCGTTCCCGGGCACGAACGGTAACGCAAGAAGGTTGGCATGGATCTGAACCTGCGCGGCAAACTTGCACTCGTCACCGGCGCTTCCAAGGGAATTGGCTTGGCTTGCGCCAAGCAACTCGCAGAGGAAGGCTGCCATCTGCATCTCGCGTCTCGCACGAAAGCGGATCTGGAGCGCGCCCGGGAGACAATCCTAGCACGACACAATGTTTCCGTGACGATCCACGCGGTCGATCTCAGCAACGGCGATGCCGCGCGGTCCCTGGCCGAGGCCTGCAACGACATCGACATTCTGGTCAACAATGCCGGCGCCATTCCCGCCGGGGACCTGCAGGCGATCGACGAGGCACGGTGGCGCGACGCCTGGAATCTCAAGGTGTTCGGCTACATCAATCTCTGCCGTGCGGTCTATCCTGCGATGAAGGCCCGCGGCGGCGGCGTCATCGTCAACGTTCTCGGTGCCGCCGGGGAACGGCCGACCTGGGGCTACATCGCCGGAAGCGCGGGCAATGCATCGCTGATGGCGTTCACCCGGGGAATGGGTGGCACCAGCCTCGTCGATCGTATCCGTGTCGTCGCCTGCAATCCCGGCCTCATCCGGACCGAGCGCATGGAGACGATGCTGCGCGCGACCGCGCAGGCCAAGCTCGGCGATCCCGCGCGCTGGCGGGAGCTAATCCCGACCAACCCGCCGGTCGGCACTCCCGAGCAGTGCGCCGATCTCGTGGCGTTCCTCGCGTCCGACCGGGCCTCGCACATTGCCGGCACGGTCGTCACGATCGACGGTGGGGCAGCACACTATGCCGGCGTCCTGTAGGGCCCGAAAAACGGGGTGGCATTCGCTGAGCGAGCCGGCTGGCGTCGCAGGCTGACAGCCATGCGGCCGGCGCGCCGCTGCCCACCTCGACAAACAGACACCGCCGGATGAATATTGTCGGGTGCAATCTGCACGGGAGGAAATCATGTCCAACAACAAGGACTGGAAGTTCAGCCACGATGTCGCGACCGCCGCCGAGTGGACACCCGGCCTGCGAGAAATTTTCGAGTACCGGGACCTCGGCATAAAAGGTGGGACCAAGGGCGACTATGTCGCTCATCTCGTTCGTCACAACGGCAGGAAGATGAAGGACGACGTGCAGCACTGGCACGTCCACGACTGCACCTTCCAGATGGTCTACGTCCTGAACGGATGGGCGACATTCGAGTACGCCGGACAAGGCCAGAAGACGATCTGCAAGGGCGATTGCATCAACCAGATCCCTGGTATCCCGCATCGCGAGCTCGCGTGTTCCGAGGATTTCGAGGTGCTCGAGATCGTGGCTCCCGCGGACTTCAAGACCAGGATCGTCGAGGCGCCAACCACGCAGGCCCAGGCCGCGGAGTAGCGTTTCGGCCCTGTGCGTACTCAAAACTCCAAAAAGCCGAGAAAGCATAGAGTTTTCGGCGCCGCAGTCATACCGTCATCGGCATGCTCCCGCTTCTGTCCGCCCTCGGCTCCTTGCTCTTGCTCCGGGTTCGTAGCCGCGCCTCGCTGGAGCTCGAACTCGTCGCCCTGCGAGACATTAGTTGACGGTCCTGCGTTGGCAACGCCTTGGTCTGCACCATCGCTGCGATCGTCGCGCAGCCTGAACTGTTTGCGATGACCGAACCTGCACCGCCGTCGCGGTGTCGTCGTCGCTGTCCGCCATTCCGTCGCCTGGAGGCAGGCGTGCCCAGGACCCATGTCGGAAGGCCGCGCCGCATGAGGACGGCGCGCTCTTCTATCTCCACACATCATCAACCACGGCCTTCGTCGACAAACCGAGGCGATGGCCGGATGGAATTTTGAGCAAGGACAGCCGGGTTTCCCGGCCGCACGGCGCCGTTCGAGCCTCTCAGCGGTCATGGTCGCCTTTCATTGCTGGTGCCCCTCGCGAGGCGTTCCTGGAGGTGCCCCGCCCGGTCCCGGCGGCCATCACCTGAAAGTCACCGAACGGCTTGGAGGTGCCGTTCAGGCGGAAAAAACTGCCGGCCGGGCGGCACGACACGAAACGGCCGTGAAACGCCAGCCCTGCGGGCTTTCAGGGACGCCGCCGGGGCACAAAACGGAACGCCGCCCGGCGGCCCGGAGCGTATCCCGCGAGGCAAAATGCCTAGTTTTACGGGCTTTCAGCGCCGAAAACGCGACGGGAAAAATTGTTTGAGCCCAATTTTACGGCCTTTCGGGGCCGTCGGCCCTGTTTCTGGCGGTATTTCATGGAGGCATTAGCGGACGGGAAATATTCGCCGGGCCGTGGTTTTAGC
>CAMAYC010000157.1 GCA_945862125.1 Reyranella massiliensis 521
TGCTCGAACTGGGCCGAGAGCTGCTTGTCGCGGGTGACGGCGGTCCAGCCGTCGCCCAGCACCTTCACCTGCCAGGTGCCGGCGTTCACCATCGGCTCGACGGTGAAGAACATGCCGGGCTTCAGCACCGGGCCGGTGCCGGCGCGGCCGTAGTGCAGGATGTTGGGCGCGTCGTGGAAGATGCGGCCCAGCCCATGGCCGGAGAAATCGCGCACGACGGAGAAGCGCTGCGCCTCGACGAAGCTCTGGATGGCGTGACCGATGTCGCCGACATGGCCGCCGGGCTTGGCGGCCGCGATGCCGCGCATCATCGCCTCGTAGGTGATGTCGCATAGGCGGCGTGCCTTCACGCCGACGTCGCCCGAATAGAACATGCGGCTGGTGTCGCCGTACCAGCCGTCGAGGATGACGGTGACGTCGATGTTGACGATGTCGCCCGACTGCAGCCGCTTGTCCGACGGGATGCCGTGGCAGACGACGTGGTTGATCGAGGTGCAGATCGACTTGGGGAAGCCGCGGTAGTTGAGCGGGGCGGGGACCGCCTTGTTGTCCAGGATAAAGTCGTGACAGAGCTTGTTCAGCTCCTCGGTCGAGACGCCCGGCACGACATGCGGCGTGATGAAGTCGAGCGTTTCGGCCGCCAGCCGGCCGGCACGGCGCATGCCCTCGAAGCCTTCGGGGCCATGGAGCTTGATGGTGCGGTCGTCGCGCCGCCAGTAGTCGTCGCTGTCGTCGACGAAGTCGCGTGGGCCGTTCATGGGCCTTATTTGGCATGCGATACCGGCGGTAACAAGGCCATGCTAAGGTGCTGATACCATGACAGAAACCAAGATCGTCACCGCCTGCATCCTGGTCATCGGCAACGAGATCCTGAGCGGCCGTACCCGCGACTCGAACATCCAGTACCTCGCCCTCGAGCTCGGCAAGCTCGGCGTCCAGGTCCGGGAATGCCGCGTCGTCCCCGATATCGAGGCCACCGTTGTGGCCACGGTGAACGAGGTGAGGAAGAAATTCGACTATGTCTTCACCACCGGCGGCATCGGCCCGACCCATGACGACATCACCGCCGACTGCATCGCCAAGGCCTTCGGCGTCGGCATTTCCGAGCATCCCGAGGCGGTTGCCCGGATGACGAAGCACTATGGCGACGTGGCGCTGTTCACGCCGGCCCGCCGCCGCATGGCGCGGGTCCCGCACGGCGGCATCCTGGTCGACAATCCCGTGTCGGTGGCGCCGGGCTTCCAGATGGAGAACGTCTTCACCTTCGCCGGCATCCCCAAGGTGGCCGAGGCGATGTTCCAGTCGATGAAGCACCGGCTGGTCGGCGGCACACCCGTCGTGTCGCGCACCGTGCGCACCAACCTGCCGGAAGGCATCATCGCCGAGCCGCTGGGGAGCTTGCAGAAGCGCTACGAGGATCTCGACATCGGCAGCTACCCGGCCTTCCGCAACGGCAAGCCCAGCGTCTCGCTGGTGCTGCGCGGCACGGATGATGCACGGCTGGCCGTGGCCGCCGCCGAACTCATGGAAACGATCCGCAGCATGAACGGCGAGGCGGAGGAGTTTGTCGTCTGATCATGTCTTTCCCACGCGAGTCTTCGCCCCATGAGCGAGCTGGAAGCTCGCGGTCCAGATGAGCTTGAGCTTCCGGACCGCGAGCTTCTAGCTCGCTCATGCTGACGCCCATGGCCTGGCCGATCCTGATTGCGCTCACCGTGCCGGTGACGGGGCTGCTGCTGTGGCTGCATGTGCCGGCGGCGCTGATGCTGGGCCCGCTGGCGGCGGGCATCGTCTTCGCCGCGGCGGGTGGCCAGGTCCGGTTTCCCGTGTCCGTCTTCGCCGTGGCCCAGGGCATCGTCGGCTGCCTGATCGCGCGCATGGTGCCGCTTTCGATCGTGGGCGACATCCTGGGCCACTGGGTATTGTTCTCGTTCGGCGTCGTCTCCGTGCTGGCGGCGAGCTGCGGGCTCGGCTGGCTGATGACGCGGCTGCAGATGCTGCCCGGCACCACCGCGCTATGGGGCATCAGCCCGGGCGCTGCCTCGGTCATGACCTTCATGGCGGAGTCCTACGGCGCCGACATCAGGCTGGTGGCGCTGATGCAGTATCTCCGCGTTTTCCTGGTGGCTGGGATCGCGGCCCTGGTGGCGCGGATGTTCGGCGTCAGCTCGTCCTATGGTGCCGCGGCGATCGTGTGGTTTCCCGAGGTGCACTGGCTGCCGCTGGGCGAGACGCTGGCGCTCGCCATCGCGGGCCCCATGATCGCGCGCGGCCTCAGCATTCCCGCCGGCGCCTTCCTGGTGCCGATGGTCATGGGCATCGGCCTCACCCATTTCGGCTTCATGACGATCGAGCTGCCGACCTGGCTGCTGGCCGGGAGCTACGCGCTGGTCGGCTGGAACGTCGGGCTGCGCTTCACGCGGCCGCTGCTCGTCCATGCCGCGCTCGCGTTGCCGCGCATCCTCGTCTGCACCCTGCTGCTGATCGCGATCTGCGGCGGTATCGCGGCGCTGTTTGTTCTTGTGGCCAACGTCGATCCGCTCACCGCCTATCTCGCCACCAGCCCGGGCGGCTCCGATTCGATCGCCATCATCGCCGCGTCGACCGACTGCGACGTCTCCTTCGTGATGGCGATGCAGACCGTCCGCATGATCGCGGTCCTGCTGCTGGCGCCGGTGCTGACCAAATTCATCGCGGAGCGTGTCAAGGTGCCGCCAAGCGGGTGACGGGGCGGGTGAGATCTAGGGCAGGCGGACGACGACGGACAGTCCCCCGAGGTCTGATTTCGAGAAGTTCAATTCGCCGCCGTTCACTTGTATGAGGTCGGAAACGATCGACAGGCCCAGTCCCCAGCCGGGGCTTTTCTCGTCGAGGCGCTTGCCGCGCCGCGCCGCCTCTCCGGCGAGCGCCGGCGGCAATCCCGGGCCATCGTCGTCGATCGAGAGAACGAGGCCCTTTCCGCTGGCGCTTGCCGATACCCTGACGCCGCCCTTCGCCCATTTGCAGGCGTTTTCCATCAGGTTGCCGAGAATTTCCTCGAGATCCTCGCGATGGCCGCGGAAAGCGCAGTCGGCCGGCATGTCGATGTCGATGCGGAGCTTGCGGTCGGCGAACACCTTGGCGAGTGCGCCGGCAATGCCTTCGGCGACGGGCCGAAGGAGGATCCGCGTTCCGAGCGACCGGCCGGCACCTGCGACGGCCGACGCGCGCCCGAGGTGATGCTCGATCAGGCGCCGCATCGTGCCCACCTGTTCCAGCACCACGTTCCTGTCGACGGCGCCCTCCGCCTCGGCCGAGATTATCGACAGCGGCGTCTTCAGCCCGTGTGCGAGATTGCCGACGTGGGTACGTGCCCTCTCGATCAGCTCGGTGTCCCTGTCGAGGACGACGTTCATGGCCTCGGCGAGCGGCGCCACCTCGCTTGGGTAGCGCTCCGCGAGCCGTGCCCGTGTGCCTTCGCGTACCGCGCGCAGGTCGGCCGCCATCGTGCGCAGCGGGCGCAGGCCGTAGCGGACCTGGATGACGACGGCGATCACCATGCCGGCGCCCATGAGTCCCAGCGCCGACATGAGCAGCAGATCGAACCGCCGCACGCCGTCGTTCACCTCCCGCAGGTCGCCCGCGACCAGCAGATGGACCGGTCCTTTGGCGCCGGGAAACACCAGATCGCGCTCGACCACCAGCAAAGGCTCGCTGTGGGGCCCCGTGATGCGGCGCGTGTGCAGGCCGCTGCCGCCGTCGACCGACGCGATCACGCTGTCCCACAGCGAGCGCGAGCGGATCTGCCGTCCGCCGGGTTCCGTCACCTCCCAGTACCAGCCCGAGAAAACCTGGTCGAAGCGGGGATCGCCCAGCGGCCGCACGACGGTCACCGTCCCGTCGGGAGCGATCTCGGTCGCGGCGATCATCGCCTTCAGGATGGCATCCAACCGCTGGCTGAATTCCTGCTCGACGGTGCTGCGGAAGGCGAGTGCCAGCACGACGCCGCCGATCGCCAACATCAGGGCCAGCCAGACGACAGCGGCAGCGACGAGGCGCAGCGACAGGGAGGTCGCCCGACGTCCCGCATGGACCGCGTCCGTCATGTCTGTTCCTGCGCCGTGAGCTTGTAGCCTTGTCCCCGCACGGTCTGGATCAGGCCACTGCCCACCTTGCGGCGGATGCGCCCCAGCAACACTTCAAGCACGTTCGAATCGCTGTCGAAGTGACGGTCGTAGACGTGCTCCATCAACTCGGTGCGGCTCACGACCCGCCCGGGGTGGTGGATCAGGTACGACAAGATCCTGAACTCCTGCGCCGTGAGCGGGACGGGGGCGCCGTCCAGGGTCACGCGCGCGGCGTTGGTGTCGAGCCGCAGCGGGCCGCACACCAGCTCCGGCTGCGCATGGCCGGAGGCACGCCGGATCAGCGCGCGCAGTCGATAGACCACTTCCTGGAGCTCGAAGGGCTTGGTCATGTAATCGTCGGCGCCGGCGTTGAAGCCCGCCATCTTTTCCGACCATCTGCCGCGCGCGGTCAAAATCAGGACAGGCGTCTTCTTTCCGGCTTCCCGCCAGCGCTGCAGGACAGAGACGCCGTCGATCTTGGGCAGGCCGAGATCGAGCACGATGGCGTCATAGGGCTCGGTGTCGCCAAGGTGCCAGCCTTCCTCGCCGTCGTAAGCGACATCGACGACGAAGCCCGCGGCCTCCAGCGCCTTCTGCAGGCGGAGTGCCAGGGCCGGCTCGTCCTCGACAATCAGGAGTCTCATCGCCGGCCGTTCCGATCCTTGGTCTTCAACAGCGCGCCCGTCGCCGCGTCGTAATAGAGCTTCATCACCCGGCCGTCCGTCGTCAGGATTCTTATTTCATAGATGACCAGGCCACCCTCGTCCTCGAGTTCGGCCTCGATCACCTGGCCGGGCGACACCGCCTGCGCGCGCGCCAATATCTCCTTCAGCGGCAGGATGCGCCCTTCCTCGACGGCGCGCCGGGCGCGGTCGTGGTCGCTCGCCGACGCCGGCGCGGCGGCGCCGACGGCGAGGGCGGCGATCAGGAATGCGGTCAGAAGTCTCATGCCATCAGCCTAGAAGGGTGAAGCTGAACGCAGGGTGAACGGGCGCGTCAGACTTGGTTCAGGACGGCTTCCCTATTGTTGCGGGCATCGACACCCAAGGAGGGACGAGATGCTCGGTAAGATGATGATCCACGGACTTGTCGCGGCGATCCTGATCGGCGGCGCCGCCGCCGTCTATGCGCAAGCCAGGGCCGATGGCCCGACTGCCCAGAGCGACAATGGCTACCTGCAGCCGGGGACCGACGGCGCCCGCACTGACAGGGACGGCCGCAAGCATGCCGCCAAGTCGGAGCGGGATGCCGAAGGTCGCCATGCCGAAGCTCGCCACGCCCAAGGTCAGAAGGGCCAGAACAAGCCGCACGATCACGACGACTGAACGGAGAGCGGGTCATGGGCGTGTTCGCTTCCGCCAGGATCCAGCATGCGCTGCAGAAAGGCTGGCATGCCTGGCTGGCCGGTTCCTTCCTGGTCGCCTACGTAACGGCCGACGAGAACACCTACGCGATGCACCAGTTTGCGGGCTACGCCGTGCTCGTGGCGATCGTGGCACGCCTCGCCGGCGGACTGCTCGCACCCGCTGGCAGTCCGCTCCGCCTTCCTCGAGCGGACCTCAAGGCTGCGCGGGCCTGGCTGTCGTCGCGCAAGGGCCGGCACCCGCTGTTTGCCTGGTTTGCCGTCGTGCTGTTGGCGGTCGTCGGTCTCGCCGCCCTGTCCGGCGCCGTGGCCGACAGCGCCGCCTGGATGGAGCACCCGCACGAAGCCATCTCCGAGGCCTCGCTATGGGTGATCTTCGGCCATATCGCTTTCGTCATCTGGATGTACGCCGGCAAGAAATGGGCGGCTCGCGTCGCGTCGTGGCGGGCCGGAATGCGCCTTTCGACACTTACAAAGGAGAACGTCCGATGATCCGCCGCCTCATGCTGGCTGCCACCGTCGTGGCGTTGCCCCTGGCGGTCCTTGCCGCCGATGCCCGTCGCGATGCGATCCTTGCCGACTACGCCGCCAAGGCGCGTGCCGCCGCGCCCGGTGCCACGGCCTTCTCCGTCCAACGCGGGGAGGCCCTTTTCCGGACGAAATGGACCGGCGGCGATCCGCGCACCACGTCCTGCACCGCCTGCCACACGGCGGATCCCCGCCAGCCCGGCCAGAACGCCAAGACCGGGCGGCCGATCGAGCCGGTGGCAGTCTCGGTCAATCCCAGGCGCTTCACCGACCCGGCCACGGTGGAGAAGCAGTTCACGCGCGATTGCCGGAGCGTGCTCGGGCGCGACTGCACGCCACTCGAAAAGGGTGACTACATCACCTTCATGGCGGGGCAGTGAGCGTGCGCCCGCTCACCCCCATGCTCACGGTCCTCGCGGCACTGCTGTTGTTCGCGTCGTCCGCTTACGCCGGAAGCGACTGGATGCCGCCGGTCCGGGACGCGACGGTCAAGAAGGAATGCGGCACCTGCCACATGGCGTTTCAGCCGGGCTTTCTGCCGGCACGTTCATGGAACCGCATGATGGGCAGCCTCGCCGATCATTTCGGCGAGGACGCCAGCTTGGCCGACGAAAAGATCGATATCATCCGTGCCTATCTCACCGCCAATGCCGGCGACGTCGTGAATCAGGGACGGGCCGCCAAATACATGCAGTGGGTCGCGCCTGGTGGCACGCCGCAGCGCATCACCGAGAATCCGGACTTTCTGCGCAAGCACCGCTTCCCCGATTCGGTCTGGAACGACCCCAAAGTCGTTACCAGGTCGAATTGCCTCGCCTGTCACGTCGGCGCGGAGCGCGGACTGTACGAGTGAGACCGTTGCTCACTTCACCTTGAACACCAGCTTGCCCTTGAGGTGACGCGCCTTGCTGATGCCGACGGCTTCGACGGCATCGCTGAGCTTGAACAGCCGCACCGGCGGGACTTTGACGGCGCCCGTGCGCACAAGCTCGGCAATGCGTTCGAGCGCCGGCCGGTCGCGGCCGACGGCCGGCCGTAGCGAGATCACGTCGCCGCGGTCGGGCTTGGGCGCCTGGGGACCGGAGGCGATGAAGGCCGCGCGACCGCCGGGCTTCAGCACCTCGAAGGACTGTATGGCGACGTCGCCGCCCACGGTGTCGAATACCGCATCGACATTGCTCACGACCTTCGTGAAGTCGGTCGCCTTGTAGTCGATGATCTGATCGGCGCCGAGTTCGCTCAGGTAAGCGTGGTTGGCGGCGCTCGCTGTGGTGATGACGCGGGCGCCGAGATGCTTGGCGAGCTGGATGGCGAAGGCCGCGACGCCGCCCGCGCCGCCCTGGATCAGGATCGTCTCGCCCGCCTTGAGCTTGAGCGTGTCTTCCACCGCACGGATCGCCGTGAGGCCGGTGAGGGCGAGCGCGGTGGCATCGACATGCGAGAGCGCCGCGGGCTTCTTCGCCACGATGGCGGCGCCGATGGCGATCTTCTCGCAATAGGTGCCGTCGCGGCCCGTCTCGAGCACGCCGAACACCTCGTCGCCCACCTTGAGATCCTTGACGTCCGCGCCGACGGCGCTCACGACGCCGGAGAAGTCGCGGCCCAGGATCACGGGAAAGCCCGGATGCTTGTATTCGCCGGCGCACACTTTCCAGTCGGCGCCGTTCACGCTCGCGGCAACGATATCGACCACGACCTGGCCCGGCGCGGGCGAGGGATCGGGCAGGTCGCCGTATTTCAGGACCTCGGGTCCGCCGTATTGCTCGATGTAAGCAGCCTTCATGATCTTCTCCCGTAAAGCGCGACTGGATTGTCCCAAAATGCTTTCTGGGCCAGCTCAGGTCCCAGAACCTTCTCTACCAGATCGATGTCCGTCGTCTGAAACGGCCGTGCCGCGCGGGTCGAGGGAATGTCCGTGCCGAACATCAGCGCGTCGGGGCTTTTCGCGGCGATCGCTTCCAGCGTGGCGGCGACATCGAGCTTCACCCGCCCGAAGCCGGTCGCCTTCACCTTGCAGCCCGCGGCGACCAAATCGAGCAGGATGGGCACGCCGGCCTCGGTCATGCCGAGATGGTCGATGGAAATCTGCGGCAGCTTCGACAGGCGCTCGACATGCGGCGCCAGTGCGGCGGCATCGACATAGAGTTCGGCGTGCCAGCCCGCGACCGCGTGGACGCGCGTGGCCAGCGCCACGATAGCGTCGACGCTGTCGAGCCGGCCGCGGAACAGATTGAAGCGCACCGCGCGCACGCCGATGCCGTCCAGCCGCACGATCTCGGCATCGGGACAATCGTTCGGGATCTGCGCCACGCCGGCCCAGCCGGCGCCCAGCCGGGGCAGGGCATCCATCAGCCAGGTCTGGTCGTAGGCCTGGAACGAGCCCGCCACGATCGCGCCCGCCACCACGCCGAGCGGCCGGGTCTCCGCGAGATAGGCTTCGAGCGGGAAGGGTGCCGGGCTAAAGCCCTGGTTGGCCACGATCGGGAAGCGATGGTCGATGATGTGACAATGGCTGTCGAACAGCTTTCGGCTCATCTTGCCTCCGCGGCGGCCGGGATCTCGGCCTCGATGGGGTCGAGCGGCTCATCGCCGATCAGCGCCTCGAAGGCACGCAGCCGCTTGTAGATCGAAATGAGCGACACGATCGTCGTCCAGGACTTCACCAGGTACTGGAAAGATCCCTCGACCCGGTTGAAGGCACGGATGATCTGCTGCATGACGCCGAGCGTCAGGCCGCCGGCCACGATGGACGGCGCCAGCGCGATGTAAGGGACGAGGACGCTCGCCTGCAGGTAGCCGTAGCGGCAGACGTTGAAGTAGAGGAAATTGAAATAGAGGCGGAAGTAGTTTGCCCTGACGTCCCTGAAGAGGGTGGCAAGCCTCGGCGGCTGGGCGCGGCTGGCGTCGTCTTCGCCGATGACCAATTCCTTGCGATAGGCCGCCTCGACGCGCTGGTTGCGGAACTCGAGCCCCGGCAGGCGAACGCCGGCAATGGCCAGCAGCGCAGTGCCGAGCGCCGCCCAGATCACCGCGACGAAGACCAGCGCCTGCGGAATCTCGCCGATCAGCGGCAGTTCCTTCACATGCACGGACAGGCCCCACAGGATCGGAATGAACGCGATCAGGGTCATCAGCGCACTGATCAGGCTTTCGCCCAGCTGTTCCAGGGTGGTGGCAAACCGCTGCGTGTCTTCCTGGATGCGCTGCGAGGCGCCTTCGACGTGCCGCAGCCGCTGCCAGTTGGCGACGTAGTAGTCGTTCATCGCCGTGCGCCAGCGGAAGATGTAGTGGCTGGTGACGAAGGCCAGCAACACGGCGGTGGTGATGTAGACCAGCGCGATGATACCGAACGTCAGGAGCTGGCCGAAGAACTGATCCAGGGTGACGGCACCCGGCTTCCCCAGGGCCTGCTGGATCATGTTGTAGAAGGTGCCGAACCAGACGTTGATCATCACGTCGAGCTGGACCTGGAACCAGATGAAAAAGATGAGCGCCGCCGATACACCGACGGACCAGCGGAACCAGCGGTGCGGCACGAGCCAGCCGACCAGCCCGACGAAGAGGCCGCCGATCATGATCATGTACTGGTAGAGCCAGATGTTGCGCGCCGTTTCGACGGCGATGGCGGCGCCGTCGGCATTGGCCGGCGGGTAGGCGAGGCCGATGAGTCCGCCGAGGCTGAGCTGGGGCCCGAGGTCGCGGGCGATGCCGTACCACAGCACCATGCTGAGGGCCGTCCACACGACCGTGGCCGGAAAGAACAGTTTTGGATTGGGGAAGAAGGATGAGAACATCCCGCATCAATAGCGCCAGAGCCGCTACAGGGCCATGAGGGTTTCGATTTCCCCGGAGGGATGAGCATGAAGATCGGCATCACGATGTTTCCGACGGACTACGCGATCCAGCCGCACGAACTCGCCGTCGAGGCCGAGGCGCGCGGTTTCGAATCGCTGTGGTTCCCGGAGCACAGCCATATTCCCACCAGCCGCAAGTCGCCGTGGCCGGGCGGCGCCGACCTGCCGAAATGGTACTACGACACCTACGATCCGTTCGTGGCGATGGGCGCCGCCGCCGTCGTCACCAAGACGATCAAGCTCGGCACCGGCGTCTGCCTGGTGGTCCAGCGCGACCCCATCCATACCGCCAAGGAAGTTTCGACCGTCGACCGCCTGTCCAACGGCCGCGTGCTGTTCGGCATCGGCGGCGGCTGGAACGAAGAGGAGATGGCTGACCATGGCACCGCCTTCGGCACGCGCTTCAAGCTGATGCGCGAGCGCATCGAGGCGATGACGGCGATCTGGGGGAATTCGAAGCCGAAATACAGCGGCGAGCTGGTGAAGTTCGACGAGATGATGCAGTGGCCCAAGCCGGTGCAGAAGCCGCACCCGCCGATCATCGTCGGCGGCGGCTTCCCGCAGGGCGCGCGCCGCGCCGTGGCCTACGCCAACGGCTGGATGCCGATCGGCGGCCGCGGCGGCGATACGCTCGCCATGCTGCCGCCGTTCCGCG
>CAMAYC010000158.1 GCA_945862125.1 Reyranella massiliensis 521
AAGAAGCCGTTGGTGCCGGTCAGGAATTCCACGGCATAGGTGCCCTTGGGCTCGCGCACGCCGTCGATCACGCTCTTCAGTTCCCTGAAGGCGTCCTTCACCTTCTCGTTCGGCAGCAGGCGACGGTCGATCTCGACGGTGCAGGCCGACGGCACCACGTTGGTGTTGTGGCCGCCGTGGAACATGCCGATGTTCACGGTCGACTTCATCGCGCCCGACACGCGCCGCGCCAGCGCCTTGTCGTAGTAGGAGCTGAGCGCGCCCACCAGCCGCATCATGCGCAGGATGGCGTTGTCGCCGGCAGACGGATTGCCGGCGTGTGCCGCGCGGCCCTTGGTGGTGATCCGCGCCCACATCACGCCGCGTTCGGCCACGATCAGGTTGTTCTCGGTCTGCGCGCCCAGGATCAGAGCATCGGGCCGCACCTTGCCGGTCTTGCGCAGGTATTCCATGCCGTCGGGCCCCAGGTTTTCTTCGTCGGCCACGAAGGTGAAGATCAATTCGCCCTTTGCGGGACCGCCGCGCCGCGCGATCTCCTCGGCGAGCCAGATCTGCACCGCCATGCTGCCCTTGCAGTTGCCGGCGCCCAGCCCGTAGACGAGGCCGCCCTTGACCAGCGCCTTGTACGGATCGCTCTTCCAGTTGGCGCGCTCGCCCACACCCACCGTGTCGACATGGGCGTTGAAGGCGATGACCGGCCCTTTGGATTTCCCCTTCATCCGAGCCACGACATTGTCGACACCTTTCGTCTTGGCGACGGTCTCGACCTTGTAGCCGGCCTTCTTCAGGCGCTTGGCCGCATAGGCGCAAATTTCCACCGAAGTGCCGGGCGGGTAGGGGCTTGGGAGCGCGATCAGGTCGGTGAGGATCGCGACGAGCTCAGACTGCATCTTCTTCGACATGTCTTTTTGTTCCTTAGCGGTTCGCCAATTCGGCCATCACTTCGGCCAGCACGCGAGCGCCGGCGGCGAGGTCCTGGGGCGTGGCATTCTCGATCTCGTTGTGGCTGATCCCCCGCTCGCAGGGCACGAAGATCATGGCGGTGGGGCAGAGGCGAGCGATGTGCATGGCGTCGTGGCCGGCGCCTGACGGCATGTCCATGTTGGTGAGGTTGAGGGCATTCGCCTTGGCGCGGACGAGGTCGATCACCTCGGAGTCGAAGATCGTCGGCGCCACCGCCGTCACGCGTTCCATGCCGGCCGCGCAGGGCGCGCCATAGGTCGCGACGATTGCCGCGAGCTTGGCCTCGTGCGCTTCTAGCATGGCCTCGCCGGGATGGCGCATGTCGATGGTGAACACGGCCTTGCCCGGCACCGTGTTGGGCGACCCGGGCGAGACATCGACGCGGCCGATGGTGAAGCGCAGCGTGTCGTCCTTGTCGGTGGTGGCCTCGTACATCGCCTGGGCGATGCGGAGCGCCGCGGCAAACGCATCCTTGCGCGCGGACCGTGGCGTCGTGCCGGCATGCGCTTCCTCGCCCACCGTCTCGACGATGTAGCGGCGGCTGCCCTGGATGGCGGTGACGACGCCGATCGTCTTCTTCTCGTTTTCCAGCCGCGGGCCCTGCTCGATATGCGCTTCGACATAGAAGTCGAGCGGGAAGCCGGGCGGGCCGTCGCGCAGGGGCGTTGGCGCGGCCTTCAGGGTCTCGGCCAGCGCGTCCTTCAGGACAACGCCCTTCCAGTCCTTCACCTGCAGCATCTCGTCGAGCTTGTTGTGGCCGGCGAACACCGCCGAGCCCATGGCGCCGGGCTGGAAGCGCGAGCCTTCCTCGTTGGTCCAGGCGACCGCCATCACGGGTCGCCGCGTCTTCACGCCTGCGTCTTCGAGCGCTTCCAGCGCCTCGAAGGCCGCCAGGACGCCATACATGCCGTCGAACCGGCCACCGGTGGGCTGGCTGTCCATGTGCGAGCCGCTCAGCACGGGCCGCGCCTTGTCATCCGTGCCCTCGCGGCGCACGAAGAGATTGCCGATGGCGTCGGTGAAGATCGCAAAGCCGCGCGCCTTGGCCCAGGTGCCAAGCAGGTTCCGTGCCGCGGCGTCCTCCGCCGAGAGGGCCTGGCGGTTGACGCCGCCCTTCGGTGTGCCGCCGAGCTTCGCCATCTCGGCGTGCCGTTGCCACAAACGATCCTCGCGCACCGCCCCGGCGACGTTGCCTTCCGCCATGACCTCTCCTCGAAGCTTGTCGCGGGAGCTATAGCCGCCGCATAGTTGCTCTTCAATCACCTGCGTTCCGGAGCCCGCACGCCATGCACAATCATCTCGACCGCAACCTGATCGGCTACGGCCCCGACACGCCCGATCCCCAGTGGCCCGGCGAGGCGCGGATCGCCGTCAGCTTCGTGCTGAACTACGAGGAGGGTGGCGAGAATTCCATCCTGAACGGCGACGCGGCCTCCGAGACCTTCCTGTCCGAGACGCCGGGGGGCATCCCGGTCCAGGGCGGGCGCGATCTCAGCATCGAGTCGATGTACGAGTACGGCAGCCGCGCCGGATTCTGGCGCCTCCTGCGGCTCTTCGAGGAGCGCCAGATGCGCTTCACCTCATGGGCGGTCGGCAAGGCACTTGAGCTCAACCCCGCTGCCGGCAAGGCGATGGCTGCGGCCGGGCATGAGGTGGCGAGCCACGGCTGGCGCTGGATCAACTACAAGGATTTCACGCTCGAGCAGGAGCTCGATCACATGAAGCAGGCGGTGAAGGCCATCAAGGACACTGCCGGCAAGCCGCCAGTCGGCTGGTACACCGGCCGCTTCGGCATGCACACGCTCGAAGCCGTCATCAAGCATGGCGGCTTCCTCTATTCGAGCGACTCCTACAGCGACGACCTGCCTTATTGGGTGAAGGTTGGCCGCACGCCGCATCTCATCATTCCCTACACGCTGGAAGTGAACGACATGAAGTTTGCCGTCGCGCCGGGCTATACCGCAGGCGACGGCTGGCTGCAGGCAATGAAGGACAGCTTCGACGTGCTCTATGCCGAGGGCTCGCGCGCGCCGAAGATGATGTCGATCGGATTGCATTGCCGGCTCGCCGGCCGCCCCAGCCGCGCCGCCACGCTGGCGCGCTTCCTCGATTATGTCGCGGCCAAGCCCAAGGTCTGGGTGGCGACGCGCGAGGAGATCGCGCGGCACTGGATGAAGGTTCACCCTGCGAAGGGGTGAAATCAGGTTGGGTCACACTGCATCTGGTGTGTCATGACCTCGCGTCGATGGGGGTTTGCCGCGCCCGTGATTTCATGGGAACAATGCTTGGTTGTGATCGCCCTTCGCGCCGCCACTCTCTCGTTTCTCGTCGCCGCGTCGCTGGCGGTCGCCGGCTGCGCGGGCTCCAGGCCGTCGGAAGTCGCGGCGACTGCGCCCGGCCTCACACCGCGTGAGCAGGAGCTGGCCGACCGCAAGGAGCAGCTCCTGCAGCAGCTCGCGACCTGCGAGAGCGGGAGCTGGGGGCCATCGGCACGGCCGATCTACGGCAGCCGCGGCGCATATCACGGACGCTTCCAGTTTACCTTGCGCACTTTCATCACCTACACGCGCATGCGTGACGGGACTGTGCTCACGATGAAGGAAGCCGCCGAGTACACGCAGGACTACGAGAAGGCCGCCAGTCTGGCCTGGTACATGATCTACGACCTGCAGGAGCCGTGGCACTGGCCGCTCTGCTCGCGCAAACTCGGCATCCCGGCGCAGCTCAAACGGATAAAAGAAATCTAGGCCGGTCTGCCGGCCGTTTCTCCATCATCCACGGCGAAATAGCCGCTTCCACCAGCCGCCGAGGCGCGTGTCCTCGATGCTGCGGTCGATATTGTCGAAGCCACGCACCATGACATAGAGCCCGCCCACCAGCTGGATCGACTTGGCGGTCGACAATTCGTAGGGCGAGGGCAGAGTGACGATGGACTGCGAGGAGATGAGCAGGCCGATCATGACTTCGAACAGCCCATAGGAGAGGTGGTCGCGTTCGCGCCACCAGAAGAACAGGAGCCCTGCCAGCAGCAGCGCGATGGGCACGATCCAGTCGGGTGCCGTGTGGAAGATGAGCTGGTGATTGCGCACCACAAGGATGGCCAGGCCCGTCGTGGCAACGGCGATCGCGGCGCTGGCGGCAAGGTAGCGATGCTGCGCCGACACGATGCGTCGGGCGGCCTGTTCGATGCCGGCGTCAGAGGAAGCCGTCGACAGCTCGGCAAGGAGTTGGTTGCCGCCTATCGATGAGACACCCTTCGAGGCCATGAGCCGCGCCAGCCGGCGGTCGGTCGTGACCACGCGGACATTTCTGGCGCCGTTTTCTTCGGCACACTTCAAGGCAAGCTCGGCGGTGCCGCCATCAGCGGCCGGCGCGACGACGGCGCCGGCTTCGATCGCCCGCTCAAGAAGCCCCTCGAGATCGTTGCGCAAGCCACGGTCACGGCGATCGCGTATGTCGTCGACTACGGCCTCGGGGATCAGCAGGTCGCCCGCGGCGGCGTGGGCCAGAATTTCCGGCCGCTGGACGATCGCGCCGCTGTCGAGGATGTAGAGCACGGCTCAGCGCAGCTCGCGGCAGAATTCCTGGATGCGCCCGCAGCCTTCGCGGAGGCTGGCCACGTCGGTGGCGTAGGAGATGCGGAAGTAGGGGCTCATGCCGTAGGCCGCGCCCTGTACCGTGGCGACATGCTTTTCCTCGAGCAGCGCGGTGACGAAGTCGGTGTCGGTGGCGATCCTGCGGCCGGCCTTCGTGGTCTTGCCGATGCAGCCCGCGATGTTGGGGAACACGTAGAATGCGCCCTCGGGCTTGTGGCAGGTGATGCCCGGCGCTGCGCGCAGCATCGCCACGACCTCGTCGCGCCGCTTCTGGTAGTCGGCCGCGCGCTCCTTCAGCAGCTCCTGCGGACCGTTCAACGCCGCCGTGGCCGCGGCCTGGCTGATGGTCGAGATGCCCGAGCCGATCTGGCCTTGCATGTTGGTCATGGCGGCGATCAGCGGCTTCGGCCCGCCGGCGAAGCCGACGCGCCAGCCGGTCATGGCGTAGGCCTTCGATGCGCCGTTCACCGTCAGCGTGCGCTCCTTCAGCTTCGGCTCGACCTCGGCGATGGTGCAGAATCCGAAATTGTCATAGATCAGGTGCTCGTAGACATCGTCGGCCATGATCAGCACGTGCGGATGGGCAAGCAGCACGTCGGCGATTTCGCGCATCTCCGCGCGCGAGCATACCGCGCCGGTCGGATTGTTGGGGAAGTTCAACACGATCCACTTGGTGCGCGGCGTGATCGCAGCCTCGAGGTCGGCGGCGCGCAGCTTGAACTGGTTGTTCTCGGGGCACGATACCGGCACCGGCGTGGCGCCGGCCACCGTCGCCTGGTCGGCATAGGAGATCCAGCCCGGCGCCGGAATGATCACCTCGTGGCCCGGGTTCACGCTCGCCATCAGCGCGTCGTACATGATCTGCTTGCTGCCGTTGGAGACCATGATCTCGTCGAGCGCGTAGTCGAGCTTGTTGTCGCGCTTGAACTTGGCGCGGATCGCCTCCTTCAGCGGCTTCACGCCGTCCTGCGGTGGATATTTGGTGTCGCCGGCCAGCGCCGCCTTGTGCGCCGCCTCGATGGCGTGCAGCGGCGTCGGGAAGTCGGGTTCGCCCGAGGACAGGCCCACGATCTTCACGCCCTCGGCGCGCAGCTCGCGCACCTTGCGGGTCATGGCGGCGGACGCCGACACCTTCACATTCTTGAGACGCTCGGAAACTTCGAACATGAATCCCAGATCCTTCCTTCACGCCTTGCTGCGAATTGTGAGTGCGATGCCGCCCAGCACCGCCACCGACGCCACCAGCAGGCGCACCGTGACCGGCTCGGCGAGTAGCACTGCCCCACCCAGGGCCGCAATGGCCGGCACCGAAAGTTGCACCGTGGCGGCCGACGTGGCCCGTAGCCTCGGCAGCGCCGCATACCAGAGGACATAGCCCAGGCCCGAGGTCAGGGCGCCTGAAAGAACGGCATAGAGCGCCCCGGTAGGGTCGACTGCGCCAGCCGTCGTCGTGGCCGTGAGGGCAAGAACGGCGGCGAAGGGCAGGGAGCGCAGGAAGTTGCCTCCGGTGGCCGCCGTCGGATCGCCGGCACCCTTGCCGAGCAACGAGTAGACGCCCCAGGCGGCGCCTGCGCCCAGCATCAGCGCCGCCGCCAGCGGGGGAGGTGCCGCGAGTCCGGGCAGCAGGAGCCAGACCAGGCCTGCCAGCGCGAGCAGCAGGCCCACGAGCTTGAGGCCGCGGATCCGCTCGCCGGTCCACAGGCCGTAGCCCGTCATTGTGAATTGCACAGCGCCGAACAGCAGCAGGGCACCTGTGGCCGCGGTGAGGTCGCGATAGGCGAAGGAGAAACACACGGCATAGGCAAACAGCATGGCCGCCATCGGCCAGCTTCCGCCGGCCGTGGGGCGCTTTCCACGCAGCATGAGCAGCGCCGCCAGGACCAGCGCGCCGGAGGCCAGTCGGATCGCGGTGAAGCTCGCGGCGTCGATCTCGGTGTCGCGCAGCGCGAGGCGGCAGAACAGCGAGTTGCCGGCGAAAGCCAGCATGGCAAGCGTCGTCAGCAGGGCGGTGCGTGCGGTGCCGCCCCCTTGGGATTCGCTCACGCGTTCAGTCGATAGAGCTTCATCGCGTTGTCGCGGACGATCTTGCGACGCACCCCGGCTGAGACACCGGTCAGCTCCTGGGTCAGGAACTGCTGGCTGTCCGGCCAGATGCCGTCGGGGTGCGGGAAGTCCGACCCCCACATGACGTTGTCCTCGCCCAGGTGCTTCAGCAGCTCGATGCCCACCGGGTCGGTCTGGTAGGTGGCGTAGAACTGGCGATGCCAGTATTCGCTGGGCTTCATCTTGAGATCGAGGTCCTTGAACTGGTCCTCCCACTCGAGATCCATGTGCTGCAGCACGTAGGGGATCCAGCCGAGTCCGGCCTCGCCGATCACGATCTTCAGGTTTGGATAGCGCTCCGGGGCGCCCGAGTAGATCAGTCCCATCAGCATGGTGCTCATGTGCATCTGGAAGCCGGTGATGTGCACGGCGAAGATTCGGCGCTGCACATGCGTCGGGAACTTGGTGACGTCGGGCGAGCGGCCGCCGATCGTGTGGAAGTGGAGCGGAATGCCGGTCTCGTGGCCGAACTTCCACAATGGCTCCCAATGCTCGTCCCAGAGCGGCGTCATGTCGGGCCGGTTGGCGATGTCGAGGCCGCGTACACCGCGCTTGGCACAGCGCATCGCCTCGGCGACCGATTCCTCCATGTTGTAGTTCGGGATATTGGCCAGGCCCACCAACCGGTCGGGGGCGCGGCTGCAGAAATCATGGAGCCAGTCGTTGTAGATGCGGAGCATTTCCAGCGCCGCCTCGGGATCGTTCAGCCGGCCGCTCGAGCCCAGCACGCCGTACAGCACCTCGGCCTGCACACCGTCGCGGTCCTGGTCCTTGAGACGCAGGTCGACCTCGGTGAGGCGGCGGATGCCTTTCTTGCCGTCGTCATAGAGGCCGGTCGAGGCCATGCGGTCGGAGCGGTGGATGATGCCCGGCACATATTCGCGGCCGGCCGAGCCCATGCCGTTCACCAGGCCAAACTTGGCGCCGTTGCGGCTGGTCCATTCCGGTCCCTTCGGCCCCTCGACCACGTAGGGCATACGCTCCTTCATCTGGCTCGATGCATTTTTCGTGAACAGGTCGGTCGGCAGCCAGATCAGGTCGATGTGTCCGTCGGCGGAGATGACGTCGTATTTCATGGGTGTGGCCCTCCCGGGTGAAATCATCCTCCCACCCCGGCTGCCGTGCCAGCCCCTTCGCATCGTTCCGCGAAAGGTCCCGCACCCACCGGGGGATTCTTTGGCTAGAGTGAGGCCCATGAAAGAGATCACCCCCTCATCTTCCGTACCGGACTGGCTCACCCGTTTTGCCGCCGCCCTGAAGAACGGCGATGCCGCCGGCGCCGCCGCCCTGTTCGCCGATGACGGCTACTGGCGTGACCTCGTTTCCTTCACCTGGAACATCATCACCCTGGAGGGACGGCCGGCGATCACCGACATGCTGAGGGCGAGGCTCGGGGATGTGCAGCCCGACGGGTTCATGCCCGGCGACCGCGATGGCTGGTTCACCTTCGAGACGGCGCGAGGCCGCGGCACCGGCCATGTCCGGCTGAAGGATGGCAAGGCCTTTACGCTGCTCACCGCCCTGATGGAGCTGAAGGGATTCGAGGAAAAGAGCGGCCCATCGCGCGAGTTGGGTGTCCAGCACGGCGCCATCCGGAACCGCGTCACCTGGACCGATCGGCGCCAGGCCGACGCCAACGAACTCGGCTACGGCCGCCAGCCGTTCGTGCTGGTGATCGGTGGCGGGCAGGGCGGCATCGGGCTCGGCGCGCGGCTGAAACGGCTGGGCGTGCCGGCGCTGATCGTCGATCGCAATCCCCGGCCGGGCGATGCCTGGCGTAACCGCTACAAGTCGCTCTGCCTTCACGATCCGGTCTGGTACGACCACCTGCCGTACCTGCCGTTTCCCGATCACTGGCCGATCTACACACCCAAGGACAAGATGGGCGATTGGCTGGAATCCTATGTGAAGATCATGGAGCTCGACTACTGGAGCTCGACCGCGTGCAAGGGTGCGTCGTGGGACGAGGTCCGGCAGGAATGGACCGTCATCGTCGAGCGTGAAGGCAACCCGGTCACGATGAAGCCGAGGCACATCGTGCTGGCCACCGGCATGTCGGGATTTCCCGAGATTCCGCGCCTGCCGGGGGCGGAGAAGTTTCGCGGCAAGCAGCACCACTCCAGCGCCCATCCAGGCGGCGAAGGCTGGGCCGGCAAGCGCTGCGTCGTCGTGGGCTCGAACAATTCGGCGCACGACATCGCGGCCGACCTCTGGGAGCACGGCGCCGACGTCACGATGCTGCAGCGTTCACCGACCCTTGTGATGCGAGCGGAGACGCTGGCGCGGAACCGTCCGCTCTATTCGGAGGAGGCGGTGGCGTCAGGCATCACCACCGACATCGCCGACCTCACCGTGGCCTCTATGCCCTATGGCGCGCTGCCGGCCGCCTCGCAGCCGACGGTCGCGCGCATCAAGCAGGAGGATGCGGCCTTCTACGACCGCCTGCGCGCCGCGGGCTTCCAGCTCACCTTCGGCGAGGACGAGACGGGCATCGGCCCGATGTATCTGCGCCGCGGCTCGGGCTACTACATCGACGTCGGCGCCTCCGACCTGATCGCCGACGGCAAGATCAAGCTGCGCTCGGGCGTCGAGGTCTCGCATCTCACTGAGGATGCCGTCGTGCTGAAGGACGGCAGCGCGCTCGAAGCCGATCTCGTCGTCTATGCCACCGGCTACGGCTCGATGAACCAGTGGGCGGGCGAGCTCATCTCGCCCGAAGTCGCCGACAGGGTCGGCAAGTGCTGGGGTCTGGGTTCTGGCACGGCCAAGGATCCCGGTCCGTGGGAGGGCGAGCTGCGCAACATGTGGAAGCCGACGGCGCAGGAGAACCTGTGGTTCCATGGCGGGAACCTCATGCAGTCCCGGCTCTATTCGCGGTTCCTGGCGCTGCAGCTCAAGGCGCGACTGGAGGGATTGCCGACGCCCGTCTACGGCAAGGCCCCGGTCCATCACCGGGCGTGATTTGCCCTGGGGACGATTGCGGCGCTGGTAGCGTAGACTGAGGACGATGATCCGCCGCGCTTTGCTTCTCGGACTTACGCTCATGGTGGGTGGCTGCTCGTTCTACATGGGCGAGCCCAAGCTGCCCAAGACCGACTTCCAGGCGACTCTGAACGGCGCCAGCGAAGTGCCGCCGACCGACACCAAGGGCAGCGGCTACTTCACAGCGGTCTACCGGCCTTCGACGAAGGTGCTGGAATATCGCCTGAATCTGGTTCGCCTGAGCGGGCCGGTCACCATTGCCTACCTCCAGGGGCCGGCGGGGCCCGGCGAAAACGCCGAGAAGGTCGTGCCGATCGACATCCCACTCTACCGTGATCGCTCGCACATGTCGGATGGTGTCACGCTCACCGAGGAGCAGGCCGGACAGGTCCTGGCCGGCCTATGGTACGTGAACGTGATGACGGATAAATTCCCCGACGGCGAGGTTCGCGGCCAGATCCTGCCGAAGAAGTAGCGTCTAGAACTTCTGTTTCCAGCCGATCCACTCGCAGAGGCCGCGACCCATTACATCCTGCAGGTCGTTTCCCTTCAGCCACGGCAGTTCCTCGGTGAAGAAGGTCACGCACTGGCGGTAGCTGCATTGCATGCGGGTGATGTCTGTGCCCCAGAAGAAGCGCTTGGGGCCGAAGGCGTCGAAGATGCGATGCAAGCCATCCTGGATGTTCCTGAACGGGTAGCCCTTGGTCGAGTAATGCGGCGCGCCGGTCGCCTTGACCGCGACGTTGGGCAGCTTGCCGAGCGCCACCAGCTTGTCGAGATGGATGAAGGCCTCCTCGTCCTGGCCGTGGCGGTTGAGGCCGCAGTGATCGACGATCAGCTTGAG
>CAMAYC010000159.1 GCA_945862125.1 Reyranella massiliensis 521
CAGCAGGCCGCCCGACTGGCGCCGGCCGCCATCAAATTGGGGCGTTCGACCAGGCAGCGCTGTCCGCGTTCCAGGCAGCGCGGGTTGAAGGCGCAGCCCGCGGGAATTTCGGTGAGCCTCGGCATCGCGCCATCGATCTGGGTCAGCCGTTCGGTACGCACGCCGAGGCTCGGGATCGAGCCCATCAGGCCCTTGGTGTAGGGATGCTTGGCGTGTTTCACCACGTCGCGCACCGGGCCGATCTCAGCAATGCGGCCGGCATACATGACGGCCACGCGATCGGCCGTCTCGGCGATGACGCCCATGTCGTGCGTCACCAGCATCACCGCCGTGCCGTGCTCGCGGCAGAGCCGTTTCAGCAGCGCGATGATCTGCGCCTGGATCGACACGTCGAGCGCCGTCGTGGGCTCGTCGGCCACGATCAGGCGCGGCCCGGCGCACAGCGCCAGCGCGATCACCACCCTCTGCCGCATGCCACCCGAGAACTGGTGCGGATAATGGTCGATGCGGGTCTCGGCCCCCGGAATCCCGACCTCCTTCAGGAGATCGAGCGCCCGCGTCCGCGCCTGGGCGGCCGACAGCGGCATGTGGGTCTGGATCGTCTCGATCAGTTGGCGGCCGACCGAATAGAGCGGATTGAGGCTGGTGAGCGGATCCTGGAAGATCGCACCGATGCGGGCGCCGCGGACTTTCCGCATTTCCTCGTAGGGCAGATTGTCGATACGCCGCCCTTCCAGGCGGATCTCGCCACCGGCGATGCGGCCCGGCGGTTCGAGCAGGCCGATGATGGCATTGCCGGTCAGCGACTTGCCCGCGCCCGACTCGCCCACCACGCCCAGCACTTCGCCCGGCGCGATATCGAACGAGACATCGTCGACCGCGAGCAACGTGCCGCGGCGCGTCGGGAACTCGACCCTGAGGTTCTTGACCTCCAGCAGCGGCGGATTGTTGCTTGGTGTGTTCATCAGCGTAGCTTGGGATTGAGGGCGTCGCGCAGCCAGTCGCCCAAAAGGTTCACGGCCAGGACAAGGGCTGCCAGCGTGGCGCCCGGGAAGACCGTGATCCACCAGTCGCCGGACTGCAGAACTTCGTTGCCGAGCCGGATCAGCGTGCCCAGCGACGGTTCGGTCGACGGCAGGCCGACGCCGAGGAACGACAGCGTCGCCTCGGTGATGATGGCCAGGCCAAGGTTGATGGTGGCGATGACCAGCACCGGCCCGGTGACGTTGGGCAGCACGTGGCGGACCATTATCAACAGCGGCGACAGACCGATCACCCGCGCTGCCTGGACATATTCCTTGTTCTTCTCGACCAGCACCGAGCCGCGCACGGTGCGCGCGTACTGCACCCAGAACGACAGGCCAATGGCGCCGACGATGACGTAGATCGCGATCTCGTCATGGCGCTTCACCGAGATGATGCCGCGCACCACTCCATCGATCAGCAGCGCCACCAGGATAGCCGGAAAGGTGAGCTGAACGTCGGCGATGCGCATGATGAGCGCATCGACCGCGCCGCCGACATAACCGCTCACCAGGCCGAGCGTGATGCCGAGCGCCATGGCGACGATGACGGAGACAAGCCCGACGACCAACGACAGCCGCGTGCCATACATGATGGACGAGAGGATATCCCTACCCTGGTCGTCGGTGCCGAGCGGGAACGTCCAGTCGCCGTCCGCCGACAGCATCGCCGGCGGTTTCAATCCATCGCTGAGGCTGAGCGTCGCCGGATCGAACGGCGTATGAGGCGCCAGGATCGGCGACAGGAACGCGATCGCCACGATCAGGAAGGTGACGGTGGCCGCGGTCACGGTCAGCGGCGAGGATTTGAAGCTCCACCAGACGTCGCTGTCGGCCGCGCGGTGCAACCATCCGGAAAGCGCCGAGCCCTTCACCATCTCAGTGCCCCGCCACGCGCGCCGAGCCACCCTGGCTGCGCAGGCGCGGATCGACGACGAAATAGAGGAGATCGACCGTGAGGTTGAT
Source organism: Reyranella massiliensis 521 (assembly GCA_945862125.1). Lineage (GTDB taxonomy): Bacteria > Pseudomonadota > Alphaproteobacteria > Reyranellales > Reyranellaceae > Reyranella > Reyranella massiliensis_A. The sequence goes on from CAMAYC010000159.1 coordinate 1,989, forward strand.
CAGCACGAACAGCAGCCCGATCAGCAGCAGGTAGGCCGCCATCACGGGAATGTCGGAGAACTGCACCGACTGGATGAAGAGCTGGCCGACGCCCGGCCAGGCGAACACTGTTTCGGTGACGATGGCGAAGGCGATCAGCGCGCCGAGTTGCAGGCCGGTGACAGTGATCACCGGCACCAGCGTGTTCTTGAGCGCGTGGCCGAAATTGATCGCGCGGTTGGTCAGGCCGCGGGCCCGGGCGAACTTGATGTAGTCGGTGCGCATGACCTCGAGCATTTCCGAGCGCACCAGCCGCATCAGCAGGGTGAGCTGGAACAGGCCGAGGGTGATCGAGGGCAGAATCAACGCCTTCAGCCCCGACCAGGTCAGGAAATTGGTGGTCCACCAGCCGATCTGGACGGTCTCACCGCGCCCGAAGGACGGCAGCAGCCGCAGCCACACCGCGAACACCAGGATCAGCAGGATGCCGATCAGGAAAGTGGGCAGCGATATGCCGATCAGGGACACCGCCTGGAACAGCCTGCTCGACCAGTGCTTGGGATAGAGCCCGGTATAGACGCCCATCGGGACGCCTACGAACAGGGCGAACACCGCGGCGCACAGCGACAGCTCGAGCGTCGCCGGCATCCTCTCCAGAATCAGCCGGCCGACCGGCTCCGATGTCCGGTACGAGAGCCCGAATTTGCCCTGAATGGCATTGCCGATGAAATGGAGGAACTGGATCGGCGCCGGGTCGTTCAGGCCCAGCTTGGTGCGCAGTTCGGCGCGCTCTTCCATCGTCGTGTCCTGGCCGACCATGGCGTTGATCGGATCGCCGACGTAGCGGAACAGGGAAAACGCGACCACGCCAACCGTCAACAACACGGCGATCGATTGCAGGAGTCGTCTCAGGATAAAGGCAAGCATCGGATGATTGTTGGGCCTGTGCGAAGGCCTAGCAGGATTGGCGCCAAAACGGAACCGGCCCCGACCGCATTGGAATGCCGTCGGGGCCGATCGTAGGTCTTGGTGCCGCTACTTTACGGTCACCATGCGCAGCGGGAAGCTGTTGTCCGCCAACTGTACCAGGTCGATGTTCTTGCGCGCCGCCCATACGACCGCCTGCTGATGGAGCGGAACATAGGCGAAATCGTCGACATAGAGCTTGGTCGCGTCCTTGATCATGGCATCGCGCTTGGCCTTGTCGGTTTCCTGCTCCATCGAGTCGGCGAGCTTGTCGAGCGCCGGGTTCGAGTAGCCGCCAGCATTGAACTGGCCCTTCTTGGTGGCGCCGTTCGGAGTCTGGATCAGCGCCTCGAAGACGTTGTGCACGTCATAGGTCTGTGCCGGCGACCAGCCCAGCATGTAGAAACTGGTCTCGCCCGGCTTGAGGTCGGCTTTGCGCAGGATCTTGGCGAAGTAGAGATTGCGGGTCTGTGCCCGCAGATTCACCTTCACGCCGATCTTGGCCAGCATCGCGACCACGGCCTGGCAAATCTTCTCGTCGTTGACATAGCGGTCGTTGGGACAATCCATGCCGGTCTCGAAGCCGTTGGGATAGCCGGCGTCGGCCAGCATCTTCTTGGCCTCTTCCGGCTTCAGCAGCGCCGGCCGCTTGTCGAGATCCTTCATGTAGCCGTTGATGCCCGGGGCCACCATCAGGTTGGTCGGGAACGACTGACCGCGCATCACGGTGCGCTTGATCGCATCGACGTCGATCGAGCGATGGATGGCTTCGCGGACCTTCTTGTCCTTGAAGGGATTCTTGCCCTTGATGTTCGACTCAAGCAGTTCGGGCCGCTCCTGGTCGAAGCCGAGGAAGACGACGCGCGTCTCGGGGCCTTCGAGCACCTTGATGTTGGCGTCCTTCTTCAGCGACTCGGTGTCGGCCGGCGGGACCTCGTAGGTCATGTCGATGTCGCCCGCCTTGAGCGCCGCGATGCGGGTCGCGGGGTTGGCCACCGGCGTGAAGATCACCTCGGTGATGTTGTGGACCGGCTTGTCCCACCAATTGGGATTGTTGACGAGGATCGTCTTCTCGCCGGCCTTGCGTTCCTTGAGCATGAACGGGCCGGTGCCCATGGCGTTGCGGGTGGCGAAGTTCTCCTCGTTCTTGGTCATGTCCGCGGAATTGACCGCGTTGTTCTTCTCGGCCCACGCCTTGGACATCATGCCGAGCGCCGCCCATTTGTCGGCCAGCAGCGGATCGGGGTACTTCGTCGTCACTTCGACGCGGAGGTCGCCCGTCTTCTTGATCTCCTTAACCGAGACGAAGTTGCTGCCCATGTTCGAGCCCGGGCCGTTCGCACGGTTGAGCGAGAACACGATGTCGTCAGCCGTCAGCGGCGTGCCGTCGTGGAATTTCACGCCGGGGCGGATGTCGAAGAACCAGGTCGTCGGGTCGGTCTGGCCCCACTTCGTGGCAAGGGCCGGCTCGAGCTTCAGGTTCTTGTCGCGCCGGATCAGCGGGTCATAGATGTTCGAGTTGAAGGTCAGGAGGAACGTCTCCTGACGGGCATAGGGATCCATCGAGCTCACGTCGCCCGAATTGGCCCACTTGAATGTCTTGGCGTCCGCCGCCGTCGCGATCGAAAGTCCCGCGCACATGACCGCCGCCAGTGCGAAGGAATGCCTGAAGTTGATTATCATCTTTGACCCCATCGTGGATATCGTGCGCCCCTCTTCGCTGGAGCCTTCCCCGGCCAACCCCTGCGTGAACGCATATCTCGGCACGTTGCACTGGCCCTGCGAGGCCGTCAATTGCACAAAAAATTTGCATGCTCACAGAGGGTGTACGTAGGCCTGAGGCGGGTTAGGGTGACCGTCTTCTGACTTTATTATGGGTGCGGCCATGAATGACGTTTCTCGCAGCTTTCGCGGCAATTCCAATGCGGCCCGGGATATTGCGCACCACCTGCACCCTTACACCAACTTCAAGAAGCATGAGGCCACGGGTCCGCTGACCATCGTGCGCGGTCGCGGCGTCTACGTCATGGACGACGACGGCAAGGAATATATCGAAGGCATGGCCGGCCTGTGGTCGGCGGCGCTGGGCTTCAGCAACGAGCGGCTGGCGACGGTGGCCTACGAGCAGATGAAGCAGCTGCCGTTCTATCACGCCTTCAACCAGCGTTCCCACGAGCCCGCGATCAACCTCGCCGAGAAGCTGAAGTCGATGGCGCCGGTGGAGATGTCGAAGGTGTTCTTCGCCAACTCCGGCTCCGAGGCCAACGACACCGTCGTCAAGATGGTGTGGTACATGAACAACGCGCTGGGCCGCCCGCTCAAGAAGAAGATCGTCTCGCGCATCAAGGGCTATCACGGCATCACCGTCGCCTCGGGCAGCCTGACCGGCCTGCCGAACAATCACCGCTCGTTCGACCTGCCGATCGCCGGGATCGTGCACACGAGCTGCCCGCACTTCTATCGCTTCGGCCACGACGGCGAGACCGAGGAGCAGTTCGCCACCCGCTGCGCCGAGGAACTGGAACAGCTCATCATCAAGGAAGGCGGCGCCGAGCACGTCGCGGCCATGATCTGCGAACCGGTAATGGGCGCGGGCGGCGTGATCGTGCCGCCCAAGGGCTACTACGAGAAGATCCAGGCCGTCTGCAAGAAGTACGACATGCTGTTCGTCGCCGACGAGGTGATCTGCGGCTTCGGACGCACCGGCAACGTCTGGGGCAGCCAGACGATGGGCATCAAGCCCGACATCCTGACCTGCGCCAAGGCGCTGTCGGCCTCGTTCCTGCCGATCTCGGCGGTGATGATCAACGACAAGGTCTACCAGGCGCTGATGATGGAGAGTGACAAGATCGGCACCTGGGGCCACGGCTTCACCTACTCCGGCCATCCGGTCGCCGCCGCCGTCGCGCTGGAAGCACAGAAGATCTACGACGAGACCGATCTCTTCGGACACGCCAAGCGCCTGACCCCGGTCTTCCACAAGCACATCCAGTCGTTCGCCGACCATCCGCTGATCGGCGAGGCGATGAGCGTGGGCCTGGTGGGCGCGCTCGAGATCGTCGCCGACAAGAAGACCCGGGCCTCGTTCGACATCGGCGCGCCCGGCGCGGCCGGCACCAGGGTTGCCAACCACGCCCAGGCGCGCGGCCTGTTCGTGCGCAACATGGGCGACCGCGTCGCCATCTGTCCGCCGCTGATCATCAACGAGGCGGAACTCGCCGACCTGTTCGGCCGGCTGCGCCAGTCGATCGATGCGACCCTGGCCGACCTCAAGTCGGAAGGCCACTTCAAGGGCTGACATGCAAAGCGAACCGGCGCGCGCCGGCGGGACACCGCCCTTCGGCACCGCCCGGCGTATCCGGACCCGGTCGATCTGGGCAGTGGCGCTGTTCACGGCGTCGCTGCCGCCGGCCTTCATCGGCTTCGGCATCGCCAATGCGACCGACGACCAGACCAACCTGGCGATGCCGCTGGCGTTCGTTTTTTGGACGATCGGGCTGCTGTTCGCGCTGTGGGCCGCGGTCCCCACCCTGCGCTACTGGGACGGCCTGCCCGGCCCGGTCCGCTGGCTGGGGGCGCTGCCCCTGCTCTCGGTCTCCCTGTTCCTGAGCGCGGCCCTGGTCGGCGCCCTGCTGGTCTGAGCCCGGGCGGCCGGCGTTTGCGCCGGATCAAGGCGGACCGCGACCAAAATCCCCCTACTGCCGGCAGGCAATCCGTCTAAGATCGGCCCGGGAGCGGAAATCCAATGGACTACGAGGCATTCTTCGCCGGCCACCTGCGCCGCCTGCACGACGAGGGCCGCTATCGCGTGTTCGCCGAGCTGGAGCGGATCGTGGGCGCCTTTCCGCGCGCGCGCCTGCACCGCGAAGGCGAGGCACCGCGCGACGTCACCGTGTGGTGCAGCAACGACTACCTCGCCATGGGCCAGCATGCGGCCGTGATCGAGGCCATGCAGGCCGCCATCGGTGCGCAGGGCTCGGGCGCCGGCGGCACGCGCAACATCTCCGGCACCAACACGCTTCATGCCGCGCTCGAGCGCGAGCTCGCGGCGCTGCACGACAAGGAAGCCGCCCTCGTCTTCACCTCGGGCTATGTCGCCAACGAGACCACGCTGCAGACGCTGGGCGCCCTGCTGCCGGGCTGCGAGCTCTACTCCGACTCGTTCAACCACGCCTCGATGATCGCCGGCATCCGCCACTCCGGTGCGGTGCGCAAGATCTTCCGCCACAACGATACGGCCCACCTCGAGGAGCTGCTGGCGGCGGCCGATCCTTCGACGCCCAAAATCGTGGCCTTCGAATCGGTCTACTCGATGGACGGCGACATCTCGCCGATCGGCGCGCTCTGTGACGTGGCGCACCGCTATGGCGCCCTCACCTACCTCGACGAAGTCCATGCCGTCGGCATGTACGGCGCCCGCGGCGCGGGCGTGGCCGAGCGCGACGGCGTGCTGGCCAAGGTCGACATCGTGCAGGGCACGCTCGCCAAGGCGTTCGGCGTGGTCGGCGGCTACATTGCCTCGACGGCGGCCACGGTCGACTTCGTCCGCTCCTGCGGCACGGGCTTCATCTTCACTACGTCGCTGCCGCCCGCCATCGCCGCGGCGGCGCTGGCCAGCGTCCGCCATGTCAGCGCCCATCCCGAGCTGCGCGTGCGCCACCAGGAGCGCGCCGCGACGCTGAAGCGCCGCCTCGCCGCGGCCGGGCTTCCGGTGATGCCCTCCGTGACGCACATCGTGCCGGTGTCGGTGGGCGACGCCGCCCTCTGCAAGCAGGCGAGCGACCTGCTGCTCGACCGCCATTCGATCTACGTCCAGCCGATCAACTACCCGACCGTGCCGCGCGGCACCGAGCGGCTGCGCCTCACGCCGACGCCGCTGCATGGCGACGAGGACATGACCCGGCTGGTCGCGGCCCTCCAGGACGTCTGGCAGACGCTGGGCTTGAAGGGGGGCCTCGGCCTGCGCGCCGCCGCGGAGTAGGCGGTCCCACCTCGGGATACCTTTTGCCGACGCCCCGATGTCGGGAAAATCGTGTCGGAAAATTCAAGGCGTTGATCGACAAGGCTTTTCGCCGATCGTTTTCCGACACCTGCGCGTCGATAAATGCCCGACGGCGTGTCCGTCAGACTTGGGATTTCAGCAGGTCGAGAAACTTCTTCGCCGCTTCGCGCACCTTGATCCAATCGGGATGGTCGATCACTTCCTGCCACGGCAGTTCGGGCCCACCGATCTTGTCGAAGTGCTCCATACTGTCGATGAACGCCTTTCCGCCCGCCTTCTGCGCCTCGTCAAGACCGAGCTCGGGGCGCGCGTACTCGCCGAGGAAGGCATCGCTGAATACTTCATTGTAAATTTCTTCGGGAGTCGTCGGGTAGCTGCTCTTCCCAGACCAGGCATCCCGCAAGACATCCGCATCAGCGATCGCATCGAGGACGCTGAAGGCATCACCGAGCCATATTTTTCTATCCAATGCCATGTCTCATCTCCAGAAAAAATAGAGGTCGTAGGGTATGTGCGCATCCGGATGGCGTCTCGGGTCGGGTCCCGGGACAGGTCGGCCATTTCGATCTTGCAGAGCGCCCCAGTTTCGATCGATCACGTACGGCCGCTGTCGATTGGGATACGGACTGCTGGGATCTCCGGGCATGATCCTTATGTGGTCATGTTCGTTGTTGGGATTGACATAGGTTACGCCTCCACCTTTCCGCGACAGGATCACCTGCCAGTCCCTGGGAATGCCCAAAGGCCTCTCCAGCCTGCCACCGCCCGGCAGTTCCCCGCCACCACTCGACGTCGCTCCCGGTCCAACGGCCGAGGGCAGCAGGCCGCCGAGGGCCCGGTGGATGCCGAATCGCAGTCGATCGTAGCGGGCGAGACCGGGATCGATCCTGCCCTCGGCGATGGCCTTCTACGCGGCGGCGAAGCGCGAGTAGTCCGCATCACTGAGCGACAGGCGATGACGGTCGAGATCGAGGGCGATGAGGCCGAGCCCGGCCTGCTGCGTCGCCCTCTAGGCATGACGAAAGGGCTCGTAAATCAGGCGAGAGTTGCGCCGGCACCGCCAGGCCGGACATCGGCTGGCGGCGCCAATGCGCCTCACTTTCTGTAGGTTTCCAGGGCTGCCGGTGTCCACACGAACGTGCAGATGTCGCCGATGTCGGGCAGGCCCTTGAGCGCCGCCCATTCGCGGTCGATCCGCGCGAGAACTTCGTCGGGCGTCGTCTCCGGATAGTGCGCCCCCGTTGGAGAGCCGCAGTCGAAGTCGGCCCGCGCCCCTCACCACTGCCGCCTTCCCTGTATTCGCCTCGCGCGGTGAAGATGCGTTTGCCGCCGACTCTCAGTTCGTCGAACACTGTCCGCAAGTTGGTGCTATCCGAAATGGTTCGCACCTCCGAGCGGTGCTCGACAGCGCCTCTCGACATCAGGTCCTTGAGGGCGGCCTCGATCTTCGCCGTGACGACTTTAGTCACTTCCCTTTCGTAGCTTTCGACCATGCTCTGATCGGGCGCAGCGCCGGGCACCGGTTCGGACTTCAGCAGGGGATTGTCCGGATCGAGTTCCGGCAGGGCGCCGGCGATGGCTTCCAAGGCGGCCTCGCCCTTCAGGGCGGAGAGGCCTGTCTCGGGATGGTGCAGCAGGTCGCGCACGCCGGAGGCGAACTCGGTGTCGAGCCGGCGCGCGAACATCTCGTCGACGCGGATCGTATGCTCGTCGCCATTGTCCATGAGGGGCGGCCACGGCTGCGCCTCCGGCTGTGCCACGGGCACAGTCGGGTAGAATGGTGTTCCCATGTTCGGTATCTCCGCAGGCAACAAAAAACCCGCCGCGGCGGAGGCCGGGCGGGCGGGCGGTGGATCGGCGGTCGAAGTCCGCCAAGATCGGCTTTTCTTTATCCTATTCCTGCTGAACCTGCCAATTTTTCTGGAAAGATAATGTGAACGGCCGTTCACCACTCGTCATCGCGGGCGGGGTAACCCCCGCCCTGGGATGACGGAGAGAATGAGCTACGTGCGATAGCCCTGGCCCTACTCCACCGTCCGCATCGACCAGATGCGCGAGCGGGCCACGACCACGGCGATCAGCACCATCATCGCAAAGGCCGGCAGCAGCAGCGCCGTCTGCAGGCCCCAGATCGAGCAGATCGTGCCCGTGAGCAAGGCGCCGATCGGGCCG
>CAMAYC010000160.1 GCA_945862125.1 Reyranella massiliensis 521
TACTGCACGACACGCGTGGGCTCGATGCCGCACGAGGCCGTCAGGATCAGCTTGGGCGCGCAATCGTCGATGCGGCTGGAGAGTTCCTTGGCCGCGAAGCCGCCGAACACCACCGAATGGATCGCACCCAGCCGCGCGCAGGCCAGCATCGCCATCACGGCTTCGGGGATCATCGGCATGTAGAGAATGACGCGATCGCCCTTGGCCACACCTTGCGCGGCGATCATGCCGGCGATCCGCGCCACCTGGTCGCGCAATTCTCGATAGGTGAAACTCTTTTTTGTGTTGGTGACGGGCGAATCGTAGATCAGCGCCGCCTGGTCCGCGCGACCGCCATCGACATGGCGGTCGAGCGCATTGTGGCAGGCGTTGAGCTCGCCGCCGGCGAACCAGCGATAGAATGGCGGGTTGGCCGCGTCGAGCACCTTGTCCCAGCGCTTCGTCCAGTCGATCGCCTGGGCCTGCTCGGCCCAGAATCCCTCGGGATCGCTCAGCGAGCGCGCATGCAGTGCGCGGTATTTGTCCCCCACGGCCATCGTTTCCTCCGCAGTTTCTGTCGCTTGGCCGGTTGATGCGCTAGGATTGGCAAACTGACAAGAGCACCGACGGGAAGCAAGCATGGCCAAGGGCAAATCAAAGAAGGGAGCCGGCAAAGGCAAACGTCCGCCAGCCAAGTCGGCGAAGTCCAGGCCGGCAAAAGCCAAATCCGCGAGCGCCCGCAAGCCGTCGCGCCGCGCCGCGAAATCTGCGACAAAGAAGCCGCCGCTTCCCAGGTCGCCCCTGAAGTCGCCTCCCAAGTCACCATCCAAGTCCCTGCCGCGCGTTTCGGTGCGCCGCTCGGTCAACAGCCGCGCTTCCGTCGCCCGCATGCCCGCCGCGCGGCCTGCGCTACACAAGGCCCCGCTACTGTCGCGCAACATCTACGAGCGCGACCTCGACAAGACCGCCGCCAACTACGCTGCACTGACGCCGCTGCAGTTCATCGAGCGCACCGCCAGCGTCTATCCCGATCATGTCGCCATCGTGCACGGCGAGCGCCGCCAGAGCTGGGCGGAGACCTATGCGCGCTGCCGCCGCCTCGCCTCTGCCCTGGAGAAGGTCGGCATCGGCGTCGGCGACACGGTGGCGATCATGGCACCCAACATTCCCGAGATGTACGAGGCGCATTTCGGCGTGCCGATGACCGGGGGCGTGCTGAATTCGCTCAACACCCGGCTCGATGCCGCGATGCTGGCCTTCATCCTCGACCACAGCGAGACCAAGGTGCTGCTGGTCGACCGCGAGTATCATCGCGTCATGACCGAGGCGCTGGCGATCGCCAAGGTCCAGCCGCTGGTCGTCGACATCGACGATCCCGCCTGCGACGACCGCGCCCAGATCGGCGACACGACGTGGGAGGAATTCATCGCAACAGGCGATCCCGACTACGCCTGGCAATATCCCGCCGATGAATGGAACGCGATCTCGCTCAACTACACCTCGGGCACCACCGGCAATCCCAAGGGCGTGGTCTACAGCCACCGCGGCGCCACGCTCTCGTCCTACGGCAACGCCACGCAATGGCCGACCGGCCTGCACCCGGTCTATCTTTGGACCCTGCCGATGTTCCATTGCAACGGCTGGTGCTTCCCCTGGACGCTGGCCCTGGTGGCCGGCACCAGCGTCTGCCTGCGCCGCGCGGCAGCGAAACCGATCTTCGACTCGCTGGCCGACCACAAGGTCACGCACATGTGCGGCGCGCCCATCATCATGCAGCTCATCATCGGCGCCCCGCCGGCCGAGCGCCGGCCGCTGCCGCGCAAGGTCGAATTCATGACCGCGGCCGCCCCGCCGCCCGCTGCCGTCCTCGAGGCGCTGGAGAAGGAGAACTTCCGCGTCACCCACGTGTATGGACTCACCGAGGTCTACGGCCCGGCGACGATGTGCTCCTGGCACGAGGCGTGGGAAGCGCTGGCGCCGCACGAACAGGCGCGGCTGAAGGCGCGCCAGGGTGTCCGCTACACCGCCGAGGATGGTGTCACGGTGATGGATCCCGCGACCATGAAGGACGTGCCGCGCGACGGCGAGACCATGGGCGAGGTCATGTTCCGCGGCAATCTGGTGATGAAGGGCTACCTGAAAAACCCCACGGCCACCCAGGAGTCCTTCGCGCACGGCTGGTTCCACTCCGGCGATCTGGGCGTCCTGCACGAGGATGGCTACATCGAGCTGCGTGACCGCTCCAAGGACATCATCATCTCGGGCGGCGAGAATATTTCCACCATCGAGGTCGAGAGCGCGATCATCGAGCATCCGGGCGTCGCCAGCGTCGCCGTGGTCGCCAAACCCGACGAGAAATGGGGCGAGACGCCCTGCGCCTTCGTGATGCTGAAGCCCGGCGCCACGGTGACAGCCGAGGAAATCGTGGCCCACTGCCGCGCCAACCTCGCCGCCTACAAATGCCCCCGCCATGTGGTCTTTCGCGACCTGCCGATGACTTCCACCGGCAAGGTCCAGAAGTTCGTGCTGCGCGAATGGGCCAAAGCCATCTGATCGGGACCATCGCCCCGCCATATTCCCCGCGCTAGGTTCGCCGCTTCGATGCCCGGCGATTCAACCCTCGTTGTCACGACAAGAAGCGGCGTGCGCCCCCTGGGCGTGCGCGGCGAGCCGTTGCACAACGCCGCCCCGCAACTGCGCCGCGTCGTCCGCCGCCGGCTGGGCGATGCCGCCGCCGACCTGCTGGCCGACCCGCAACTGCACGAGGACGGCACGGCGATCGACTGGCATGCCGGCTGGCCGGGCGCCGTCCAGCCAGTGGCCGATCTCGACCCGGCCCGGCGTGCCGAGGTGCTGGCCGAAGTTGAGCGGCTCCTGGCCGAGATCCGGCGGCTGGGCGACGCGCTCGCCTCGACCGGCCCACGCGAGGACACCGGCCTGGTCGGCCTCTCGCTGAAGCTTGCCGCGCGGGCGCCCTCGCCCTCCTTCATTTTCCTGGTCGGCGACCGCCCCGTCATCGTTGCCTGGGGTTACGAGAAGGAGGAGGCCGCCGCCCTCCTGCCGCTCACCACCGCGCAGGTGCCGGGACGCCGCTCGGTTCTCGACCCTCAACAGTCGCCGACACCCCAAGAACCATCGCCGTCACTCCCGGCGCTGCGGCCCGCCACCACGACCATCCCCTGGGCACGCTCGCTGGCCGCCGCCCTGCCGTTACTTCTGCTCGTGCTCGCGGGTGCGTGGGTGCTGCGCGGTTGCCTGCCGGCCGATCCCGCGCTGACGCTCGTCACCCGCGAGGGCCCGCCCGCGCCGCCGGCGCCACCGGCCCCGCACGATTCTCTGCCGCTGCTCAAGGCATCGCTGTCGACCGAAACCGCGCAGGGCAAGATCCTTCAGGTAGAACTGTCGTTGGTCGAGGCCGAACTGAAGCGGCGTATCGCCGGCTGCAAGCCGCCGGAGCCGCCCAAGGAAGCCCCAAAGCCGCCGCAGGTCGCGGTTGCCCCACCGCCGCCTGCGCCAACACCCGCACCGCCGAAGGCGGCACCACCCGCGCCACCGCCCGCCCCTCCGGTCCAGCCGCGCCGACCCGGCGACGACCGGCTGCGTCTGCCCGCGCCCACCAACAACATGTCGTTCCTCGCCGGATGCTGGCGCACCGATCCCTTCCGCCACGAACGCAACCAGCCGCAGGCCGGCGTATCGTCCTACTGCTTCGATGCCAACGGCAACGGCCAGCTCGAATGGCGCCGCGGCCGCACCGCCTGCCGCACGCGCGCCCAGGGACGCTTCGAAGGCGCGGTGCTGCGCCTGCGCGACGCCGACACGACCTGCAACGACGGCTCACGCTGGTATGCTGACCAGCTCACCTGCCAGCGCGGCGCCGACGATGTCGCGCAGTGCAGCGGCAGTTCGCGCGGCGGCGCGTTCGGCCCGACCGCCTGGACGGTCAACCTGCACAAGCTGAATTAGTCCCGGGCTAGTCTTCGAATGAGGCCCACGAGGTAATCTCGTTTCCACCGTCGGCGCGCCCACCCTAGGGTACCCCTCGCAATGTCCCTGTCCGCGCGCGTCACCTGGCGCAGTTTCCAGGCAGGCGCGCTCCGGATGGTCTTTCCCGGGCTCGCCTCGCTTCCCTTCGGTATCGGCTTCGGCGTCGCCGCCGCCCAGAAAGGGCTGAGCGCCTTCGAGACGACGCTGATGAGTCTCACCGTCATGGCCGGCACCAGCCAGATGGTGGCGCTCGACATCTGGGCCCAGCCGCTGCCGCTGATCGCGCTCGCAGTGTCGGTGTTCGTGGCCAACCTGCGCTACTTCGTGATGGGCGCCGCGTTGCAGCCGCACCTGCCACACCTGCCGTGGTGGCTGCAGCCACCGGTCTGGTACGTCACCGTCGACCAGAACTGGGCGCTCAACATCGGCGAGTACCGTCGCGGCGAGGGCGATCTCGGCAAGTTCCTGGGCGGCGGCGTCATCATGGCCTGCATCTGGTCGGGCTCGACCTTGCTCGGGCATCTCGCGGCCGGCGGCGTGCTCTCGGATCCCGGCACCGCGCGCCGCTTCGGTCTCGACTTCGTGGCCATCGCCGTCTTCGTCGTGGTCGCCACCATCATGTTCCGCGGCAAGCGCGACCTCGCGCCCTGGGCCGTGGCGATCGCCGCGGCGCTGGCATCGAAATGGCTGATCGGCGGCAACTGGTACATCGTGATCGGCGGCCTGGCCGGCGGCATCTACGGCGCGCTCCGCGACACGCATCAGAAGAAGCGCGATGTCCGCCAATCCTGAAACCCTTGTTGCGATTTTCGTGATGGCGTTGGCGGCGATGGCCGCCAAGGGCGGCGGCTTCCTCGCCATGCGCTGGCTCGGCCGGCACCGGTTCATCGTGGCCGTGCTCGATCACGCGCCCGGCGCCGTGCTGGTCTCGGCCGCGGTCGTGCCGCTCACGCAATCGGGCGGCGCCTTCATCGCAGGCGCCATTGCGGCGGCCGTCGTGACGCGCACGTTCGGCGGATTCACACCGGGGCTTTTCGCGGCCGTGGGCGCCGTGGCGCTTGCCCGCTGGGCGGGACTCGCCTGACGCGGACGCCTAAAACCTCAGTGCGAGGTCGGCGAACTCAGCCGTTTGATCTGGTCCTTGATCTGAAGCTTTCGTTTCTTGAGGCTGCAGACGACATCGTCGTCCGGATGCGGCCGTTTGACTTCCTGTGTGATCGCTTGCTCAAGGGAAGCATGCTTGGCCTTGAGCGCTTCGATGTGGTCCACGCTGCTCATATGAGTGACCTCCGAGCTGGATGGGACAAGAAAGTCTGACTCTGACTTATGGTCGAGTCACGCCGATTCAAGCGCTATCCACCGCTTTGTGCATAATTCCGCAATGAAGTTCGCAGGCCTGACCTAAGTCAGGCGGACGCTGTCGCGCGCCTCAGACTCCGACGGCGCGCTCGATCTCCTGCCGCGGCAGGCCGGGAAAGGTTGCCGCCATCAGTGCCGCCACGGCGGCACGGTCCAGGGCATCCGGCACGACGCCCAGACAGACGGCATAGACGCCGAGATTGCCGACGGCGGCCCTGAGCCGCTTTTCGACCGGGCGGTCGCGGTCGGCCGGCGGCATGTGGAGGTTCGCCAGCTTGATCTGCTCGGCGTGCTCGGCCGCCAGTTCGGCGTCGGCCACGCGGCGACGCACCGCCTCGACGGTCTCGGGCAGGGCGCCGGGCCACGGCTGGTCCTTCAGGAGCCGCCGCACGCCGCGCAGCGGACGGACGACATCGGACTGCCACGTGTCGCTCATCTTCAGCAGCGCCCGCAGCCGGTCGGCGGTCAGGGTCGGCCGCCCCGAGGCGCCCAGCCAGCAACAGAACAGCAATATATTCACGTCACAGCCACGACGCTCCTGGAGGTCGAGGCAGGCCTCGGCCACGCCCTCGCCGCTGTAGATTTCGAGCGAGAAATTCCAGAATGGATGGGGGAGGAAATCGGACATTACGGCAGGTCTAGAACGCTTCCCTTTGGCCGGGCGAAGGGGTACACGGCGCAGAGCGACGTGACCAGCCCGCCGGAGACGAGTGCGCCGAGTATGAACGACACAACGTCGGATCCGCTGGACGCCGAGGCGATCAAGGCCAAGCTCGAATCCTTGAAGACGGAGCATCGCGACCTCGACGAGGTCATCGACCGTCTGATCGAGAAGCCGCCTTTCGACCAGCTCCAGCTCCAGCGCCTGAAGAAGCGCAAGCTCGGGCTCAAGGACCAGATCCTCAAGCTGGAAAGCCAGCTCATTCCCGATATCATCGCCTGAGACAGCCTGAGCAGGACATGGCCAAGAAAACCGCCAAACGCCGCCCGTCGCCCATGGTCGGCCTCATCATGGGCAGCCAGTCCGACTGGGCCACGATGCGCCACACGGCCGAGACGCTGGAGGCGCTCGGGGTGCCGTTCGAGGCCCGGATCATTTCCGCCCATCGCACGCCCAAGCGCATGATGGCCTATGCCGCCGCCGCCAAGGGCCGCGGCCTGAAGGTGATCGTGGCCGGCGCCGGGGGGGCCGCCCACCTGCCGGGCATGACCGCGGCGCTCACCCCGCTCCCGGTCTTGGGTGTGCCGGTCGAAAGTGCGGCGCTGAAGGGCCAGGACAGCCTCCTGTCCATCGTCCAGATGCCAGCCGGCATCCCCGTCGGCACGCTCGCCATCGGGCGCGCCGGAGCCATCAATGCTGCACTTCTGGCTGCATCCATCGTTGGTCTTGTCGATGCCAAGATAATGACCGCCCTGGAGCGCTGGCGCGGCCGGCAGACTTCAGCCGTTGCCAAGATGCCGTCCGACGACGCCAAACCTCACCGCTGATGCCCCCTCGTTGATGTCTGTGTCCAAGATCCTGCCGCCCGGATCCACTATCGGCATCCTGGGCAGCGGCCAGTTGGGCCGCATGACGGCCATGGCGGCCGCCCGGCTGGGCTATCGCTGCATCGTCTACGCCCCGGACGCCGAGGGCTCGATCGCGGCCCAGGTTTCGGCCGGCCACGTCCAGGGCGCCTACGACGACACCGCGGCGCTGGCCCGCTTCGCGGCCCAGGTCGACGTCATCACCTACGAGTTCGAGAACGTACCCGAGGCCGCCGTCACCGAATGCCTGCGCCACAGGCCGGTGCGGCCAGGGGTGAAGCCGATCCACCTCGCCCAGCACCGGCTGCGCGAAAAGGAGTTCTTCCGCGGCCTCGGCATCGGCACCGCCGCCTACCAGCCGATCGCCAGCGACGCCGACGTCGCCGCCGCGACGGCCCTACCCGGCATCCTGAAGACTTGCACCGAGGGCTATGACGGCAAGGGCCAGGCCCGCGTCGCGACCCGTGCCGAGCTGGGCACCGCCTGGGAGAAACTCGGGCGGCGAGAATGCGTGCTCGAAGCGCTGGTCGACTTCCAGTGCGAAATCTCGGCCATCGTGGCGCGCGGCCTCGACGGCACCACGCGCTGCTTCCCGATCGGCCTCAACCACCATCGTGACGGCATCCTGCGCACGACCACCGTGCCCTCGAACCTGCCGCCCGCGATCCTGGCGACGGCCGAGCGCTTCGGCGTCGAGCTGGCCAACGGCCTCGAGCTGGTCGGGCTGATCGCCCTGGAGATGTTCGTGACGAAGGACGGCCGCGTGCTCGCCAACGAGATGGCGCCCCGGCCGCACAATTCAGGCCACTGGACGATCGATGCCTGCGCCACCAGCCAGTTCGAGCAGCTCGTGCGGGCGGTCTGCGGAATGCCGCTGGGCTCGGTCGACGTGCTGGCGGCCACGCGCATGGAGAACCTGATCGGCGACGAGGCGGCCGATTGGCAGCGCTACCTGATCGACCCGACGGCGCGGCTGCACCTCTACGGCAAGGGCGAGGCCCGCCCCGGCCGCAAGATGGGCCATGTCACTTTCGTGACGCCGACTTGGGCTGCCCCTCGGTCCACGACCTGACCTGCGACTTCAGCTTCTCGATCTTCATCACATCGTCGATGCGCCGGTCGAGGAACGCCCACGTCGCCTCGGCGCCCGTGGACCGGTCGTTCAGCCAGTAGAGCAAGGTCGAGGAATAGACGCCGGCCAGGGTGGCGCGCTTGGTGTAAAAGTTGAAATCGGTACTGGTGTCGCCAGCCGCGTACCACATGGCATCGACGGTCTTGTAGAGCAGCTTCAGCGCCACCCCCGCATTGAAGGGCAGCGACAGGAGCGCCAGCGCCCGGCGCACCGCCTCGCGCTCGCCGGCATGCCGTTCCAGCCTGATCCGGACCGCGCCTTTTATGCGGTCGCGGATCTTGAGGGCGCCGACGCCTTCCTTCTCCATATCCTCGACGGTGCGGAAGTCGGCGCGCTGGCTGAGATGGGTCAGGACCTGGACCGGGCCGCCGGGAAACAGCCGGTCGGCCTCGCCCTGTTGCAACTCAAGCCGCCGCGCCCCGGCGGCCAGCGCCGTCCGGGTCCAGCCGTCGAACGAGGCTTCGGCCGCCATGGCATCGGCTAGCTGGTCTCGCAGGCCGGCGTCAGGGTCTTCCGGGGGGCTATTTGAGTCATCCATAGGGGTAAATATAGGCTGTCGGCGAGGGCTTCCCAAGGGTTCCCCCCTGTGATACCAACCGCGCCTCTCATTCGGCCCGAGAGCGCGTTTGCCGGGCCCTATACGTTTGGAAGGAAGCGATCGAAGTGCAGGTTCTCGTTCGTGAAAACAATGTCGATCAGGCGCTGCGCGTCCTGAAGAAGAAAATGCAGCGCGAAGGCATCTTCCGCGAGATGAAGCTCCGCCGCAATTACGAGAAGCCCTCCGAGCGCCGCGCCCGCGAGCGCGCCGAAGCCATCCGCCGTACCCGCAAGCTGATGCGCAAGCGCATGGAGCGCGAGGGCTACTAGCCCTCCCCCTCTGTGGACTGAACGACGACCCCCGGCATCCCCGGGGGTTTTTGTTTGGGCTCAACTCAAGCGGACCGCGAGCCTCCAGGCTCGCTCATGATCTTCGCTGGGGCGCGCGCCACTTTAGCGGCGTGATCACGTCGGTAATCGGCGAAGACGCGCGACTGGAGGCTCGCGGTCCATCCGAGTCCCTTTTTCAGGCGGCGCTGAGGAGTGCGTCGATCGCAGCCTCGAGTTCGGGCACGTCGGTCACCACGGCATCGGGAGTCTCGGCATCGGTGCGTGGGCGCTGGCGCCGATAGCGGCCGCTTCGGAACTGGATCGTCGCCATGCCGGCGGCCTTTGCCGGCGCGATATCCTTGTCGAGACGGTCGCCCACCAGGATGCAGACCTCGGCCGGCTGGTCGACGGCCGCCGTGAACAGATGGCCGACGCCCGCCCGCGCCAATCGATCCTCTGGACACCCGAGCGCACCCAGCAGCAGACCGCGCCCTGCGAGGCGACGCAGGAGACCGTCGATCCCCGGGCGCAATTGGAAGACGTCGAGATTGCCGGTCATCGCCTCGACCCGGCGCAGGACACGGGCCATCGTCGCGGGCTCTGCCCCGCACAGCGTTTCGATCATGTGGCGTTGAAGATCCGGGGCGAAGGCAGCGACCGCGCGGTCCGAGGCGTCCTCGACCATCGCCTGGTCGACACGCACGCCCTCCAGCCCGCAGGCCGAGGCGACCGCGCCGTCCAGCGCCATCTCGCGCGCAAATTCGAGGTCGACCGCACCGCCGATGTCGAAGAGGATCGCGAGGTACGGCATGGCCCCCTTCGCATTACGACGGTGCGGGCCCCGGCCTGCGGCGCAGCGCTCCTGCAGGCCTACAGCCCGCCCGCGCGCGGCAGTGCCGCGCGCGTTAGTGCGACGAGCCTTCCAGCGCCTTCACGATGTTCTCGCACATCACCTTGGCGTCGGCGAACAGCATCATGGTGTTGTCGCGGAAGAACAGCTCGTTGTCGACGCCGGCATAGCCCGAGGCCATGCCGCGCTTCACGAACAGCACGGTCTGGGCCTTCTCGACGTCGAGGATGGGCATGCCGTAGATCGCGCTCGTGGGATCGGTCTTGGC
>CAMAYC010000161.1 GCA_945862125.1 Reyranella massiliensis 521
GCAGGCGCCGGTCGAGCCCGGCAGTGCGAAGATATAGGTGGCGTTGGCGACGCCCGCGGTGGCGCGGCTCTGCATGGTCGAGGTGCCGATCTTCTGGAAGGAGATCCAGCGGAAGGTCTCGCCGAAGCCTTCGATCTTCTTCTCGAACAAGGCTTCCAGCGCCTCGGGCGTGACGTCGCGGCCGGTGACCCCGGTGCCGCCGGTCGTGATGACGACCTCGACCTTGGGATCGTCGATCCATTTCTTCACCTGGGCGCGGATGATCGCCACGTCGTCGGTGACGATGGCGCGGTCGGCCAGGATGTGGCCGTCACGCTGCAGGCGCTCGACCAGCGTGTCGCCCGACTTGTCGGTCTCGAGCGTGCGGGTGTCGGAAACCGTCAGCACGGCGATGTTGACTGGCTTGAAGATCTTGCTCTCATCGATGCGATTCATGACGCCATCCTACAACCGGCGCCGGGCAGACGCGAGGCGGGGCGTTATGATACAGCGCGGACCTCCGCCGAACGGTCCCATAAATTGGGCACCACCTGGTTAGTGTAGCCCGACACGAAAAGCTTGGGAGCACCGCTCGCCGGATCGAAGGTGTGGCGGCGCACCGCGCCGATGTTGCCGCCATAGACGTGGATGCTGATCGAGGGCCGGTCGGCGAGCACGTTCGCCACCTGGTGGATGTCGCCCTCAGATGGCCGCAGCACCTCGACTTCGCCGGGCACCAGTTTGCTGAGTTCGCCCTTCACCAGCGCTCCCGTCGCCGGATCGCGCGCAAAGCGCTGCGAGGTCTCCGAGCCGCGCAGCATGCCGACCAGGCCCCATACCTGATGGTCGCGCACCGGCGTCGCGGCGCCGGGCGCCCACACGAAACTCACCACCGAGAACCGTTCGAAGGGGTCGCACCACAGCAGGTTCTGCGCGTAGCCGTGCGGCGGACACCTGGCCATCGACTCGGGAAGCCAGTCGTCGTGCCGCACGAGTTCGGCAAGCAGCTTGGCGCCGACCTCGATGGTCGCCGCCTCGTCCTTGTCCTGCCATGCGCCTCCGACCAGCGAGGTCATGTCTCCTATGAAGCGGCGCAGGCGGTCGATGCTCATTTGGCAATCCCAAGCACAGATTTGGTGGCGGCACCGAGCGCCGGCGGATCGCGCCGCTTGCGAAGGTCGGTGCCGGAGATTTTCACAGGCACGCCGAACGTCCTGGTCTTCACACCCGAAGGCAGCTCCATCTCCTCGACCCAGCCCATGTGCTGGACCTGGGGGTCGGCCAGGATCTGGCTGTAGGTGTTGATGCGGCCCTGCGGAACGCCGGCCTTCTCGAAGGCGGCGAGCCAATGGTCGACGCCCTGCTTGGCGAACTCGACCTCGAGCAGATCTTTCAGCGCCACCTGATGCTCCGCGCGCAACGTGGTCGTCTTGAAGCGCGAATCATCCAGCAGATCGGGCCGGCCCACGACCCGGGTCACGGATTCCCAAAGCTTGTTGTTGCCGGCGGCAATGACGAAATAGCCGTCGTTCGCTTTGAAGGCCTGATACGGCGCGTTGCGCGGATGCGCCGAGCCGAGCTTCTTGGGGTCGCGGCCGGTGCCGAAATATTCGCTGGTCTGCAGTGCCGCCATGCCGAGGCTGCAGCCCAGCATCGAGGCATCGATATGCGCGCCCGCCCCGCCCCCCGCCACGCGGCGCAGCACCGAGACGATGGAGAAGGCGGCGTACAGCCCGGTGCCGGTATCGGAGACCGGCACGCCGCATTTCACCGGCGCGCCATCGGGTTCGCCGGTCACGCTCATGATGCCGCTCATCGCCTGCACCGTGACGTCGAAACCGCCCTCGGCCGACCGCGGCCCGCTCTGCCCGAAGGCCGAGATCGAGCAATAGACGAGGCCCGGCTTCTCTTCGCGGAAGGAATCGTAACCAAGCCCAAGGCGATCCATCACACCCGGCCGGTTGTTCTCCAGCACGACGTCGGCCGAAAGCACCAAACGGCGGGCGGCCGCCTTGTGCTCGGCATTCTTGAGATCGAGCACGACCGAGCGCTTGTTGCGGTTGATCGAGGCGAAGTTCTCGCTGTAGCCATCATTGATCGGCGGCCACTGACGCATCATGTCGCCTTCGGGCGGCTCGACCTTGATTACCTCGGCGCCCATGTCGGCCAGCAGCATGCCGCAGTAGGGACCGGCCAGGACCTGGCAGAATTCGACGACCTTTACTCCCGCCAGCGGCAGCATGTGCTAGCGCCGCGTGTCTTGCGCGCTGTAGCGCGGCCATTCGTGGGCCGCGATCTGGTCGAGCGCCGGCGTCGGCTGCCCGAGGCGGACCTGGTAGAGCCAGTAGTTCGCCAGCACGCGCTGCACGAAGTCGCGCGTCTCATGGAGCGGGATCGAAGCGATATAGAGCAGCGGGTCCTGGCCGGCGTTCAGCGAGCCGTCCCACTTCATCACGTTGCCCGGCCCGCCGTTGTAGCCGGCCGTGGTCCGCACAAGGTTGTTGTCGGTGTCGCTTAGAAGCTGCGCGATATAGGCCTGTCCAAGCGCCACATTGGTCGACGGCTCGTAGGGGTTGCCGCCGCCGTGGTCGGGAATATAGCGGGTCGCCACCAGCCGCGCGGTACTCGGCATCAGCTGCATCAGGCCCATAGCGCCGACGTAGGAGCGCGCCTTGGGATTGAACGCCGATTCCTGGCGCATGAAGCCGTAGACCAGTGCGCGGTCGACGGTGAAGCCGCCCGCAGGCTGCCACGGCGGGATCGGATACATGGCGCCGTCGTAGCCCTTGATGTTGTGTCGTTGGTCCCAATTGGCGTTGCCGACACGCACCGAAAGGCCGGGCAGCGCCGCCTTCTCGGCGAGACCCAGCACGGCCTCGACATACTGCGGGTCGGCGTCGATCGAGCCGGCGTAGAGTTCGCGCTCGGCCGCCGTCGTGGCGCCGAGCTGCAACAGGGCGAGCGCGCGCTTGCCGGTGCGATCGTTTCGCAGCTGGTCGGCCCTGCGGCGATCGAGTTCGGGAACCTTCCAGTCCGGCGCGATCTGCATGCCCAGCGCCTTCTGGGCCACCAGGCCGTAGAAGGTCCGGCCATGCAGCGCCGCTCGCTTGAGGTAGGGCGCGAACTTCTGCGGGTTGCCCGCCAGCAGGTTGGCGCGCGCGGCCCAGAAAGAGCCGGCGGAGAGCGTCCATGACGAGGCACGATCGGGCGGCGCATCGGCCACCAGCTCGAAACGGCGCGCCGCCTCGGCCATGTTGCCTCGCGTGAATGCCGACATGGCGGCATTCCAGTTGGCATCGGGTGGCGCGCCGACATCGACCGGCATCTGCAACGTGCGCTGTGAATCTGCCTCCAGCGCACGCGTACGGATGCGGCCTCGCCACAGTTCGACTTCCTGCGGGCCCAGCGTATCGGCGGTCGACTTGCGGTCGAGCAGGACGAAAGCGGCGTTGAAGCCGCCGTCATCGGCCATGTTCTGCAGGCGCGCGCGGAGTTCGGAGGCCTGCGAGGCATCGGCGCCGGTCACGGTGCGGGCGGCAGCGAAACTCGGAGAGCCCGGGGTGAAACCGACGAAACTTGCCGGCGTCAGCGCAGGGCCACCCGGAGTGCGACGGGCCAGCGCCAGCTTGTAGATCGCTGGCGCATCGGGATGGTCGTTGTAGTCCTGCAGCCAGGTGGCGAGTTCTTCGTAGCGTGCCGGATAACCCTGGCTCAGCAGGCGCTGAGCGCCGACATAACCCATTAACGTCTTGTCGGTCTGCCTGGCGATCTCGGCGTCGGCCTGGCCCCACTGCCCGGCCGCCTGCGCCTGGAAGATGCGCCGGTAGCGGTCGCGGCTTTCGGTGTCGAGCACGGTCGGCAGGCCTGCCACGACAGGGGCCTCATCGAGCTCGATGACCGTCGCGGGCGGCACAAAGACGGGTCGGCGGGCCTGCGGAGCCGGGCGGGCGGCAGGCTTTGCCGTCGCGGCGGCAGGCTTGGCGGCAGTGGGCGGCTTGGCAGGCGGTTTGGTCGTCGTTTGCGCCATCGCGATTTGCGTGAGGGCCGAAGCCGCCATCAGGGTCGCCGCGCCCAGCAGAACGACGGGAAGGATCTTTCTCATGGTCCCACCGTAGTTGGACTTACCGTGTGGCGACAAGCGCCGGATGGCTATACTGCGCCGAACGGAGGAGCAAATGAACCTGCATCAAGAGCGTGCCGCCGCCGTGCGGCACCTGGTCGACGAGGCCCGCCTGATCGAAAAGGCCGGCGTCACCAGGGCCAACCTGGACAAGATCGGCGTCCTGCTGTCGTCGCTGGCCAGCCGTGCCGACCTCTTCCCCCAGGACGAGTTTCCGCTAGGCCCCGATGGCGGCATCTATCGCCTGAGCGAGGATCCCGATCATCGCTTCGCGCTCTACGCCTCGGCCGGCGGGCCCGGCAAGAAGGTGCCGCCACACAACCACACGACCTGGGCCATCATTGCCGGCGTCCACGGCGCCGAGCGCAACGTGGTCTACGACCGTCTCGACAATGGTGCGCGCGAGGGTGTCGTGCAGCTGCGCGAAGCGCCGTCGAAGGAAAAGACCCTGCAGCGCGGCGATGTCATCGCTTACCTGCCGGACGACTTCCACCACATCGAGACGCCGGCGGGATCGGGCAACGCGCTCCACCTCCACTTCTATGGTCTCAGCCTCGAACACCTGCCCGATCGCGTCAGTGTCGACATGGCCACGGGCGCCGCCAAGCGCTTCATGGCAAAGGCCAGGATCCTGACGCCGATGCTCACGGTCCAGCAGGTGAAAGCGATGCTAAAGTCGGGCGAGGCCTTCGCGTTCTTCGACGTGCGCGAGGAAGGCGAGTTCTCGACCCAGGGCCATCCGCTGTTTGCGACCCCGCTCCCCCTCTCCCGCCTCGAGCCGCGCGCGCTGGCGCTGCTGCCGGATCCGCATACGCGCATCGTGCTGATGGATAGTGGCGAGGAAGGCCAGCTGGGCCGCGCCGGCCGCGCTGCCGCAAAGCTCTCCGCCATGGGCTACACCAACGTCGCCATCGTGAAGGACGGGCTGAAAGCGTGGGCCGCGGCAGGCTACGAGATCTTCACCGGCGTCAATGTCCCCAGCAAGGCCTTCGGAGAAGTGGTCGAGCATGGCAACGACACGCCTCGGATCGACGCCGCAGACGTCCAGAAGCTGCTCGATTCCAAGGCCGACATGGTGATCCTCGATTCCCGGCCGCTGCCGGAATTCACCAACATGTCGATCCCCGGCGGCATCGATTGCCCCGGCGCGGAACTGGTCTATCGCGTGAAGGACTTCGTGAAGCGGCCCGAGACCCTCGTCGTCGTCAATTGCGCCGGCCGCACGCGCTCGATCATCGGCGCCCAGTCGCTGATCAATGCGGGCCTTCCCAATAAGGTGATGGCGCTGAAGAACGGCACCATGGGCTGGCACCTCGCCGGCCTTAAGGTGGCGCGCGGCGAAACCAGGAGCTTCGGGCCGCAGGGACCGGAGGCCGCTAGATTCGCGCAGGACGCCGCAGCGAACATCGCGAAAAAGATGAATATCAGGAAGATCGACAAGGCGGGCCTCGATGCGCTCCTCGCCAGGGGCGGCCCCCTCTATCGCCTCGACGTGCGCGACCCCGCCGAATATGCGCAGGGCCATCTGAGAGGCTTCCGGCATGCCGCCGGCGGCCAGCTCGTGCAGGCGACGGATCAATATGTCGGGGCCCGCAACGCCACCATCGTGCTGCACGACAACGACGGCGTGCGTGCCACCATGACGGCGCACTGGCTGCTGCAGATGGGCTGGAACGACGTCCACGTCCTCGACCACAAGCCGGCGTCGGCCGACCTCACGACCGAGGCCGAGCCGCGTTACCCGGCCGGGTTCGCGCCTCCCGAGGTCGCGGCCGTGTCCGCCGCCGACCTGCAGAAGCAGCTCGGCTCGACTCTCTTGATCGACCTCGACACCAGCCTTCGTTATCGAGACGGCCACATTCCGGGTGCCTGGTTCGCGGTGCGCGCAAATCTCGGCCGGACGATCCCAGAGTTGCTGAAAAAACAGGCAGGCGTCGCCCGGGTCGTCCTCGCCTCGCCGGACGGCGAGATCGCCCGCCTCGCCGCCCCAGAGGCCGCCGAAGCGGCAGGCGGCCTGCCGGTCGCCGTCCTGAAGGACGGCACGGCCGCGTGGAAGGCCGCCGGACTGGCGATCGAGGCCGGCCATACCCGCATGGCGGACCCGCCGACGGACGTCTGGTATCGCCCTTACGACTTCAAGGAGGATGTCGAGGCCGCGATGCGGCAGTACCTCGACTGGGAGGTCGACCTCGTTCCACAGGTGACCCGCGACGGCGATGCCATGTTCTCCGTCCTGAAGCGATAGAAGTCCCGGAACTGCTTGGGTTTTCCGGCCTTGTCACATCGTCGCGCATGCTTGACACCCCTCGGGCCCACCAATAGGTTCCGGCGCGTTTTTCATCCCGGCCGCATCCAGCGGATGGGGTCGGGGTGGGAAGCCCGGAGCGGAGCATCCGGTTATGGCTGAAGACGATCGTAGAGCGACCCACGACGAGCTCGACCAGCGCCTGCGCGGTGTTCGGAAGGCTTATCAGCAGGGTACGGGGCAGTCGTCTAAACCCGCATCGAGCGGCGGCGGCGAAAAGCTGGGCGTCGGCATGCGGATCGCAGTCGAACTGGTGGCGGGCGTCGTTGCGGGAGCCTTCATCGGCCTGTTGGCCGACAGGTGGCTGGGGACTAAACCCTGGTTGCTGATCGTGGGGTTCGTACTGGGGTGCGGGGCGGCGTTCCTGAACGTCTACCGCGTTGCGCAGGCCGAAGAGCGGCGCAGCAAGGCAGCCCAGGATAACAGGAAGAGCTGAATTGGGGATCGAGTATCGTGGCCAGCCCGCTTGAACAATTCGCTATCCAGGACGTAAGCGCTCCGCTTTTCACAATTGGTGGCCACCACATCGCCGTCACCAACTCCGCCATCTTCATGATGGCCGCGGTCGTGATCTCGTCGGCGTTGCTGCTCGGCGGCGCCAGCAAGGGCGCGATGATCCCGGGCCGCGTCCAGGCGATGGCCGAGCTCTTCTACGAGTTCATAGCCAACATGATACGGGACAATGTCGGCAGTGCCGGCAAGAAGTTCTTCCCGTTCATCTTCTCGCTCTTCATCTTCACGCTGTTCGGCAACATCCTCGGGATGCTTCCTTACGGCTACACCTTCACGTCCCAGATCGCCGTCACCTTCTTCATGGCGATCGTGGTCTTCCTCGGCGTCACCCTGATCGGCCTGGCCAAGCACGGCCTGCACTTCTTCTCGCTGTTCTTCCCGCACGGCGCACCGCTCTTCACCGCGCCAATCCTGATCCCGATCGAGCTGGTCTCCTATCTCAGCCGCCCGATCAGCCTGTCGGTCCGACTGTTCGCCAACATGACGGTCGGGCACGTGCTGCTGAAGGTGCTGGCGGGCTTCGTCGTGGCGCTCGGCATTTTCGGTGTCGTGCCGCTGGCGGTCCTCGTCGCGATTACGGCGCTGGAGCTGCTGGTCGCGCTGCTGCAGGCCTACATCTTCACGATCCTCTGCTGCATTTACCTGAACGACGCGCTGCATCTTCACTGATTGCCGCGCCCGTACCCATCGATCCAACGAGTCATATCTTAAAGACAGGAGATACAAATGGACGCTTCAGCAGCTAAGTTCATCGGCGCCGGCCTCGCCGCCATCGGCATGATCGGCGCCGGCATCGGCGTGGGCAACGTGTGGGCCAGCTACATCACGGCGCTGTCGCGCAACCCGGCCTCGAAGGCCGAAATCGGCGCCAACATCTGGATCGGCTTCGCCGTCACCGAGGCCATCGCGCTGTTCGCGCTGATCGTCGCGCTGATCGCCCTGTTCGCCTGAGTTCGATCGTGCCCGTTCCGGCACTTCGGACTTCGGTTACTGCGGCTGCCCTGATCGGGGCGCCGGTTGCCGCGCAGGCCGCCGGCATGCCGCAGTTCGACCTCACGAGGTTCCCCACCCAGATCTTCTGGCTCGTGGTGTGCTTTGCCGTGCTCTACGCGCTCATGGCCAACTTGGTCCTTCCGCGCATCGGCAAGACCATCGAAAACCGCGAGCGCAAGATCCAGGGCGACCTCGATGCGGCGCAGAAGGCCAACGACGCGGCGCGTGCCGCTTCGGCCGAGCAGGACAAAGCGCTCGCCGAGGCGCGCGGACAGGCTTCCGGCCTGATCCGTGCCGCATCGGAGGCCGCGGCGGCCGAGACTTCCGCCAAGCTCCATGAGGTCAGCGACCGTCTCGGCGCCGACATCGTGGCCGCCGAGCGGCGGATCGGCGAGCAGCGGGCGCAGACGCTCACCGGGCTCGCCTCCATGTCCGCCGAGATCGCCACGGCGGTCTTGGGCAAGCTGGCCGGAACGGCCGATCCGGCGCAGGTCGCCCGCGCCGTCGACGAGGCAGCAAAGGCAGGCAAGCGATGATCAGCACTGCATGGGCGGCCGATGCCCACGGCGGAGGAGGCTTGTTCTCCGACCCGACCTTCTGGGTCGCCGTCGCCTTCTTCCTGTTCCTCGCCATCGCGGGCAAGACACTGGCGAAGGGGCTGACCAAGCTTCTCGACGATCGTACGGCGCTGATCGCCCGCACGCTCGGCGACGCCGAGAAGCTCCGCGCCGAGGCTCAGAAGGCCCGCGACGACGCGCAGAAGAGTCTGGCCGATTCGGCCAAGCTCGCGCAGGAGATCCTGGCCCAGGCCAAGCAGGAGGCCGAGCGTCTTGTCCGCCATGCCGCCGAGGAGCGTACGACGCTGATCGGCCGCCGCGAGCAGCAGGCCAAGGACCGAATCGCCCAGGCCGAGGCCCAGGCGACGCGCGAGGTTCGCAATATGGCCGTCGACGTGGCGCTCGCCGCCACCCGCACCTTGCTCAAGGAGCAGGTCGGTCAGGGCCGTACCGCGGCGATGATCGACGAGGCGATCTCCGAGTTGCCGAAGCGCCTGCACTGATCTCATAAATCTAGGAATTGCCCGCAAACAACAATCGCGGGCTACCTGGCGCCCCCGTCGCAAGGCGGGGGCTTTTTCTTGGCCCGCGCTCTCGGCCAAGGTTTTCGATTCTGCCCCAACCCGGCGCCTCGAAGACCGGCTCTCCGCACACCGAAGGGCCCGGCAGGCTCCAGGGCAGGCCCTAGGATCGCGGCACGTAGCGCGTCGGAATCCGGGCAAGATCCTGCAGCAGGTCGGGCGGCATGTCCGACGGCTTGGACGAGTTGGCGCTGGCGCTGATCGAATCGACCAGCCCGCCGAAGCGGGCCTCGATCGCCTGGGCGATCTGGTCGTGGCGGCCGACCGCAGAGAACAGGTGCACGACGTCGTCGGACACTTCGGCCGCGATGCTGTCCCACTGCCCGGCCTTGGTCATGGCGTTCAGCTTGCGGCCGAGATCGCCCAGCCCGTGCTCCTCGAATACCGGCCAGTAGGCCGGCGTCGAGCCGTAGAAAGCCACGCGGTAGCGCACCCAGTCGAACAGCTTCTGGACCGCCGCGTCGTCCTTGCCGGTGACGACGAAGCCGCCGCCCGAGATCTCAAACTGCTCCCGGGTGCGGCCCGACTTGGCGAGGCCTTCGGCGAGGATCGGCATGACCTTGTTCTTGAGATACTTGCGCGTGCAGAAGACATGGAGCTTGGCGCCGTCGCTTTCCTCGGCGGCGACCTTCAGCATGAAGGGGCCGACCGCGGCAAGGCCGATGCGCGGCACGGGACCGTCATAGGCCTCCGGCACGAAGTTGGGCGTCATCAGGG
>CAMAYC010000162.1 GCA_945862125.1 Reyranella massiliensis 521
TCTTTCTCAAAGCCCTCGATCATGCCTTCGAACAGGCGATGCCAGTTGATCGAGGCACGCAGGTGGATGAACACGGCACCCAGGCCGATGGCGGCGCGATCCATGAACACGAACTCACGCGGCGGCCGCACGCCACCCATCTTGCGCAACTCGCCGAACACGTTCTGCGCCATCTCGCGGCCGTATCCGCCGGCCATGCCCTCGGTGAGACGGCGCGGCCGGTCGTCCATCAACGGCCCGTAGAGGAACGCCGCCCAGCGATTCAGCACCTGGATCATTTCGCGGCTGAGGCCGCTGAAGCCCCAGTCCTCGTAGGCCGCCACGGCGCGCGCTTCGTCGTCGGTCATCAGGGCAAGATAGAGCTCGATCGAGCCCTGAACGAAGCGCGGCGGGAAGATGCGGACACAGCCGAAGTCCATCAGGTTGACGGAACCGTCGGGCCGCACCGTGTAATTGCCGAGATGCGGATCGCCGTGGATGACGCCGTAGCGATAGAACGGCACATACCAGGCGCGGAACATATTTATCGCCAGCGCGTCCCTCTCTTCCTGAGCGTGCGTCTTCCAGTCGAGCAGCGGCCCGCCCTGCAGCCAGCTCATGGTGAGCAGCCGGTCGGTCGAATGGGTCGGCACGACCTCAGGCACATGCACGTTGGGTTCGTCCCGCAGCATGTGACGGTAGAGCGCGACGTGCCTGGCTTCGCGGCGGTAATCCAATTCCTCGCGCAGGCGCGTCGTGATCTCGGCATGGATCTCGTCGGTACGGATCGCCGGGTCGAAGCGCTGGCCAATGGCGAACACCACCTTCAGCTGGTTCAGGTCCGCCTCGAGCGCGGAGGCCATGTCGGGATACTGCAGCTTGGCGGCCACATCGCGGCCGTCGGGCAACACGGCGCGATGGACCTGGCCCAGCGAGGCCGCGAACGACGCTTCTTTTTCGAATCTGGAGAACTTCGCCTGCCAGTCGGGTCCCAGTTCGCTTGCCATGCGGCGCCGCACGAAGGCCCAGCCCATGGCCGGCGCATTGGCCTGCAGCTCGGCCAGCTCGCGGGCATATTCCGGCGGCAGCGCGTCGGGGATGGTGGCCAGCAGCTGCGCCGCCTTCATCAGCGGGCCCTTCAGTCCGCCGAGTGCGGCCTTCAGCTCGCCCGCATGCTTGTCACGATCGAGCGAGAAGCCAAGATAGCGCTGACCCGCCAGCTTGACGGCAAGCCCACCGACCGAACTGCCGACCCGGGCGTAGCGACCAAGCCGTCCGCCCAGCGAGTCGCCTTCGTCTGCCATTTCTACAGCTTCTCGAGTTCGTCGACGAAGCCCGAGATGACGCCCAGTCCCTTGTTCCAGAAGGCCGGATCAGAGGCGTCGAGGCCGAACGGCGCCAAGAGCTCCTTGTGCCGCTTCACGCCGCCCGCCTTCAGCATGTCGAGATACTTGGCCTGGAAGCCCTCGGGCTGCGCCTGGTAGGCGGCGTAGAGCGAGTTCACCAGGCAATCGCCGAAGGCATAGGCATAGACGTAGAACGGCGAATGGATGAAGTGGCCGATGTAGGACCAGTAGGCACGGTATTCGTCGTCGTAGGTGAAGGCCGGCCCCAGGCTCTCGGTCTGCACCGCCATCCAGATCTCGCCGATGGCGTCGGGCGTGAGCTCGCCCTGGCGCCGCGCCATGTGCAGGCGCGATTCGAAATCGTAGAAGGCGATCTGGCGCACCACCGTGTTCAGCATGTCCTCGACCTTGCCAGCCAGCATCGCCTTGCGCGTGGCCTTGTCGGGCGCGGTCTTCAGCAGCGACTGGAAGGTGAGCATCTCGCCGAACACCGAGGCGGTCTCCGCGAGTGTGAGCGGCGTGTCGGCCATCAGCGCGCCCTGCTGGCCGGCCAGCACCTGGTGCACGCCGTGGCCCAGCTCGTGCGCGAGCGTCATCACATCCCGCACCTTGCCCTGGTAGTTCAGCAGCAGATAGGGATGCGCCGACGGCACCGTGGGATGGGCGAAGGCGCCCGGCGATTTGCCCGGCCGCGCCGGCGCGTCGATCCAGGCATTGTCGAAGAACTTCTTGCCGACCGCCGCCAGCTCCGGCGAGAAGGCGCCGTAGGCATCGAGCACGATCTTCGTCGCCTCGGGCCAGGCGATCACGCGGTCGTCGTGCTCGGGCAGCGGCGCGTTGCGGTCCCAGTAGGGCATCTTTTCAACGCCGAACCACTTGGCCTTGAGCTTGTAGTAGCGGTGCGCAAGACGCGGATAGGCCGCCTTCACCGATGAGGCCAGCGCATCGACGACCTCGTCCTCGACGCAGTTGCCAAGATTCATGGCCGACTGCGGCCGCGGATACTTGCGCCAGCGGTCCTCGATCTCCTTGTCCTTGGCGAGCGTGTTGGTGAGCAGCGAGAAGACCGCGATATTGTCGCCCTGGACCTTGCCGAAGGATTTGGCCGCGTCCTTGCGCACCTCGGCGTCCTTGCTCGAGAGCTTGTCGAGGATCTGCGGCTCGGTCAGCACCTCGTTGCGGAACGGATAGCGCAGCCGCGCGATGGTCTCGTCGAACAGGCGCGACCAGGCGGCGCGGCCGACGACGTATTTCTCGTGCAGCGCCTTCTCGAGTTCGTCCGACAGCGTGTGCGGCCGAAAGGCGCGCAGGTCGCGCAGCCACGGCGCATACTTGGCGAGTTCCGGCGCCTTCATCTTGGCGGCGAGGTCGGCATCCTCCAGGCGCTTCACTTCGAGGCCGAAGAACAGCAGCTTGGAGCCGATGTCGGTCAGGCTTTCGGAGACATTCTGGGAGAATCGGCCGCGCTCGGGATCGGCCATGTCGCTGGCATAATAGAGAGAGGCGTAGGAGCCGATGCGGCCCATGAGGTCCGACATCTTCTCATAGCGGGCGATGGCGCCGCCCAGCGCCTTGCCGTCGAGCCCCGCCACCTTGCCTTCGTAGTCCCGGGCGAACGCCTCGGCCTCGGCCGCCGCGCGCTTCAGATCAGTCTCGAGATCGGGCCCGGTCGGGCTGGAATAGAGGTCGGCGAGATTCCAGGTCGGCAGATCGCCCAGCATTGCACTCATTTACACTCTCCTGCTGCCCCAGAGATGGGGCCGTGCGCCCCTCGGCGCAAGTTACAGGCGATTGTACGTCTTGAACCAGTCGACGAAGAGCGGAATCCCCTGCTCCACCGTCACCTTGGGCGTCCAGCCGAAGTCGCGCGTGGTGTCAGAGACGTCGGCCGCGGTCTCCTGCATGTCGCCGGGTTCGCCGGGCCGCAACTCGACCTTGGCCTCGCGGCCCAGCGCCTTCTCGAAGAGCGACACGACATGGACGATGTCCTCGCTCCGCGACGCTCCCAGATTGTAGACCCGGTGGCCCGCCGCGGCCGCCGGTCTGTCAAGCACGGCGAGCGTGCCGGCCACGATGTCGTCGATGTAGCTGTAGTCGCGCTTGATGAAGCCCAGGTGATTGAGCTCGATGGTGCGGCCCTCGTGGATCGCCTTGGCGAAGATGTAGGGCGACATGTCGGGCCGGCCCCACGGCCCGTAGACCGTGAAGTAGCGCAGGCCGGTCGCCTTCAACCCGTAGAGATGGGTGTAGGTCTCGGTCATCAGCTCGTCGGCGCGCTTGGTGGCGGCGTAGAGCGATATCGGCCGGTCGACGTTGTCGGTCGTGGCGAAAGGCAGCTTGCGATTGCCGCCGTAGACCGACGAGGACGAGGCATAGACGAAATGCTTCAGGTCCCGGAGCCCGCGCGCCAGTTCGAGCATCACGAGATGGCCCATCACGTTGGTCTGCACGTAGATATAGGGATCGACCATCGAATGGCGGACGCCGGGCTGGGCCGCCAGGTGCACGATCCGGTCGAGGTCGCCGTGCCGGCCGGCCAGCGCCAGCATTGCCTCGCGGTCGGCGATGTCGGCTTCCAGAAAGGTAAAGCCCTTATCCTCGCGCAGGGTTTTCAGGCGGGCGAACTTCAGGATCGGGTCGTAGTAGTCGCTGAAATTGTCGACGCCCACCACAGCCTCGCCCCGGGCCAGCAGGGCCCGCGCGACGTGCGACCCGATGAAACCGGCGACTCCGGTGACGAGAACAGACATGCGGCGGGTGATTACAACATTTCATTCCCGGGCGACACCGTGAAACGGCGCGCATGATCGGTGCGCCACGGCACCCTTAAAACGTCATTTTTGCGCGGCCCGCGCGTTCCCGATTGCAAGGCGCAAGATTCTGTCGCTACCGTCCCCATATAACAAGTCAAGGAGGTTGCCCATGACCCTCGCGGTGACCCTGGATGACAAGTACGTCCTCGAAACAGGCCGGGTCTATCTCACCGGTACGCAGGCCCTGGTCCGACTGCCGATGATGCAGCGCCAGCGCGACCTCGCGGCTGGCCTCAACACCGCCTGCTACATCTCCGGCTATCGCGGCTCGCCGCTGGGTGGCTTCGACCAGGCACTGTGGCAGGCCAAGCGCTTCATCAAGAAGAACCACATCGAATTTCAGCCCGGCACCAACGAGGACCTGGCGGCCACGGCGCTGTGGGGCACGCAGCAGATCCATCTCTATTCCGGCGCCCGCTACGACGGCGTATTCGGCATGTGGTACGGCAAGGGCCCTGGCGTCGACCGCTCCGGTGATGCCTTCAAGCACGCCAACTACGCCGGCACGTCCAGGCACGGCGGCATCGTGGCGCTGGCAGGCGACGACCACATGGCCAAGTCCTCGACGGTCGCCCACCAGAGCGAGCCTGCCTTCATTTCAGCCGGCATGCCGGTGATCCACGCGGCGTCGGTGCAGGAGTATCTCGACTGGGGCCTGCATGCCTTCGAGATGTCGCGCTACTCTGGCCTCTGGGTCGGCTTCAAGGTGCTGAGCGAGACGGTCGATTCCTCGGCCTCGGTCTATGTCGACCCGCACCGCCTCGAAATCCATACCCCGTCCGATCATCACCTGCCGGCCGACGGCGTGCACATCCGCTGGCCCGACGACTGGCTCGGCCAGGAAAAGCGCGTCTACTCGGTGAAGATCCCGGCGGCGCTGGCCTACTGGCGCGCCAACAAGCTCGACCGGGCGATGATGGGCCGCCCCGACGCGCGCTTCGGCATCGTCACCGTCGGCAAATCCTACCTCGACGTCCGCCAGGCGCTGGACGAACTCGGCATCGACGACGCCGAAGCGGAGCGACTGGGACTGGCCATCTACAAAGTCGGCATGGTCTGGCCGCTCGAGACCGAGGGCGCCACCGCTTTCTGCGCCGGCAAGCGCGAGATCCTGGTGATCGAGGAAAAGCGGCCGCTGATCGAGCAGCAACTGAAAGACGCGCTGTTCAACATGGAATCCGGCCGCCGCCCCGTCGTGGTCGGCAAGCATGACGAGCGCGGCCAGCACCTCTTCAAGAGCGACGGCGAACTGACGCCGTTCGACATCGCCTCGGTCCTCGTGGCGCGCTTCGGCCTCGACTCCTTCGGCGAGCGCACGAAGCAGCGCTTCGAGATGCTGAAGCGCCGTAGCGGCCGTCAGGTCCGCAACGAGTCCGGCATGGCGCGCGTGCCCTACTTCTGTTCCGGCTGCCCGCACAACAGCTCGACCAAGGTGCCCGACGGTTCGATGGCGCTGGCCGGCATCGGCTGCCACACGCTGGCGATCGGCATGGAGCGGAACACCAAGACCTTCACCCACATGGGCGCCGAGGGTGGCACCTGGGTCGGCGCCTCGCACTTCACCGACGTGCCGCACGTCTTCCAGAACCTGGGCGACGGCACGTATTTCCATTCGGGCTACCTCGCGATCCGCCACGCCATCGCCAGCCACACCACCATCACCTACAAGATCCTCTACAACGACGCCGTTGCCATGACCGGCGGCCAGCCGCACGACGGCGACGTCACGCCGTGGCGCATCAGCCGCCAGGTCCGCGCCGAGGGCGTCGACCGCATCGCGCTGGTGAGCGACGATCCGGGCAAGTACCCTGTCGGCACCGAATGGGCGCCGGGCGTCACCTTCCATCACAGGGACCAGCTCGACGAGGTCCAGCGCGAACTGCGCGAAGTCAAAGGCGTCTCGGTCCTGATCTACGACCAGACGTGTGCGGCCGAGAAGCGCCGCCGCCGCAAGCGCGGCACCTATCCAGATCCCGCCAAGCACGTGCTGATCAACCAGGCCGTCTGCGAAGGCTGCGGCGACTGCTCGACCCAGTCGAACTGCCTCTCCGTGACGCCTGTTGCCACCGAGTTCGGCAGCAAGCGCGCCATCGACCAGTCGTCCTGCAACAAGGACTTCTCTTGCCTGAACGGTTTCTGCCCCTCCTTCGTCACCGTCGAAGGCGGCAACCTGCGAAAGGGCAAGGCTGTGAAGGCGTCCGCGGCGGCCGCCACGAGCGAACCGGCCCTGCCGCCGGCGCCCACCCTGCCCTCGATCGCCGGCAAGCCCTACGGCGTGCTCATCACCGGCATCGGCGGCACAGGCGTGGTCACCATCGGCGCCATCATGGGCATGGCCGCGCATCTCGAAGGCAAAGGCGCCACCGTCCTCGACCAGCTCGGCATGGCGCAGAAGGGCGGCGCGGTGGTCAGCCACGTCCGTCTCGGCGCAACGCCCGAGGCGCTGCATGCCGTGCGCCTCGGCGCCGGCGGCGCCAACCTGCTGCTGGGCTGCGATCTCGTGGTCAGCGCCGGTGCCGATTCGCTGGCGCGGCTCGAGCCCGGCGTCTCACGCGCCATCGTCAACACGCACGAGACCATCACCGGCGAATTCACCCGCCATCCCGACATCGCCTTCCCCTCGCACACGCTTCGCCTCTCGATCGAGGCGGCCGCCGGCGCCGATGCCTGCGACTTCGTCGAGGCCACCCGCATCGCCACGGCGCTGCTGGGCGATTCGATCGCCACCAACATGTTCATGCTGGGCTACGCCTATCAGCAGGGCCTGGTGCCGATCGGCCACGAGGCGCTGGAGCAGGCGATCGAACTGAACGGCGCCGCCGTCGCCATGAACACCTCGGCCTTCCGCTGGGGCCGCCGCGCCGCCGCCGATCGCGCCGCGGTCGAGAAGCTTGCCGCCCCACCGGCGAGCCTGGCAGCGACGGTCGTTCCGTTCACGCGCATCGCCAAGACGCTAGACGAGATCGTGGCGGTACGCATGAAGCACCTCGCCGGCTACCAGAACGACGCCCTGGCCCAGCGCTACAAGGCGCTGGTCGACAAGGTCCGCGCCGCCGAGCAGAAGGCCGCCCCCGGCCGCAGCGAGCTCGCGGAAGCCGTGGCCCGCAACCACAGCAAGCTGCTCTCCTACAAGGACGAGTACGAAGTGGCGCGACTCCATGCCGATGCCGCCTTCGCGGCCCAGCTCGCCGGCCAGTTCGAGGGCGACTACAGGCTGAAGTTCCACCTCGCGCCGCCGATCTTTTCCAGCCGCGATCCCAGGACCGGCCACCTGATCAAGCAGGAGTTCGGCGCCTGGATCCTGCCGGTCTTCCGGATGCTGGCGAAGCTGAAGGGCCTGCGCGGCACCGGCTTCGACATCTTCGGCTACACCAAGGAGCGCAAGACCGAGCGCGCGCTGATCGGCGAGTACGAGGCGCTGGTGGCCGAACTGCTGAATGGTCTGTCGCCCGCCAACCATGCGCTGGCAGTGAGGCTCGCGGCGATCCCCGACGACATCAAGGGCTACGGCTACGTCAAGGACGCGCATCTGGTGAAGGCCAAGCAGAAGGAAGCCGAGCTGTTGAACCAGTGGCGCAATCCCGAGGCGTTGAAAGCCGCCGCGGAGTAGCGCCGCAACCATTCGCCTGAAGGGCCGTTGCCTTGAGTCAAGCAACGGGCAGCACACCGCCCAGTCAGGCAAGACCTTGGTTACTCTCGATTTTTCGGATCGCCACGTACTGATCGTCGAGGACGACATCTTCATCGCCCTCGATCTCGAAAGGGTCCTCGATGATGCCGCCTGCGGCGTCGTCGGACCGGCTGCCTCGGTTGAGCTTGCCCTGGCGAAGATCTCCGTCACCAAGCTCGATGCCGCGCTCCTCGATGTGAATCTGGGCCAGGAGTTGGTATTCCCGGTGGCCGACCGGCTCTCCGCCGAGGGCATCCCGTTCATCTTTGTCACCGGCGAGCCGCGCACCGTGCCCGAGCGTCATTAGATGCGGCCCGTCATTACCAAGCCCTACCAGGCACCAGCGGTCCTGGAAGCGCTGGCCGCGGTGATGCAGCCGACCTCATACGTCTCTTCCAGCGAAACGGCGTTTCTCATCCTCTTGCACCGGTCCGATTTGCGGGCATGCTTCCTCCCGGAGGAAGCCCCATGAAATTCGGCATTTTCTATGAACTGCAGTTGCCTCGCCCCTGGAAAGAGGGCGACGAGCACCGGCTCTACCAGAACGCGCTGAACCAGATCGAACTCGCCGACCGCCTGGGCTACGACCATGCCTGGCAGGTCGAGCATCACTTCCTCGAGGAATACTCGCACTCGCCCTCGCCGGAATCCTTCCTCGCCGCCGCCAGCCAGCGCACCAAGAACATCCGCCTCGGCCACGGCATCTTTCAGGTGACCACCAACCATCCCACCCGCGTCGCCGAACGCGTGGCCACGCTCGACCTATTGTCCAACGGCCGCTGCGAATTCGGCATGGGCGAGAGCGCCTCGATCACCGAGCTCGAGCCGTTCGGCGTCACCATGGAGAACAAGCGCGAGATCTTCGAGGAAGCCGTGCGTGCCATCCTGCCGATGTTCAAGGACGGCCCGAGCGAACACGCGGGCAAGACCTGGAACATCCCGCTCCGCATGGTGGTGCCCAAGCCAATGCAGAAGCCGCACCCGCCGCTCTGGGTCGCCTGCTCGCAGCTCCAGACGCTGACCAAGGCCGGCGAATGGGGCATGGGCGCGCTCGGCTTCCAGTTCGTCTCGGCCGACGCCGCGCATGCCTGGGTTCATGCCTACTACAATGCCTTCGTGAAGCGGCAGAAGAAGCTCGCCGACTACAAGACCAACCCCAACATCGCGCTGGTGAGCTTCTTCATGTGCGCCAAGACCGACGAGGAAGCGCGCGCCCGCGCCGACGGCGACACCTTCTTCCAGTTCGCCTTGCGCTTCTACGGCCAGTCGGCCGACCGGCGCCGGCCGGCCGCCGGCACGGTCAACATGTGGGACGAATACGAGAAGTGGAAGAAGGCCAATCCCGAGCAACACGCGGCCTCGCTCCGCGGCGGCCTGATCGGCTCGCCGGAGACCATCCGCCGCAAGCTCAAGAAGTTCCAGGAGTCGAACATCGACCAGGTCGTCCTGCTGAACCAGGCCGGCAAGAACCGCCACGAGGACATCTGCGAATCGCTCGAACTGTTCGCCAATGAAGTGATGCCCGAATTCCAGGCGGCGCATCCGCAGCTGCTGCAGTGGAAAGAGAAAGTGCTCAACCGCGAGATCGTGCTCGACGAGATCGACACCACCGCCTTCACCGACCGCTACGGCGGCACGATGAAGGCCGTGACTCCGGCGACCCAGGGCGTGCGGGCGGCGGAGTGAGCGGACTCTAGAGTTGTCCGCTGGTTTGGATGCTGTCCATTGGTCCAACGGTATCTGCAGTTAGCGCAGCAATCTTCGTTCGCTTTTTTTGGCGTGCCGCTACCCTCCGGCCGCCGCTAAATGCCCCAGCGGCAACGGCGCCCCCGCCTTCAGCGTCTGGATCGCGATGTTGCTGCGGACCTCGCGCACCAGCGGCAGGTTGAGCAGCTTGCCGACCAGGAACTGCT
>CAMAYC010000163.1 GCA_945862125.1 Reyranella massiliensis 521
AGGTTCTCGGGCTGGCCGGAGAAATGCTCCTTCCAGTCCCATTCCTTCAGCACCTCGGGCGAGAAGGAGAAGCCGTAGGTCCAGCTTTCCGAATCGAAGCGCGCCCCGGGATAGCGGTTCCAGTACCAGGTGCCGCCGACGCCGCCGCCCGCCTCGAAGACGCGGACCTTCATGCCGAGCTGGCGCAGCTTCAGGAGCTGGTACATGCCCGACAGGCCGGCGCCGATAACGATGGCGTCGAAGCGTTCGGCTTCAGCAGCGATGGTCATGGTCTGTCTCCTTGAACCCGGCCCCAGTATAGCCCCACCCCGCGCCCGAGCATCCGACACCCGGGCAGGCGGTTCGACGTGCGAAGTCAGCTCTGGCGCCGTTCGCGGCCGTACATGTTGGCGAGCCGGGCGATCAGGAAGGCCACATACATCACGCCCAGCACCTGCTCGAGCACCACCAGCGCACGCGCCAGCGGCGATGCCGGCGTGATCTCGCCGAAGCCGGTCGAGGTCAGCACCGTGAAGGAAAAATACATCAAGTCGGACCAGTTGAGGCGGCCGTCGGGCCCGTTGCCGTGGGCGGCGTTGAAGGCATGGGGCTCAAAGACCTGCAACAGGCCGAAGATACTGGCGAAGGAGAGGGCGATCAGGATGTAGGCGGCGACCGCGCCGAACACCTTGTCGGTGGTGATGGGGCGCCGGTCGAGCACGTAGCGCAGCAAGGCCACCGTGACGGTGCTGACGAAGGCGGCGGTGGCAACCAGCGCCAGCGGCCGTATCCAGGTCTCGCCCAGACGGTCGGCCACCAGCGCGTCGATCGTGAGGAAGGCCAGAAACGCCAGACCCCAGACGAACGGCCGGCGGACGCGTAGCGCCCAGACGGCCAGGAGCAGGATCACGAACAGGCTGGTGGCCAGCATCGTGGCACCGATCATCGATCCCGAGAGCAGCGGGTTGAGCAGGATGAAGAAGCAGAGCACGGCCACCAGCACGCTGCAGCGGTTGCGCCGCACGTAGGCCACGCGGCGGAGCAGCCGGCTGCGAATCATGTCTGCATTCTCAGGCCCATTGCGCCAGTTCGACGACGATGCCGTCGGGCCCTTCGAGGAATACCAGCTTGCGGTCGTGGAAGACCATCGGCTGGTTGCGCAGCTTCACGCCGGCCGCCGTCACTTTCGCGATCAGCCCGTCGATGTCGGAGACGGCGAAGCAGATGTGGTTGAAACCGATCTTGTCGAGATGGGCGACGCTGGGATCGTGCGCGGCTGCAGGCTTGCGGTAGTGCAGGAGCTGGATCTCGCAGCGCGGCGAGGCGTCCTTCAGGACAAGGGTGACATGGTCGGCCTCGATCCCCGGCACGCCCATGTACCGATCCATGACGGGGCCACTGATCACCACCGCCTTGTCCTCCTCGAAACCCAGCAGGGCGAAGAAGCGCCGGGCAGCGGCGAGGTCGGTCACGGCCACCGTCATGTGGTCGAAGTGTTTCAGCATGGCTGGACCCTACGCCCGCATCACGAAGGCGGCCACGACGCCCACCACGATCGCGCCGGCGCAGAGACCGAAGAAGGCGCCAAAGGCGATCAGCGCGCGTTTGAGGTGATGGCGCGCGTCGGGCGACAGTTCGTGCCAAGCGACCCGCCGCGACAAGAACGGGGTCGTGGGCGCGTGGCTGGCGGCATGCGCGCGGGCGTGCACGATCGCGAAATGGATCATGTGCCAGACGGCGCCGACCAGCGCCGCGATGCCCAGCAGCCAGAACGGCGCGAACATGAGCCAGACGGTGATGTCGGAGTTCTCGACCAGGGTGTTGCCTCCGCCCGCAGTGTCGGGCGGGGCGAGTCACGCGGTCAAGTCGCCCTGATCCGGGGTCGGTCGACCTGCGTAGCAGGAACATGCTGGAAAGACGTGCCCTGCAGGTTTCGATTGCGATCGCGGCGCTGCTGCCCGTTGCCTCGGGATTGTGGGACGTCACGCAAGGACTGTCTGGCAGCGTCGGATGGGACGACAATCATCATCGCTATCTCAGCGGTCTGCTGGTCGCGATCGGGTTGGGTTTCTGGAGCGCGATTCCCCGGCTCGAGGCGAGAACCGCTCGCGTCCGGCTGCTCACGATGCTGGTCGTCATCGGCGGTCTGGCCCGCCTGCTGGGTCTGGCGCTGGGCGATCCGGCAACACCCATGGTCGCTGCGGCCCTGGCGATGGAACTCATCGTCACGCCGTTGATCTGTCTTTGGCAGACGCGGCTCTCGTCAAGGCAGGAATTGCCGGGGATTGCCAAGATGGAAACACACTTACGCCACATGATCTCGTAACCCTGTGCCCTTCCAGAGGCGCAACGGGGAGTTTCGCACCATGGCCAAGACCTTCGCTCTCACCGCCGTCCTGCTCGGCCTCACCGCCTGTGGCGACACCTGGGGCCAGAGGGCCGTGACCGGCGGCGCCATCGGCGCCGGATCGGGCGCCGCGGTCGGCGCTCTCACACCGCTCGGCGTCCTGCCCGGCGCCCTGATCGGCGGCGCGGTAGGCGCGGGCGTCGGCGCCGCGACCACCCCGAAGAAGTAGCGCGCCCAAGATAGCGCCCCCAGGAGAGGGCTTCAGCGCATCCGCACCTTGCCGTGCTCGCCCATGTCGGTGGGCGGCGTGCCGGTGAGGGCGGCCTTGGCCATCTTGAAGAGCTGCACGGCCTTGTTGGTCTTCACGTCCCAATAATCGGCATGGGCGATGACGACCGCGACCAGCGCCAGGTCGGGATCGGAGGCGCCACCGGGAAACCAGGCCTTGGCGAAGGTGTTGAACAGCGCCTGCTTCCTGGCATCGTCCTCGACGACGCGGGCAGTGCCGGAAACGGAGACGTAGGCATCGCGGCCGGGGTCGGCATAGGCCACGTTCACTTCGGGTGCCGCCTGTAGATCGGCGACCGGATCGCTCTTGCGCGACATGAAGAACCACAGCACCGCGCCGCGATCGTTGTCGCCGTTCTGCGTCGTCATCGGCCGCGAGTGCAGGTGACCGTTGCCGTGACGGGCGGTGAACATGGCGAACTTGATGTCCTTGATCAGATCCCACAGTTTGGAAGTGTCGACGGTATCGGTTGCCATGATGTCACCTTGATGTTTGAGGTTCCTAGGTCAACGACCCCCTTTGCGATGAGTTCCCATGAAGATCTGCCTCTATGGCGCCGGCTCGATCGGCGGAATCATCGGCGCACACCTCGCGCGCGTAAAAGGTATCGAGGTCAGCCTGATCGCCCGCGGCGCCCATCTCGCGGCAATCCGCAAGAATGGCCTGCGGCTGGTCTCTCCCACCGAGGATTTCACCGTCCGGGTCGCCGCCACCGACAATCCCGCTGAGCTCGGCCCGCAGGACGTGGTGTTCATCACGCTCAAGACGCACCAATATCTCGCCGCCCTCGACTCGATCGTGCCGTTGCTCGGACCCGAAACGGCACTGATTCCGCCGACCACCGGCGCGCCCTACTGGTTCTTCCACAAACTGAACGGCGCGTTCGAAGGCAGCCGCCTGAAGCGCATGGATCCCGGCGGCCGTCAGTGGTCGCTGTTCGGACCGGCGCGGGCGCTGGGCTGCGCCTACTGGGCGGGCGGCGTCGTGCCCGCACCCGGTGTCGCGAAACTGGAGAACGAGGTCTGCTACCTTCCGCTGGGTGAGCCCGACGGTTCGGCGTCAGGGCGCGTCACCCGGCTCAGTGCCGCCATGACAGAGGCCGGGCTGAAGGCGCCGGTGAAGAGCGACATAAGGGCCGAGATCTGGACCAAGATGATCAACAGCCTGACCTGGAACCCGATCGCGGTGCTCACCCAGGCCAACAACGGCGGCATCGGAAAATCGGCCGGCGCCGTCGAGATCGCGCGCCGCATGATGGTCGAGGCCGAGGCGGTGGCCGCCACGTTCGGCGCCACCCTGGCGACGCCGATGGAAAAGCGGATCGAATTCACGGTCGGCCTCACCGATCACAAGATGTCGATGCTGACCGACCTCGAGGCCGGCAAGCCGCTCGAGATCGCGGCGTTGGCCGATTCGATCGCCGACTTGAGCGAACTCGCCAAGGTGCCGACGCCCACCATCGACATGATGCTGGCGCTGCTGAAGCTGCGCGCTACCAGCTCTCCTTCCACGGCCTGAGGTCCATCTCGAAGCTCCAGGCGCTGCGCTTCTGGCGGTGGAGCTGCCAGTAGGCCTCGGCGATGTCGTCGGGATTGAGGATGGCGTCGGGGCCGGCGTTGTAGCGCTCCGGGAAGTTGGCCTTTATCCATTCGGTGTCGATGGCGCCGTCGATCACGACATGGGCGACATGGATGTTCTGGGGGCCGAGTTCGCGCGCCATCGACTGCGCCAGCGCCCGCACCGCGTGCTTGCCACCGGCGAAGGCCGAAAAGCCGCGGCCGCCGCGCAGGCTCGCGGTGGCCCCGGTGAAGATCATGGTGCCCCTGCCCCGCGGCACCATCGCCTTGGCCGCCTCGCGCGCCGTCAGGAAGCCCGCGAAGGCCGTCATCTCCCAGACCTTGCGATAGACGCGGGCCGTGGTGTCGCGGATGTCGAAGCGGACGTTGCCGCCGATATTGAAGACGAAGACTTCGATCTCGCCGATCTCGGTCTCGATCTGGCGGAACAGTCTCTCGACCTCGGCCTCGTCGCGCGCATCCGAGCCGAAGG
Organism: Reyranella massiliensis 521; assembly: GCA_945862125.1. Lineage (GTDB taxonomy): Bacteria > Pseudomonadota > Alphaproteobacteria > Reyranellales > Reyranellaceae > Reyranella > Reyranella massiliensis_A. The sequence goes on from CAMAYC010000163.1 coordinate 4,665, forward strand.
GATGGACCTTGCCGCCCTCCTTGGTGATCTGCGCGACCAGATGCTGCAACTTGTCGGCACTGCGCCGCGTCACGACGGCGGTGAAACCCTCGCGTGCGAACCGGCGGGCGATCGCACCGCCCGTCGCATCGCCGGCGCCGATCACGACGCAGACCTTGTCTCTCGCCATGGCGTTTCTCCTTCGCCGGCACTCTGCCGCCGCGACGCTCAGCGCTCAAGCGCCACGCGTTCGACGAACCGGAGAAGCTCGTCCTGCCAGTCCTCACGCCGCGAGTCGGGCGAACTCGGCGCCTCGGCGAGCTTGTAGTCGACATGCAGGCCGGTGCCGCGCGGGAAGGCGCGACCGGTGAGGATATCCGCATAGGCCGTTGCCGAGTACCGCGCGGTGCTAGTGCCCGGCATCGCCCGAGCCAGCACCGGCAGCACATTCGACCAGGCCCAGCGCTCGAGACCCGAGCGCTCGCGTGCCAGGCCGGTACCCGGCATCAGGCCGGGATCGAAGGCAATGAAGCGCGGTCCGCCGGCAGCCGCTCGCCGCGCTAGCGCATAGACATGCAGGATGGCGCAGAGCTTCGATGTGGCATAGCGGTCCATGCCCTGTTGCTTCGGCGGGGCTGCGGAGTCGAGATCGCCCTTCGCGGTCCGATCGGCCCCGACGAACAGCCCGCCTCTGAAGCCGAACATCCGCGCCGTCCGGATCGTCGGATCATGCGTGCCGCTCGCCGTCAGAACGACCGGTGCGCCCGGTGCGAGATGCGGCAAGAGGCGCTCGATCAGTACGGCATGGCCCAGAAAGTTCGCCTGGAACGTTTCCTCGTATCCGTCGGCAGTGAGCCGACACGGGCCGGTGATCTGCAAGCCGGCATTGGCCGCGAATGACGCGAGCGCGCCGCCAGCGAGGTGGCTTCTCACCAACTCGGCGAAGGCGGCAGTCGAGGCGAGTGACGCCAGGTCAAGTGGCAGGATCGCGAGCCGGTCGGGGCCGGCCAAGGCCCGAAGCGCCGCCGCCGCCTCGGGGCGGCGCGCGCCGACGACGAGGCGACTGGCCGGATCGGCCAACAGTCGGGCGGCGAGCTCCAGCCCGATTCCCGAGGTGGCGCCCGTCACGAGATGATGGGAAGAAGACATCGGCATTGGCTCCATGAGCGACATCTCCAAGATGGTTGCCGCCCTCGAGTCCGTCCATTCGCATGGGAGATCACCTCTTGGCAGGTGCGCCAAAGCAGCGGAAACAGCCGACCCAGGACCGTTCCACGGCCACGGTGGAAGCGATCGTCGAGGCGGCGATTCGCATTCTTCGCGCCGACGGCTGGGCCCAGCTCACCACCACCCGCGTCGCCCAACGGGCTGGCGTATCGGTCGGATCGCTCTATCAGTACTTTCCCAATCGCGAAGCGATCGCCGTCGAGATCGTTCGACAGCGCACGCGCGCCTTCCTCGAGGTAGTGGTCGCCGTCGATCTCGCCGGCGTGACCGATCTCCAAGAGGCAGCGCACCGGGCAATGACGATGTTCCTGGCCGAGAAGCGGCGCACGCTCGACCTGTCGCTCGCACTCCTCGATACCTTGCCCGAAGTCCAGGGGCGCCAGGCGATCCTTGAAGAGGGGCGGCTCTATGTCCCCGCCCTGCAGACCAAGTTCGCGGCCGTTGCGGGCGCGCCGCCCGATGCGGCGCGGCTCGCCATGGCGCTCGCCGCTGTCGAGGGCACCATATGGGAGGCACTGGCCCAGGATCCCGGCGTGCTCGACAATCCCGCAACGGCGCCGACGCTGGCGCGCATCTTCATCGCGGCGTTGGGTGACGTCAGCTCATGACGGGCTGGGCGATCGAGACACGCTTCTTGAGTTCGGCCGTGGTGAGGCCGGCGCCGTCCGGCCGCCAGCCTGGTGGCGCGAACAGGTACATCCAGGCCTCGCGCGGCGAGCGTGCCGAGGCGAGATCCTTCGCCAGGCCGATCCATGGCTGCATGTTGACCACGAAGGGATTCCGCGAGGAGACCGCAGGCGACACCAGGCCGTAGTCGCACGGCAGGTCGGCCCGCTCCGCGACATAGGTGCCGAACAGCCGGTCGAAGACGATCAGCACGCCGCCGAAATTGGCGTCGAGATATTCCGGATTGCGCGCGTGATGGACGCGATGGCTCGACGGCGTATTGAGCACATACTCCAGCAAGCCGAGCCTGGGGATCCAGTCGGCATGGATCCAGAACTGGTAGAGCAGGTTCAGGAACAGCGCCGTCAGCACGGTCGCCGGTGTAAAGCCCAGCAACACCAACGGCGTGAAGAAGAGTGAAGTGCCGGTGAACTTGCCGAACCAGCCCAGGCGATAGGCGGCGGCAAGGTTGAACTGGTTGGGCGAGTGATGGACGGAGTGTGCCATCCAGAACCAGCGCGTGGTGTGGCTGGTCCGGTGATACCAATAATAGAAGAATTCCAGCCCGACGAAGAGCAGCAGCACCGACCAGACATTGTCGAGCGACTGGGTGAACAGCCGATGCTCCCACACCCAGCCCAGCCACGGCGCCGCCAATGCATACGGAACGAGCGCGAGAAGCCGGCGGCCGGCCAGGTCGGCCAGCGAGCAGGCCCAAGCCTTCCAGTCATAGGATTCGGCCCTTGTGCGCGACAGCCAAATACCTTCGATCAACGCCGCCCCCATCACGAGCGGCAGGATGACGAAATAAAGAGTGGCGAGTTCGTCCATGGCGAGCCCCTTTGTCTTTGCCTGCCGCAAATATATGAGTAATGCTCACATTCTCTTACTCGCCTTTGCCACCGGAGCGCCGCCTTGGCCAAGCCTCGCCAAACCATTGAAACGACAAGACGAATCCCGCGGCAGTCACGCGCGGCCGAGACCGTGACGGCGATCCTGGAAGGGGCGGCTCAGATTCTCGAAACGGGTGGATTGGCCGCCTTCACCACCAATACCGTGGCCGAGCGGGCGGGCGTCAGCATCGGCACGCTCTACCAGTACTTCACCAACAAGGATGCAGTGCTGCTGGCCCTGGCGCGGCGGGAGATGGAGATCGCGCTGGCCGATGTCGGCCGGGCGCTCGGCGGTGGCGGCGACCCTTCCCTGGAGGGCCGCGTGCGCGCCATGGTGCGGGTGATCATCAATGCCTTTCGCGGCCGGCAGCGGGCGCGCAAGGCGGTGGTGCAGGCAATCCTGGCGCAAGGCATCGGCATCGAACTGATGGCACCGGTGGCCGCTTTCATCGCCGCCGCCGGCGCCGAAGTGGGCAGCGGTCCGCGACCAATCCTGCCGGCCCTCAGCCGCGAGCAGCTGTTCGTGATGTCGCGCGCAATGCTGGGCGCCATCCGTGCCGCGGTGCTGGAGGAGCAGCCCTTCCTCCGAAGCCGTGCTTTCGAGGACGAAATCGTCCGGCTGGCAGTGTCCTATCTCGGCTCGATCAAGTCCGATCCCGGTCGGAGTCGAACCACAGTTTGAGCCGGTCGAGCAGCGCAAACAGCGTGCGCTGGTCCTTCTCCGACCAGTCGGCAAAGGCGCGGGCAATCCACGGCGTCAGCGCCGCCACGGCGGCGCGGTGCTTGGCCAACCCGGCCGGCGTCAGCACCAGGAGCTTGGAGCGGCCGTCGGCGCCGTTGCTGCGCTCGCGCAGCCAGCCCTTGGCCACCAGATTCTGCACGTTCTTGGTGACGCCGGGCTGCGGCTGCTGCAGGGCGCGGGCGATCGACGTCACGGTCCTGGCCTCGTCCGGGCGATGGCTGAAATGGTTCAGCATCACCAGCTGCGGCAGCGGCAGTCCGAGCGGCTTCAGCAGGCGGTTGCCCTCGGTGGTGGTCAGCTGGTCGATGATGCCGATCCAGTTGACGATCCGGAAGGCAAGCGGCGGCTCTGTCATGCGGTCACGAAACTGTTGAGCGCCCGTCGCGGCGACGGACCGGGATCAGCAGCATAGCCCAGCCGGAAGAACATCTGCAGCGTGGCACCTTCCGCGATGCCGGATTGCCTGTGCATGGCCGCGCGCAGCGACGCCATCTCGGGATATTCCTGCAGGGTCTGGCTGTGCGGCTGCAACGCAACACCAAGCGCCGTCGCCGAGAGCTGCAGGCGGACGAAGGCACGGCCGGTGGCGATCTGCGTCGACCGCGCATTGTCGGCACTGGCGATCCAGCCGAAGGCACGGGCACTGGCATAGCCCGCCATGACGTAATCGCGGCCGCCATTCCAGGCGAGCGTTCCCGGTGTCATCGCCTTGGCCGGAGTCATCTGGCCGGCCTGGCGCAGCGCCCAGATCATCGGGCCCTTCAACGAAATGCCGTCACGATGGGCCGCGATCTCGGCAGCGCCGATGCGCGCCACGTCGATGCTCTCTTTGTGCGTGCGATGAGTGTTCATTTCCATTTCGGATCCAGCAATCGCCAGCGTGCGGAGGCGTTCAACGCTGTCCGCATCGTCGACGATGGCGAGCGGCAAGGCCGAGAAGGCGCAACCGGAGAGCAGCGCCGCCTTGTGTGCGCGATCCAGTGGGCGCGCTTCGAAGCTGCCCTTCACGGTGCGCCGCCGCGGCACTTCGGCGAACAGGGGATCGACCGCGAGGCCCGGCTGCCGGGTAAAGACGACGCGCGCGACCGGCTTGTCGAGGCTCCAGTCACCCTCGGGGAAAAGCGTCACCTCGGTCCGATAGCCGTCGGCCGCCGCCGCCATCTCAAGTATCTCGAGGAAGCAGCCGTGGCCGATCAGGATCTGCCGCGAGAACGGGTCTGTCTGGGGCAGAAGCCGCGCCGCGTCGACGTGGAGAACGATCGTGTCGGATTGGGACAGATCGACCGTCCAGGACTGGAGGTTGTGCGGGTTGGGCGCCAGCAAGGCCCAGGCGAGCGCCCGGCGCCGCGGATCGCCCTCGTCCGGACGGGGCCCGCGCCAGCCCTCGACGGCCACGGCCGGCATGGCATCCAGTCGCGGGACGG